>DATKEZ010000137.1:0-14432 GCA_035511775.1 Steroidobacteraceae bacterium | reverse complement strand
CTGATCGCCAGCGTGGAGCGCGGCCAGCTGTGGACGGAGGGGTTGCTGAACATCGTGCCCTCCTCGGTGCTGTCGGTGCAGATTCTGGCGAACAACATCGTCGTGAGCCTGTTCGCCTACTGCGCCGGGTTCCTGTTCGGACTGGGCACTCTTTATATCCTGGGACTCAACGGCTTGATGCTGGGCGCGGTGTTCGCGTTCGTGAGCCGGCACGGGTTGGGCCAGCAGCTGCTGTCGTTCATGGTGGCGCACGGCTGCGTCGAGCTCTCGGTCATGTGTCTGTCGGGCGCCGCCGGAGCCGCGGTGGGCGAGGCACTCATCCGTCCCGCGCAGGCCGGGCGCATCGAATCGTTTCGGGTCGCAGCGCTGCGCTCCGGCAAGCTCCTGATCGCCTGCGCGCTGCTGCTGGTGGGAGCGGGGATCCTGGAGGGTTACGTCTCGCCCGATCCGCGCGTGCCGCCGTGGGCGCGCGGCGCGATCGGCGCGGGTTACTGGCTGTTCATGGTCGCGCTGCTGTCCGGCTGGCTGTTTGGCCGGCGCGCCCGGCCGGCCGCAGCCCTGACGCCGTAACCGCCCCGCTACACGCGCCGCGAGCGGCGCAGCGCTTCGTATTTGGCGAACACCGCCTGCTCGAGCGCTTCCGCGGGCGCCGCCACCACCGGCGCGCCGAGCCGCTGCAGCAGCTGGCGCTGGGCGGCAGCGCGCGTCTCGTGCTCGGCGGCGGCGAGCGCGATCCACGGGTCCAGCCACTCACGCGCCTCGCCCTGTGCCAGCGCGGCGATCTCTGCACTGCGCACCCCGGCCACCACCAGCAGGTGCGGCGGGGACAGCAGCCGCACGGCTCGCGAGAGCTGATCGGCGATGTTGGCGTCGTCGAGATCCGTGAGCAGCACGATGAGTCCGCGATGCTTGAGCAGAGTGCGTATGCTCACCGCGGCGGCCGTAGGATCGGACTCCGCCGCCTGCACCGACAGCTGCTCGAGCACGCCGCGCAGGCGCGTCACCCCGGCGAGCCCGCGCGCGGGCGCGCAGCTGGCGAGCACGCGGTCGGCGTACACCACGAGTCCGATGCGATCGTCATGGTGCGTGACGATCTCGGCAAAGCGCGCTGCCAGGTTGGCATACAGGCCCAGCCGATCCAGAGGCCCGGCGCGCACGCGGCTGAAGCGGCCGGCGTCGATGGCGACCAGGATGTCCAGATGCTGGTCTTCGCTGAACTCGCGGGTGACGAGCGTGCCGGCGCGCGCCGTCGCCTTCCAGTCGATCCTGGCGAGCGGGTCGCCCTGTGCGTAGTCGCGCAGCTGGTGCAGCTCCGCGCCTGCACCTGCAAGCCGCCGCGGGCGCGCGCCGCCGGCAAGGCCGCGCGGGCGCACCCCGGTGCGCAGCGCATCGGGGGCCACCACCAGTCGTTGCTCTGGGTGCAGGGCGCAGGTCCACCACGCGAGCCGCAGTGGACCCAGCACGCGCGCCGGCAGCGCCGGCCACACCTGCGGCCCGAGCCGCACCGGCGACAGCGTCACCGGATCGCGCACCGTGGTGTGCGCCGGCGCGGTTACGCGGCGCACCTGCCCCAGGGGTTCGAAGCCCGTGGGCAGCGCCGGTGCGTATTCGACCGCGAGCGGCCGGGCGAAGGCGTTGTCGAACACGAAGGCAGCTGCGTGCGGCCGCCCGAGAAAGGCGCGCCGCGCGGTGGCCAGGCGCACCGCGAGCGGCATGCGCCGCACGACCCATCCCTCGAGCGCGAGCCCCAGCAACAACAGGCCCGCCGGGATGCGCCACAGATCGGCAACGCCAGGCTCACTCGACCAGATCGCGGCGATCCCCATGACCGCGCTCAGCAGCACCAGAACGTAGGCCCTGTGGGCGAGATGCATGGGCGAGCGCTCAGCGCGGCACCGGGGTCTCGGACAGCAGGGCGCGCACGACGTCGAGGTCAGTGACACCCTCGAGCGCGGCTTCCGGTGCCAGCACCAGGCGGTGTGCCATCACCGACACCGCCACTTCCTTGACATCGTCGGGGGTCACGAAGTCCCCGCCACGCAGGCCGGCGGCAATGCGGCCGGCCTTCAGCAGTGCAAGGGCCCCGCGCGTCGACAGGCCGAGTGTCAGGCGCGCGTGCTCGCGCGACGCGCGCGCCAGATCCAGCACGTAGGACACCAGCGCCTCGGCGACATGAATCTTCTCGACCTCCGCGCGTGCCTCGCCGATCAGCGCCCGCTCGAGCACCGCGATCTGCCCGAGCGCCGCCTGGCCGGCGGCCAGCACCCCGCCGTAGCGCGTGAGGATGTCGGCTTCCGCCTCGCGCGCCGGGTAATCCATGTCGATGCGCAGCATGAAACGGTCGAGCTGCGACTCCGGCAGCGGATAGGTACCCTCGAATTCACGCGGATTCTGCGTGGCGATCACCAGGAAGTCCGGCGGCAGCTGCCAGGCGGCGCGCTCGACGCTCACTTGCCGCTCCTCCATCGCTTCGAGAAGCGCCGACTGCGTCTTGGGCCCGGCGCGGTTGATTTCATCGACCAGCACCACGTCGGCGAACAGCGGTCCGGGGCGAAATACGAAGGCACGCTGCGCCTCGTCGAACACGTGCACGCCGATGATGTCGCTCGGCATGAGGTCCGCGGTGCCCTGGATGCGCTTGAACTCACCGCCCAGAGCACGCGCGAGCGCCTTGGCGAGCAGTGTCTTGCCCAGCCCCGGCACGCCCTGCACCAGCACGTGGCCGCGCGCTACCAGCGCAACGGTGAGCGCGCGCACCGATGTGTGCGCTCCGATCACGACGCGCCCGAGCTCACGCAACAGGAGATCCTCAAGCTGACGGATCGCTGCGCTCACGCGGCGAGTTGCCTCTCGGTGCGAACGATGAGGTTATGCAGGCGTGTCAGCGGCACGCGTCGATCCGAGTAGGCTTGCGCGTACCACTGCCTGAGCTGCTGCACGTCCGCGCGCCTCAGGCGCGGATGATGCTCGAGCCACTCCCAGGGCAGACCCGCGCCTTGCGCTCCACGGTGCGTGCGTGCAGCAAGCCGGCGGAAGAAGTGCTCGAACAGGCGGCGCGCCGCGGCGGCCGGGCGCAGCACTCGCGCCAGAAATCCTCCCGTGGCACGCACCAGCTCCGCCTCCCGCGGTGCCGGCATGCGCATCGCCGGCAGGCGCAGGTGCGTGCCGCCCAGCACCCACGTGAGCCACACCACCGCCAGCACCCCGATAGTGCCGTACAGGCGCGGGTCGTTGTAGAACTTGGCCGGATCGTAGGCCGCGGCGAGTCCCTGATGCTCATCATCGAACAGCACCGCGCCCTCGGCGCGCACCGTAGCGGTCACGATGTTGGCCAGCAGACGGGCGTTGTCGGCATCGGCCAGGGCGCGGTTGCTGAACAGCGAACCGAAGCCGCTCACGATGATGGTTCCCGGGCCAGCGGGTCGCATCCACAACACGCCCTCCCCCGTCTCGCTCTGGTGTGCGAGCGCAAGAACAAAACCATCCCGCGGCAGCTGCACGCTCCAGGACTGCGGCGGGTAATCCGACCAGGCGATCACACGGCTCACTCCGCGCAGGTACGCGTGGGGTCGGTTGGGAACCAGCGTGCCGCGTTGCGGCTGCGCCAGCTCCCGCGCGGCCTCGAGCAGGCGCGCGGCCGCATTCTGCGGGCTCGCGGAGATGCGCACGCTCTCGAAGTCCAGACCCGTGAGCAGTTGCAGGTCGTTGTGAACGCCGAGTCCGCCCCGACCCCAATCGGGGCTGTCCGACATGGCGGCCAGCACCAGCAGCGTGTTGCCGGCCCGGATCCAGTGTTCCAGGGCACGCGCTTCCTGCGGCCTGAAAGGCGTCGCCACCGGCACGGTCATGATCAGGAGGTTCCCGGCACGGGGCAGATCCCGGCGCTTCGCCAGCGTATCAAAGCGCTCGCGCAGCGAGAGGGTGCGGATGCCTTCCGCCTCGAGCCAGCTCATCGCGCCAAGCAGTCCGTTGCCGTGGCGCTCGATGGTGGTGGGCAGCGCGACGCGACGCAAATCCAGTCCCTCGCCGCGCACGAACAGCGCGGCGAACAGCAACAACGCGCCGAGCGCACACGCGAGTGTGATCAGACGCTCGCGCATGCGCTCACCTTGCGCCCTGCGCATGCCCGACGGACGCGTCCAGCGCCGCGAGCAACTCACGTCCACGCGCCAGCGCCGCGGCCAGGCCTAGCGGGGCCGGTTCCCGGCCCGAGAAGCGCAGGCGCTCGCACGCCGCCGCAAGCTCCATGAGCCGCTCGCGATCGGACTCCTCGGGCAGGCGCGCGGCGCGCGTCAGCTCATGCACCGTGAGCGCGCGCGCCGGCGGCAGCCGATCCTGCTCCCCGAGCCGGGCCGTGATGAGTTCCAGCAACAGTGTCGGCTGCCGCAACAGGCTCGCATGCTCCAGGTCCTGGAGCGTGACCGCTGCAGCCTGGCGTGCGGCGGCGCGCGCACTGCGCGGCGCCGGGTGCCGACGCTTGAATATGCCCGCGATGCGTAGCTCATTCATGACCACGGCAGCCGCCAGCACCATTACCAGCACCAGCGCCCCCCAGACGATGCCATCCAGGACCGCCTGCGACAGGCCGGAGTCTGCGATCATGCGCCGCAACCATCCCGGGTCCGCGCGCTGCGGCGGCCGCGTGAGCGCTTCACGCAGCCACTGCCTGAAACGCGCCCACCAGCCACCGCGCGACTGGTCGGGTTGCGTGAGCGTCGCGAGGATCTCGGCAACCCGCGCGACGCGCGGCGCACGCCCCTGCGGTGCGGAGGCCGGTTCACGGGCGAGCAGCGTGCGCAGCTCGGTGAGCCCGTCGGCAGAGAGCAGGTTCTCGGGCTGGTTCCAGTCGCGCGGCAGCCAGGCCGCCCACTGACTGTGCATCAGGCTCGGCGTGAGGTCCGGGCAGCGCGCGGCAATGCGCTGATAGCCCACGTCAAGACCACGATCCAGCTGCGCGAGGCACACATCGATGGCGCTCAGCGCATCGTGCGCGGTTGCGCCCGGCGACCCGGCGGCGGCAAGCACGAGCGCCAGGAGCCAGCGGCTCATGTCTATCGGGCGGGGGCCGAGAGGCGCTGCGCGAGGTCGGCGCCTTCCCGGCGCACCGAAACGTCGCCCAGGACGGCAAGGACCAGCGCACTGTAGAAGGGCGTGACCACGGCCCCGAGCAGCGTGACTACCACGGCCCCCGTTGCCGTAACTACAGCAACATCCCCGTGCGCGAGCAATAACGCTACGACAGCGCCGATCACGCCCGAGAGCACGTACAGAACGATGATCAACGCGATGCCCACCGCATAGATGACACTCAGGCGCCAGAAGTGACCCGAGGTGAGTTGCCAGCTGTGACTCATGCTGGCCACCGGACCGCGATCGGTTAGCAAGTACACCGGGAGTGCGCAGATCCAGCGGATCAGGACCCACGAGGCAGGAATCAACGCCAGTACGCACAGGCCGGCGATCGCCCAGATGGCAGCGGGTGATGGGGGAGTCGACGAGCCAATACTCATGAGTGATACGACAGCTAACAACGGAATGAAGGTCGCAACAACCGCCAGTGTCATCAGGATGGCGATCAGCAAGACACCCGGAACCCGCCGCGCACCGGTCGAGAGCTCGGTACCGGTCGCCGCAGCTCGCCCGGTCGCGAGCGCATACTGACGCAGGAGCACGGCGTTGGTCAGTGTCACGGTGGCGAATATGGCCACGACGCACAGGGTCCACCACAGTGGATCGTGAGTCTGTCGAGCGCCCAGCGTCGTTGGCACTATCGGATGCCCGCTGGCGAGGTCATACATGGTTGTAAGATGGCCGAGGATTACGGCGAGGAATGAGTATGGGAGACACTTCAGCAGCGTGGCGCCAAAAATCCGGAAAGCCGAATCCAGAATCTCCCCGACGGACTGCGGCCGCGGGGGCGGGTACAGTATGTTTGGCATCCCTCCATCTTACCGGGGCGCAGGGACGTTGCGTGCATGACAGCGAATTTGACCGTGGCGGAGCTGCTGGCCGAGGGCGTGCGAGAGCTGCGCGCCGCGCCCGCCGGCACTGAGGTTGCGGCAAGCGCGGAGCTGGACGCGCAGCTGCTGCTGGCGCACGTCATGGCGGTCGCGCGCGCACGCCTGAAATCGCATCCGGAAGAGCTCCCCGACCCGTCGCGCACCCAACACTACCGGCGTCTGCTCGCGCGCCGTGCCGCCGGCGAACCCCTGGCCTACCTCACGGGCTGCCGGGACTTCTGGTCGCTCACCCTGAAAGTGACCCCGGCCGTGCTGATCCCGCGCCCGGAAACCGAACTGCTGGTGGAGCGGGCGCTGGCACTGCGCCCGACGGCCGAAGGTCGCGTGGCGGATCTGGGCACGGGCTGCGGCGCGGTCGCACTCGCGCTCGCGAGCGAGCGTCCACACTGGCACGTGGTGGCGAGCGATGCCTGCGTGGACGCACTCGCCGTCGCGCGCGTCAATGCGGCGGCGCTCGGGCTCAGCCGGGTTCAATTGCGGCACGGCGACTGGTACCAGGCGCTCCTCGGTGAGCGCTTCGACCTGCTGGTGAGCAACCCGCCTTACGTCGCGCAGGACGACCCGGCCCTGAAAGCTGCCGCCCTCAGCCACGAACCGCCGCGGGCGCTGACGCCCGGCCCGGATGCGCTCAGCAGCCTGCGTACTCTGGTGCACGGCGCGCCCCGGCACCTGGCGCCCGAGGGCTGGCTGCTGCTCGAGCATGGCGCCACCCAGGGCGCGGACGTGCGCCGTGAGCTTGTCGACGCGGGCTTCCGTCACGTACGCTCGCACCGCGATCTGGCCGGCCACGAGCGCATGACGGAAGGACAGCGATGATCAGATTTGAAACCTCACACGGCGAGTTCCTGGTGGAGCTGTTCCCCAAGGAGGCGCCGGTCACGGTCGAGAATTTCCTGCGCTACGTCGATGACGGCCATTTCGACGGCACCATCTTTCACCGCATCGTGCCGGGCTTCGTCATCCAGGGCGGCGGACTGACGGCCGACTTCGCCACCAGGAAAACCCGCCCACCGATCAGCAATGAAGCCAAGAACGGGCTGAAGAACACCCGCGGCAGCCTGTCCATGGCGCGCACCAGCGACATCAACAGCGCCACCTCGCAGTTCTTCGTGAACCTCTCGGACAACGCCTTCCTCGATCACGGGCCGCGCGACTACGGTTATGCGGTCTTTGGCCGCATCACGCAGGGGATGGAGGTCATCGACAAGATTGCACGCGTGAGCACGGGTAAGCGCAAGGGCTATCAGGACGCCCCGCTCGAGGATGTCGTGATCGTGTCCGCCCGCCGCGTGCAGCCGGTCTAGCGCCGCCGTACCTTGGAACGGCCAGCGAGGCAATATGATCGCCGGCGCAGCGGCGCGCTGAGCTCGTCGCGGCAGCGCGGCAGTGTCGCCGGGCGAGTGCTGAAGTGGTTCACGGTCGCACTGCTCGGGTGGCTGCTGCTGAGCAGCGTACCGGTGCTGCTGCTGCGCTGGCTGCATCCGCTGACCAGCGCGTTCATGCTGGAGGCGGCAGTGCAGGCCTGGGCAGCTCAGGAGAGCGGCTATCACAATGAGTTCCAGTGGGTGAGTCTCGAGAAGATCTCGCCCTACGCGGCCAGCGCGGTGATCGCCTCCGAGGACCAGCAGTTCCCGTTCCACGCCGGCTTCGACTTCGATTCCATCCGCGAAGCCGTGCGCGCCAGCGAACGTGGCAAGCGCCTGCGCGGCGCGAGCACCATCTCGCAGCAGGTGGCGAAGAACCTGTTCCTGTGGGCCGGGCGCAGCTTCGTGCGCAAGGCCCTCGAGGCCTACTTCACCGTGCTGATCGAGGCGCTGTGGCCCAAGGAACGGATTCTCGAGATGTATCTGAACGTTGCGCAGTTCGGTGACGGCATCTACGGCGTGCAGGCCGCGGCAGAGCACTTCTGGCACAAGCCCGCGCGGCGCCTGAGCTCCTCGGAGGCCGCGCTGCTGGCCGCCGTGCTGCCGAATCCCCTGCGGTTGCGCGTCGACCGGCCCTCCCGCTACGTGCTGGCGCGGCGCGACTGGATTCTCGGCCAGATGCGCGGCCTGGGCGGCCCCGGGTACTTGCGCGCGCTGGAGAGCGAGCGGCGCACGGCGCGCTAGAGGCGAGTGCCGCATTGCGCTCGCCCCCGCAGCGCCTCTTCAGGACGATGTCACGCGGCATTCTCCTGCGGTAGCATCGGGGTATGGAACGGGAACTCACCGCAACGCACTGGCGCGGCTATGCCCAGGAGCAGTTTCCGCCCGCCGCCTGGAGCGTGGACGGGAATGTGCTGCGCGCCATCGCCACGGGTACCAGGGTCGACCTGATCAGCCGCGAGAGCTTTCGCGACTTCGCGCTGTCCTTCGAGTGGCGTCTACCACGCGGCGGCAGCACGGCAGTCGTGTACCGCGCGAGCGAGGAAACCGGGCCCGCCACGCACACCGCACCTGCCCTGCAGCTACTGGATGACGAGCACCATCAGGACGGCGCAGACGCCTTGACCTCCTGCGGCGCCCTGTATGGGCTCATGGCGCCGTGGCACGATCAGCGCAGCAGCGCCAACGCCTACCACAGCTCGCGCATCGTGGTGAACGGCACCCTGGTCGAATACTGGATCGATGAGCGTCAGGTGCTGGGCTGCGACCTCGCGAGCGAGGAGCTCGCAGTACGCATCGCGCGCAGCCGCTTCCGCGACTGTGCGCAGTTCGGCCAGCTGCGCGAGGGGCACATCGTCCTCGCGCACCGCGGCACCGAAGCCTGGTTCCGGCGGCTGCGCATCGAGCTGCTGTGACGCACGGGGCGTGAGGGCGCCCGGACGCCCTTACGGCTCGTAACCGAGATTCGGCGCCAGCCAGCGCTGCGCTTCTTGCGGCGTGAGCCCCTTGCGGCGCGCGTAGTCCTCGAGCTGCTCGCGATCGATCTTGCCGACCGCGAAGTAGCGCGCCTGCGGGTGGGCGATGTACCAGCCGCTCACCGCCGCGGTCGGATACATGGCGTAGGAATCAGTGAGGCGGATGCCGGCGCTGCGCTCGACGTCGAGCAGGCTCCAGAGCTTGGCCTTCTCGGTGTGATCCGGGCACGCCGGGTACCCGGGCGCCGGGCGGATCCCGCGATACTCCTCGCGCATCAGTTGCTCGTTGGTAAGCGTCTCGGCGGCGGCATAGCCCCACAGCTCGCGCCGCACCCGCTCGTGGAAGTGCTCCGCGGCGGCTTCGGCCAGGCGATCGGCGAGTGCCTTGAGCATGATGCTCGAGTAATCGTCGTGGGCGCGCGCGAAACGCGCCAGGTGCTCCTCGATCCCCAGGCCGGCGGTGACGGCGAACGCGCCGAAGTAGTCGCGCACCCCGCTGGTCCGAGGCGCCACGTAGTCGGCGAGACACTCGTGCGGCTGGCCGTCGGGCTTGCTCTTCTGTTGCCGCAGGAAAGTGAGCCGCGCCAGTACCTCATCGCGCGTTTCGCTGCGGTAGATCTCCACGTCGTCGTCTACCGAGTTGGCGGCGAACAGGCCCAGCACGGCGCGTACGCTGAGCCAGCGCTCCGCGATGAGCGTCTTGAGCATGCGGCGCGCGTCGGCGTACAGGTTGCTGGCCGCCTCGCCGACCACCGCATCGGTCAGAATGTCGGGGAATCTGCCGGCGAACTCCCAGGCGTTGAAGAACGGCATCCAGTCGATGTAGCCGAGCAGCTCGCTCAACGGATAGTCCTCGAAACGCTGTACACCCGGCACGCGCGGCGGCGGCGGCGCGTACGCCGCCCAGTCGATGGGGCGGCGGTTGGCGCGCGCCGCAGCCAACGAGGCTTCCGGAACCTTGAGCCTCTTGGCGGCATGCTGCTCGCGGCGGCGCTCGTGCTCCTCGCTCACTTTGGCGATGAAGGCGGCGCGCTGCGCCGGTTGGCTGAGCTTCTGCAACACGCCCACCGCGCGCGACGCGTCCTTGACGTACACCACCCCGGCCGCGTACTGCGGCGCAATCTTCACCGAGGTGTGGGCCGGGGAGGTGGTGGCACCGCCGATCAGCAGCGGCACCTGGAAACTCTGCCGCTGCATCTCCTTGGCCACATGCACCATCTCCTCCAGCGAGGGTGTGATCAGTCCGGACAGTCCGATGTAGTCGGCGCGCTCGCGCCGCGCAGTCTCGAGAATCTTCTCGCACGACACCATGACACCGAGGTCTATGACCTCGAAGTTATTACACTGCAGCACCACGCCGACGATGTTCTTGCCGATGTCGTGCACATCGCCCTTGACCGTGGCCACGACGATGCGGCCGTTGGAGCGCTGCGCGCCTGCGTCCTTGCTGTGTTCGATGAACGGTACCAGGTGCGCCACCGCGCGCTTCATGACGCGCGCGCTCTTGACCACCTGCGGCAGGAACATCTTGCCGCTGCCGAACAGATCGCCCACCACATTCATGCCGTCCATGAGCGGGCCTTCGATGACCTGCAGCGGCCGCTCGACAGACAGCCGTGCCTCTTCCGTGTCCGCGATGATGTAGTCGTCGATGCCCTTGATGAGGGCGTGCTCGAGGCGTTTGGCCACCGGCAGCCCGCGCCACTGCAGATCCTCCTCGCGGCGCGCGCCGCCCTCGCCCTTGAAGCGCGCCGCGATCTCCAGCAGCCGCTCGGTGGCATCCGCGCGCCGGTTGAGAACCACGTCCTCGCACGCCGCCCGCAACTGCGGCTCGATCTGCTCGTAGACAGCCAGCTGTCCGGCATTCACGATCCCCAGGTCCATGCCGGCGGCAATGGCATGGTAGAGGAACACCGAGTGCATCGCCTCGCGCACCGCATCGTTCCCGCGGAACGAGAACGACACGTTGCTCACCCCGCCGCTCACCAGCACATGCGGCAGCTCGCGCTTGATGCGGCGCGTGGCCTCGATGAACGCCACACCGTAGCCGTTGTGTTCCTCGATGCCGGTAGCGATGGCGAAAATGTTGGGGTCGAAGATGATGTCCTCGGGCGGAAAGCCGAGCTGCTGGGTGAGAATGCGGTAGGCGCGCGCGCACACCGTCAGGCGGCGCTCGACCGTATCGGCCTGACCCTGCTCGTCGAATGCCATGATCACCGCCGCGGCCCCGTGGCGGCGCAGCGTGCGAGCGTGCTCGATGAAAACCTGCTCGCCCTCCTTCAGGCTGATCGAGTTGACGATCGGTTTGCCCTGCACGCACTTCAGTCCCGCCTCGATCACCGACCATTTCGAGGAATCGATCATCACCGGCACGCGCGCGATGTCCGGCTCCACCGCCACCAGGTTCAGGAAGCGCACCATGGCGGCCTGCGAGTCCAGCATGCCCTCGTCCATGTTGACGTCGATGATCTGCGCGCCGCTCAGCACCTGCTGGCGCGCCACCTCGAGCGCGGCGGCGTAGTCGCCCGCCTCGATCAGCTTGCGGAATTTTGCCGAGCCGGTGACGTTGGTGCGTTCGCCGACGTTCACGAACAGGCTGTCGTCGTCGATGTTGAGCGCTTCGAGTCCCGCCAGGCGGCATTTCACCGGCACGGCCGCCAGGCGCCGCGGTGCGCAGCCCCTCAGGCCCGCGTGCAGCAGGCGGATGTGCTCGGGGGTGGTGCCGCAGCACCCGCCCACCACGTTCACCAGGCCCGACTCGCCATACTCGCGCAGAATATCGGCCGTCTCGGCCGGCCCCTCGTCGTACTCGCCGAAGGCGTTGGGAAGGCCGGCGTTCGGATACACGCACACGTAGGTATCGGCGGCGGCGGCGAGCTCCTCGACGTAGGGCCGCAGCTGCCGGCCGCCGAGCGCGCAGTTGAGGCCGACGAACAGCGGCTGCGCATGCCGGATCGAGTTCCAGAACGCCTCGGTTGTCTGTCCCGACAGCAGCCTTCCCGATGCGTCGGTGATCGTGCCCGAGAGCGCGAGCGGCAGCGTGATGCCGGTCTCGTCAAACAGCGTGAAGGCGGCGTAGATCGCCGCCTTGGCGTTCAAGGTATCGAACACGGTCTCGATCAGCAGCAGGTCGACGCCCCCGAGCAGCAGCCCGCGCGCCGCCTCCAGGTAGGCGGCCACCAGCTCATCGAAGCTGACGCTGCGATGGCCCGGATCGTTGACGTCGGGCGACATCGAAGTCATGCGGTTGGTGGGTCCGAGTGCGCCGGCCACGAAGCGCGTCCCGCCGCCGCGCTGCGCCAACTCATCGGCCGCCGCGCGGGCGAGGCGTGCCGCGCGGTAGTTCAGTTCCGGCACCAGCGCGGCGGTCGCATAGTCCGCCTGTGAAATGGCAGTCGAGTTGAAGGTGTTGGTTTCGATGATGTCGGCACCGGCGGCGAGATAGGCGCGATGGATGTCGCTGATGATCTCCGGGCGGGTCAGTGTGAGAATGTCGTTGTTGCCCCTGAGGTCGCAGCCGTGCTCGCGCAGCCGCTCGCCCCTGAAGCCGCGCTCGTCGAGCTTGCGCTCCTGGATCATCGTGCCCATCGCACCATCGAGCAGCACGATGCGCTCCCCGAGGAGGCGCTTGAGACGCTCGACGCGGGTGCGGCGCTCGCTTTCATCGGGCGGCTCGAGCGCGTAGGGCGCCGCGACCGCGCGCGCCGCATCGCGCGCGCGCGCGCCCTCGCGGTCGGCGCGCACCTGCGCCACCGGCGGGTGCCTCGCGTGGCTGCAGACACTCACGCCGGCGCTTCCTGGCGTGCGGCGCCCGCCGCGCGCGCCACGGCGCGCAGTCCGAGGGCGTGACAGATCGCGTAGGTGAGCGCGGCGCGATTGAGGGTGTAGAAGTGGAAATCGCACACGCCGTGGCGCCTCAGCGCCTCGACCTGCTCGATCGCAACGCTGGCGGCGAGCAGCCGGCAGGTATCCTGATCGTCATCGAGGCCGGCAAAGCGCTCGTGCAGCCAGCGGGGAATGCTCGCGCCGCAGCGCTCGGCAAAGCGCCGCACCTGCGGGAAGCGGGTGATGGGCAGAATGCCCGGCACCAGGGGCGCGTGCACGCCGGCGGCCACGCAGCGATCGCGAAAGCGCAGGAACACGCTCGTGTCGTAGAAGAACTGGGTGATGGCACGGGTCGCGCCAGCGTCGATCTTGCGCTTGAGGTTATCCAGATCCGCAGCCGCCGAGCGCGCTTCCGGGTGCACCTCCGGGTAGGCCGCGACCGAGAGCTCGAACGGCGCGACCGCGGCGAGCGCCGCGACCAGCTCCGCCGCGTAGCGAAAATCCGCGCCGTGCGGCCGACGAGAGTTCTCACCCTGCGGCACATCGCCACGCAGCGCGACCAGGTGGCGGATGCCCTGTTCCCAGTAGCCGCGTGCGATCGCAAGGATCTCGCTGCGCGAGGCGCCGATGCAGGTGAGATGCGGGGCGCCGGTGAGCGCGGTGTCGCGCTGGATGCGCGTCACCACGCCGTGAGTGCGCTCGCGCGTGGAGCCGTCCGCGCCGTAGGTTACCGACACGAAGCGCGGCGCCAGCGGCGCCAGGCGCTCGATGGAGTTCCACAGGGTCATCTCCATCGCCGCATCCGCCGGCGGGAAGAATTCGAATGACACGCGGATCGGCAGTTCTGCGGGGCGCGCACTCATGGTCGTGCCCCCACCGTGCCGCTGACCTGCCCGGGCGCTGCGGTGGCAAGCCGCGCGACCGCCGCGAGCACGTGCTCGCCGTCGGCTTCCACGGGACTGAGACGCTCGCACGTCAGGCCGGCATCGCCCAGCAGGCGGCGCAGCCGCGCCAGCGGATGTTCCACGATGCGCTCGCGCGACCTCTCGAGCGATTCATAGCGCTCGAAGATCCACAGCCGTCCGCCGGGGGTGAGCACGCGCCGCGCGTGCTGCAGCAGCTGCGCCAGCGTGTCCCCGCTCGCGAGAGTGTCGAGCAGCACCGCATCAAATGGCTCTCCGGCGCGCGCCAGATCCGTATCACTCAGGACCTCGGGGCTCGTGGCGCGAAGCACGCGGCAGCTGAAGCCCCGCCGTTGCGCAAATGCGCGCGCGCTTTGCGCCGCGCGCCGCGAGTGCGCGATGGCGGTGCAGCGCCGGCTGGCGCGAGCTGCGCACTCGAGCAGTTCCGGATGGCTGACCCCGAACAGCAGCACCGCCTCGAGCGGCGCGCTCAGCCCCGCGGCGACCACCAGCTCAGCCAGAGCCCGGCCGAGACGCGACTCCGCGCCGTGCGCGAGCGTCTGGGTCCCGGGCACGGCGCGCTCGCGCGCGGCGCTGCGGTCGCGAACCAGCACCGGATCATCCCGGTCGAGCTGCGCGAGCAGGCCGCGCACGAAGCTCGCCCCCTCAAGGCCCTCGGTGAGGCGGTATTCGACCCATTGGCCATGCCGCAGCCGTACCAGGAGGCCCGCCTCGCAGAGGATTTTCAGATGCCGCGACACGCGCGGCTCGCTCTGCTTCAGCGCGTGCGCCAGATCCGAGACGCTCAATGCGCCCTCGGCACACAGCGCGAGCAGCCGTAGCCGG
>DATKEZ010000136.1:0-1773 GCA_035511775.1 Steroidobacteraceae bacterium | reverse complement strand
CGGCATAACGATTTGCAAAGTCTGATGCGTGTTCTCACCGCTATCGCCTGGCTGATGCTCTCCGCCGTGGCTCAGGCCGCACCTGCGCTTGCGCCGGATCAGGTCGAGATCGCGTCCGGCAACGTCACCCTGCGTGCTCAGCTGTTCAAGCCGGAAGGCGAAGGGCCGTTTCCGACCGTGATCGCGCTGCATGGCTGCGGCGGCCTTTCCACCCGTTCCGAGCCGGTGCTGCCGCGCTATCGCGACTGGGCCGAACAACTGGTGAAGAGCGGCCGCGCGGTGCTTTTGCCCGACAGCTACGCCTCGCGCGGGCTCGGCCCGCAATGCCGGGTCAAGGAGCGGCGGCTCTCCGCACGCCGCGAGCGGGTGGCCGATATCCTGGCGGCGCGGCAGTGGCTGCTGCAGCAGAGCTGGGCGAGGCATGACCGGATCAGCCTGATCGGCTGGGCCAATGGCGCGAGCGCGCTGCTCTGGGCGATCCGGCCGCAATTGCTCGCTCGCAATACCGATCCGGACTTCCGCTCTGCGATCGCCTTCTATCCAGACTGCCGGATCTCGGCTGGGCTCGGCTGGAGCGCGCGGGTGCCAACCCTGCTCCTGATCGGGGCCAAGGACGACGTGTCCTCGCCGCCGGCCTGCCGGCAGATGGTCGACGGTGCCCGCGGGCGCAGCGCGCTGACGCGGATCGTGGTCTATCCCGGCGCCTATCACGATTTCGACCGCCCCAACCTTCCGGTGCATGCGGTATCAGCCACAGCGGACGCCGCCACCCCCGAGCGCGGCCATGTCGGCACCGATCCCGACGCACGCGAGGACGCGCAAAAACTCGTCGCGGAGTGGCTGGCGAGGTAGGGGCACCGACTGCAGGCGCTTTGAGTTTTTCTGCACGGTCATTCCGGGGCGGCCCGCAGGACCGAACCCGGAATCTCGAGATTCTCAGGTGTGCAAGAGCACACCGGGGTTCGATGCTGCGCATCGCCCCGGAATGACGGCGCCCTAAAACAAACTTCCCTGATCGGCAGATTTGACCGCGCGTTTCGGAAGTCTCGGTCCGCGCGTTGCCTTCGGACGCTCGGGCTGCATCAGCACAGGCCGATCGGTCCCCGCGGTCGCTGCAACGCTCCCATCGGAAAATTCCAGCTCCAGCCGTGTGCCGGGCTCGACATCGGCTGCCGCATGCAGGGGGTGGCCGGCCTCGTTGCGCACCAGCGCAAAGCCGCGCGCGAGCACGCTGCGGTAGGACAGCGCGGCGAGTAACTGCCCGCTGTGATTCATCCGCGCTTCCATCCGGTCGAATAGGGTCAGCATGGCGCGCTCGGCACGCTCGGCGAGCCTTAGCGTGCGCTCGCGGCTGCGCGCAATGGCTTGGCGCTGCGCCTGCACATTGGCGAGCTTGGATGCGCGCAAGCGTGCCTCAAGCCCGGCAAAGCGATCGCGGCGGCGCCGCAGCAGCGTGCGTGTGGCGTGCGTGAGCCGTTCGCCGCAGACCTGCTCGCGATGTCGCGCCTGCTCGACCTGGCCGTGCAGCACCCGCAGGGTCAGCCTTGCGCCGGCGGCGACAAAGCGGCGGAAATGCGCATGCGTATTGGCGCGTAGGCCACGGGGCAGGGCGCTACCGGCATTGTCCAGCCGCTGGCGCGGGATCGCGAGCAATTCGCTGGCAGCCGGCAGCGCGCGGGCAGCGGCGCGCAATTCGTTGCGGCGGCTTTCCTGGCCGCGCTGCCAGCAGATCATGGTGCGACGGGCAAGGCTGTCGACCTCGGTCATCAGCTC
>DATKEZ010000135.1:0-14077 GCA_035511775.1 Steroidobacteraceae bacterium | reverse complement strand
GCGCGACCTCGCGGATGAGCAGGGCAAGGCGCGCGTGCAGCTCGCGGCCACGACCGCGCGCGAAGACCTGCGGCGCATGGGCGAGGACGCGCTCGCCACGGCGCGCGCGCTCGCCGAGCGTCCGACGCTGCAGCGCCTGACCGCCGAAGGACAGAGCGACGCGTTGCCACCGTTCCTGCGTCGCGCCTGCGAGGCGGGTGGCGTGGATGGCTGCGCGGTGCTCTCGGGCAACAGCGTGCTCGCGGTTTCAGGCCCGGCGCTCGACTGGCAGCAGATTCTTACCGCCAGCGCCGAACAGAGCGCGACTTTCATGGCGCTGCCCACGACCGAGCGCGTGCCGCTGCTGGGTGCCCGCGCCGCGCTCGGCCAGGCGGGCATGCACGTGTACGTGGTGCGGCGCCTGGACCAGAAGCTGGCGCGCGCCCTGGGCAGCCAGGTGGGAGCGGAGATCAGGCTCATCGACTACCGCGCCTATACCAGCGGCCCGCTCACCGCGTTCACGCCGCTGTACGCCGCGGCGCTCGCCGACGGACACTCCGCGGCGCAGCGGATCGATGCGCAGGATGCGTATGCGTGCGCCGTGCCGGTGTTCGCCTCCAGCGGCGAGGCGATCGCGCTCATCGAGGCGCTGCTGCCGACCAGCGCGGTCGACGCGCCCACCCGTCACCTGGTGCACAAGCTCCTGGTGACCGCCCTCATCCTGGGCCTGCTCGCGGTGTTTGCCGGCCTGATCCTGGGTGAGCTGGTCGCTGGCCCGGTGCGCGCGCTCACTGCCGCCGCCACTCGCCTCGGCGCGGGGGACTTCTCCGCCTCCATTCCGCCGGGCGGGGCTGCGGAGGTCGGTGCCCTGGCGCGCACCATGGAAACCATGCGGCGCAACCTCATCGACCTCACCAGCACGCTGCGGCGGCGCGAAGCCGAGGCCCAGGCGGTGCTCAGCGGCATCGTCGAAGGGGTGTACGCGGTCGACAGGAACCGGATCATCCGCTACCTCAATCCGCAGGGCGCGCGACTGCTCGGTGTGACGCCAAGCCAAGCGGTGGGCCGTTTCTGCGGCGACGTGCTGCAGCCACGTAACGAAGACGGCCGGCGTCCCTGCGATTTCCGCTGCCCGATCCTGCAGGCGCGCAGCGCCGGCAGTGCCAAGGCGGTCGAGCACCTGGGCAGCCCGCCGGGCGAACCGCGCACCGCGGTGATCACCAGCTCCGCCCCGGTCGATGACCTGCAGGTACAGGTGATCCGCGACGAGACCGAGCTCGAGGCGGTGCGCCGGGCACGCGACTCGGTGCTCGCCAACATCTCGCACGAGTTCCGCACACCGCTCGCCGCACAGCTCGCGTCGATCGAGCTGCTGCTCGCGGGTCTGGAGCAGCTGCCGGCGGCGCAGCAGAGGGAGCTGGTGACCTCACTCGAGCGTGGCACGCTGCGTCTGACACAGCTCATCGACAACCTGCTCGAGAGCGTGCGTATCGAGTCCGGACAGCTCGGCATCCGCCAGCAGAGCGTGGCGCTCGCCGAGGTGGTGGAGGACGCGCGTGCCCTGGTGCGCCCGCTCCTGGCGCAGCGGCGCCAGACCCTCGAGCTCAGCCTGCCCGAGGATCTGCCGCTGGTGGCGGGCGACAAGCCGCGTCTCACCCAGGTGTTTGTCAACCTGCTCGCCAACGCCAACAAATTCGCGCCCGAGGACAGCACCGTACGCATCGGCGCCGAGGCGCGTGCCGGACAGGTGCTCGCGTGGGTGGAGGATGAGGGCCCGGGGCCTGCGGCGAGCGAGGGCGAGGCGCTGTTCGCGCGCTTCCGGCGCGGCGGCGGCGCGGAACCGGAGGCGGCGGGGTTGGGGCTCGGCCTGTGGCTGGTGAAGTCGATCATCGACCGGCATTCGGGCAGCATCGCCTTTGAGCGCACCGCCGCCGGCCGCACGCGCTTCACTCTGACCCTGCCGGCGGACAGCGCATGAAAATTCTGGTGGCGGACGATGACGGGGATTTGCGCGATCTCATTGCCTTCACGCTGAGTCAGTCGGGTTATCTCGTCCTCAAGGCCGGCGACGGACCCTCCGCCGTGCGTCGCTTCGAGGAGGAATCCCCGGACCTGGTGGTGCTCGACATCAACATGCCGGGCCTCTCCGGTTTTCAGGTCTGCGAGGCGATCCGCAAGCGCTCGCGGATCCCGGTGATCATGCTGACGGTGCGCGGCGAGGAGGAGGACCTGGTACGCGCGCTCGGGCTGGGCGCCGACGACTATCTCACCAAGCCGTTCAGCCCACGCACGCTCCTGGCGCGCATCAAGGCGCTGCTGCGCCGGGCGGGAATGGAAAACGCCACCCCGCTGGCCGCGGGACGCGTGGCTCTCGATCTGCAGGAGCACACCGTGAGCATCGGCCGCGCCGACCCGGTGCGGCTGACGAAGCTCGAGCTGCGGCTGCTGCAGATGCTGCTGGCGAATGCCGGCCACACGGTGAGCTCTGATCGGCTACTCGTGCAGGTGTGGGGGCATCGCAGCGGCGGTGACCGGCAGCTCCTGAAGCAGCTGGTGCACCGGCTGCGGCAGAAAATCGAGGCGGATCCGGCGGCGCCCGCGCTGCTGCGCACCGCGGCGGCGGGCTACAAACTCGTCGTCGACTGACGTATCCCTGCGCAGGCCGCAAGAGTCGCGCCTTTTGCGGCCGGCAACGAAGTTCGTGTCCGAAAAAGCGCCGCAGGCGACTTTTTCCAGTCAATTAGCGCGCCGAGATCTGATCGAACACGCCGCCATCGCTGAAGTGCGTGCGCTGCACCTGCGCCCAGCCGCCAAGGTCGGCAATCGTGGCGAGCTTGAGGGGCGGGAAGCGCGCTGCATAACGCGCGGCCACTTCGGGATCGCGTGGCCGGTAGTAATGCCGCGCAGCGATCTCCTGCCCTTCCTTGCTGTACAGATAGCCGAGGTACGCCCTCGCCACCGCGCGCGTGCCGCGCCGCAGGGCCACCTTCTCGACCACGGCTACCGGCGGCTCGGCGAGAATGCTCACCGACGGCATCACGATCTGAAGTTGGTCCGCGCCGAGCTCACGCACCGCGAGCAGCGCCTCGTTCTCCCAGGCGAGAAGCACATCCCCGAGTCCACGCTGCACGAAAGTGATCGTCGAGCCGCGAGCACCGGTGTCGAGCACCGGCACGTTCTGGTAGAGCCGTCGCACGAACTGCCGTGCACTCGCCTCATCGCCCCCCGGCTGCGCGCGGGCCCAGGCCCAGGCGGCCAGATAGTTCCAGCGGGCGCCGCCCGAGGTCTTGGGGTTGGGCGTGATCACCGACACGCCGGGGCGCGCCAGGTCGCCCCAGTCGTGAATTCCCTTCGGGTTGCCGTTGCGGACCAGGAACACGATGGTGGAGGTATAGGGCGAGCTGTCATCCGGCAGCAGCGTCTGCCAGTTCAGCGGCAGGAGCTTCGCGTCAGCGGCGATCGCATCGATGTCGGCTGCCAGGGCGAGCGTCACCACATCCGCGGCGAGCCCGTCGATCACCGAGCGCGCCTGCTTGCCCGAGCCGCCGTGCGACTGATCGACACGCAGCTCCTGGCCGCTCTTCGCCTTCCAGTACCTGGCGAACGCCGCGTTGAATTCCACGTACAGCTCGCGCGTTGGATCGTAGGAGACATTCAGCAGCGTCACGCGAGCCGCATGCGGGGACTCGGACCCATCCTGGCAGGAGGCGAGCACGCCGAGCGCGAGCGCGCACAGCGCGACACCGAGGGCCGCGCGCCGCCACGGGAATGCGGATGTCATCAGGGCATGCTAGCCGCAGCGCGCGGCGATGTCAGTCGCGGGCCGGTTACGACGTGCTCGCCGGTGCGACCGCGAGCGCCGGCTTGTGCGGCTGCAGACCCAGCGCCCGCAGCAGGTGCGGCTCGAGCGCGCGCGCGCAGGCGCTGATGGTGCGTGGTCCGCCGAGCTCTGCCAGCTGCGTCATCTGCAGGCCCTGGTAGCCGCAGGGATTGATGCGGCGGAATGGCTCCAGGTCGAGAGCCACGTTCAACGCAAGGCCGTGATAGCTGCCGCCGCGGCGCACGCGCACGCCGAGGCTCGCGAGCTTGCGGCCGTCGACGTACACACCCGGGGCGCTGCGCCGGCACTCGGCGCGGATGCCGAACTGCGCCGCCAGATCGATGACGCCGCGCTCCAGCGCCGTGACGAAGTCGCGGATCGCAAGACCGGCGCGCTTGAGATCCACCAGCGGGTACACCACCAGCTGCCCCGGGCCGTGATAGGTCACCTGACCGCCGCGATCGACCTGCACCACCGGGATATCGCCGGGCGCCAGCAGGTGCGCGCGGCTCGCGTTCACCCCCAGGGTGTATACCGGCGGGTGCTCGAGAAACCAGATCTCATCCGCGGTCGCGGCACCGCGCTCCTCGGTGAAGCGCTGCATCGCGCGCCAGGTGGGCTCGTACTCGACCCGTCCCAGGCGCCGGATCACGGGTGCGGGCACGGTGGCACGGGCCGCGGCCACGCGCGGCGGGCAGGCCGGGGCCGTGCCGCCCAGGCTCACGTCGCCGCAGGCCGGTTGTCGAGCCCGGCGTTGTTGCGGTTGAGCGCCTGCTCGGCGCGATAGCTCGAGCGCACCAGAGGCCCCGACACGCATTCGAGGAAGCCGCGCGCCAGAGCCAGCTCGCGATAGCGATCGAACTCTCCGGGTGTCACGAAGCGCTGCACCGCCAGGTGATTGAGCGTTGGGCGCAGGTACTGCCCGAGGGTCACGATGTCGACGCCGGCGGCGCGCAGGTCGGCGAGCGTCGCGTCGATCTCCGCCTCGCTCTCCCCCAGCCCCAGCATGAGACTGCTCTTGGTCAGAACCGCCGGCCGGCGCTGCTTGGCGATCTCCAGGACCCGCAGGGTCTGTTGGTAGCCGGCGCGCGCATCGCGCACCGGATGCGTCAGGCGCCGCACGGTCTCGATGTTCTGCGCGAACACCTCGATTCCGGAGTCGACCACCGTCTCGACATCCGCCCCAACTCCCTGGAAGTCCGGCGTCAGAGCCTCCACCGCCGTGCGCGGGTTGCGGCGCTTGATAGCGCGTACGCAGGCGGCATAGTGCGCCGCCCCGCCGTCGGGGAGGTCGTCACGATCGACCGAGGTGAGCACCACGTAGCTGAGCCCCATCAGCTCCACGGTGCGTGCGGCGTTCTCGGGCTCGTCCGCATCGAGCCAGCCGTGCGGATTGCCCGTGTCCACGGCACAGAACCGGCAGGCACGCGTGCATACCGCGCCCATCAGCATGATGGTCGCGGTGCCCGCGTTCCAGCACTCACCGATGTTCGGACACTTCGCTTCCTCGCACACCGTGGCGAGGCGGTGCTCGCGCACCAGGGTCCGCACGCCCTGAAAGCGCTCGCCGGTGGGCGCCTTCGCCTTGAGCCATGGCGGCTTCGGTTGCCGGGCCTGCGCGGCGCCGGCGCCGCGCTTGATGCCGTCACGGATGGCGGTAAACCCTTGAGCCGTCAGGTATTTCTCGCCACTGCGGGCGCGCGCGACCTCCGCCACCACCGGGATGCCCTTGAGATCTGACATGGGCCTCATTGTAGCGCACGCAGGCGCGCGTCCAGGCTCACCAGCCGCTCGGGCGTGCCCACGTCGCACCACTCGCCGCGATGCACCTGAGCGCGCACCAGCCCTGAGGCGATGGCGCGATTCAGCAGCGGCAGCAGCGGAAACCTCCCGGGGGTGCAACCGCCGAAGAACTCCGGCCGGTACACGCCGACCCCGGAGTAGGTGTAGCGATCGGTGTCGCGACTGACCACCAGATCACCCTCGAGCCCGAAGTCCCCGCGCGGGTGGTGCGGCGGGTTGGGGATCAGCAGCAGGCGCGCGTGCGCGCCCTGCTCGAGCGCGAGCGCCGCAAAGTCGATGTCGGTCCAGATGTCGGCATTGATGACCAGGAACGGCCCGGGTCCGAGCAGCGGCACGGCGTTGAAGATACCGCCGCCGGTCTCCAGCGGCACCGGCCCCTCATCGCTGTAGCGGATCGCGACGCCGTAGCCGCGGCCGTCGCCGAGCGTTGCGCGCACCTGCTCGCCGAGCCAGGAGAGGTTGATGACCACCTCGCGGATGCCGGCGCGCGCGAGCGCCGCGAGGTGCCAGGCAATGAGCGGCTTGCCGCCCACTCTCACCAGAGGCTTGGGGAGCGAGTCGGTGATTGGCCGCATGCGCTCCCCGCGGCCCGCCGCCAGCAGCATCGCCTTCACGTGTGCGTGTCCGCCGCGCGCTTCAGGCCCGCCGTGACCTGCGCGTTGGCGCGCGGCAGCTGTGCCAGCACGCGCTGCTCGAGGAACGACCCGAGTGCGCCGAGCTCAGCGTAGCGCGCACAGGTGTCACGCACGTATTCGAGCGTGCGCGGCAGGTCGGGCAGGTAGCCGGGCTTGCCGTCGCGGTACCACAGGCGGCAGAAGATCCCGAGCACCTTGATGTGCCGCTGCACGCCGATGAGATCGAACCAGCGCAGGAACTGCTGCTCGCTCTCGCCCGCGGGGCCGCCCTGCGAGCGCAGCAGCTCACGGTAGCCACTCACCCACCCGACCACGCGCGCGCGCGGCCAGGCGATGTAGCAGTCCTTCAGCAGCGACACCAGGTCGTAACCCACCGGCCCGGCGAGTGCGTCCTGGAAGTCGATGATCCCGGGATTGCGCTCCTTCATCACCATGAGATTGCGCGCGTGATAGTCGCGGTGCACGAACACCAGCGGCTGCGCGAGGGCTTCCGCGATCAGGAACTCGAACGCGGTGTCGATGAGCCGCGCCTCATCGGCCGCGGGCGTCAGCGCCAGGTGCCGGTCGAGGAACCACTGCGGCATCAACGCCATCTCGCGCAACAGCTCGGCGCGGCCGTAGGGCGCGAGCTGCGCGCAGGCCGCGCCGCCGCGCACCTGGATAGTCGCGAGCACCCCGAGCGCATCGGCGTACAGCCGCCCGGGGTCATCGCCCGCCTCGAGCCGCTCGAGATACAGCGTCGCACCCAGATCCTCGAGCAACAGCAGGCCGCGCTCGACATCGCTGGCATGGACGTGCGGCACGTGCGCGCCGAGCGACTCGAGCAGGCGCGACACCTTCAGATACGGACGCACGTCCTCCTTGCCCGGAGGCGCATCCATGACGACGTAGGTGGCGTCGCTGCAGAACGCGCGGAAGTAGCGCCGGAAACTCGCGTCGCTCGAGGCTGGCTCGATGCGCGCCGCGGGTCGGCGCAGCTCGCGCGCCAACCAGTCCCTAATCAGCGCGACTCGCGCGTCGGTCTCAAGCATGTGAGCGTTGCGGGCTTTCGGGGCGCTCGGGCGTGGCGCGCCATTATAATGCCGCTCTTCATGGCGCGCTCGAGCCCATTCTGGATCGTGATCGTCGTCTCGCTTGGCGGCATGTTGCCAGCAGCCCGGGCCGAGGATCCTCCCTGTCCTACGCACGTCGCACCGGCGGGCGCGCTGCCTGCCGCGGGCGCGGCGCCGGCGGCGAAGCCGTTGCGGGGCGAAGGCAACTTCTACCTCGACAGTGACACGGCAACACTCGGCGTCGATGGCAACTCGACGCTCAAGGGCCACGTCGTCGTACGGCAGGGCGAGCGCGAGATCCGCGCCAACGAGCTCGAGTACGACGCGCATGACACCTCGGTGCGCACCGCGGGCCACATCGACTACAGCGACCCCCTCGTGCGGGTCACGGGCGAGGGCGGCAGCTACTCGGCGGCGGCCGGGGCCGAGTTCAGGTCGGCCGAGTTCTCGCTGCGCCAGCGTGCCGCACGCGGCGCCGCGCAGGACATGACGCTCACGCCCCAGGGCGTGATTCGCCTGCGGGGAGTCATGTTCACGACTTGTCCGGTGCCCGATAGATCATGGCAGCTGAAGGCCGACAGCATCGTGCTCGACACACGCAAGCGGCTCGGCACCGGCACCGATGCGCAGATCCGCTTCATGGGTGTGCCGCTGATCTACCTGCCGTGGGTGTCGTTTCCGCTGGGTAGCGAGCGCAAGAGCGGCTTTCTGTTTCCAGGCATCGGCAACACCTCCTACGGTGGGCTGCAGCTGTCGGTGCCGTACTACTGGAACATCGCGCCCAACGCCGACTTCACCTTCCAGCCCGTCGAGTACAGCCGCAGCGGAGCTGATCTCGGCGGTGACCTGCGCTTTCTCACGCAGCACCAGCGCGGCGAGCTGGACTGGAACTATCTGCCCTACGACGGCGCCTTCCACGCCAGCCGCAGCCGCGTACGGCTGTCGGATGTGGCCGAGCTGCCGGATGATTTCCGCCTGAGCGTGAAAGCGGAGAACGTCAGCGATCCGTTCTACTTCGAAGACTTTTCCCAGGGACCCGAGGGCGCCAGCACCGCCTTCATCGAGCGGCGCGCCACACTCTCATACCGCGGCGACCACTGGAGCGTCGATGGCGAAGCGCAGCAGTACCAGACCATCGACTACACGCTGGCGGTGAACGATCGCCCCTACGCGCGTGTGCCGCGCATCGCGGTCAGCGCCGACTACGGCCTGGGTCGGGCGGGGCTGCTGCGCTACGGTTTTGATTCCGAGCTGGTCGACTTCCAGCGCCCCGACGGAGCCACTGGGGTCACCGGCTGGCGGGCGGATGTCATCCCGGGGGCCTCCCTGGATCTCACCGGCCCGGGATATTTCCTGCGCCCAGCGCTCGCCTGGCGCGCGACCAGCTACCAGCTCGACAACACCGCCCCCGGCCAGCCGCGCTCGCCGTCGCGGACGCTGCCGATCGCGAGCCTCGACACCGGCCTGGTGTTCGAGCGCGACGCCGGCTCGCGCAACCAGCGCAAGCTGACGCTCGAGCCACGCATCCAGTACCTCGACGTCCCCTATCGCAACCAGGACCAGCTGCCGGTGTTCGACAGCGCGCTACCAGACTTGAATCCGGTGGAGCTGTTTCGCAACAATCGCTACGTCGGCGCCGACCGTGTCAGCGATGCCAACCAGGTGAGCGCCGGCTTCACCAGCCGCCTGCTGGATGCGCACAACGGCCGCCAGTTCCTGGCCGCCACCTTCGGCCAGGCCTATTACTTCCAGAACCCGCGTGTGATCCTTCCCGGTGAGGCTCCGACGACCGGCAGGCGCTCGGACTTCGTGGCGCAGCTCGCGCTCACCGCCTTCCAGGACTGGAGCGCGGACGCCGGGGTGCAATGGGATCCGCAGAGTGAGCGCAGCGAACGCACCACGGTCAACCTGCAGTACAAGCCCGCCAGCGATGCGGTGCTCAACCTCGCCTACCGCTACGAGCGCTTCGTGCTGGTGCAGCAGCTGGTGCAGGGGGTCGCGCGGCCGTTTCAGCAGGGTTTCGACCAGGTCGAGTTCTCGGGGGCCTGGCCCATCCGGCGCCAGTGGAACGTGTTCACGCGAGACGTCTACTCGCTGCGCGATCACACCCCACTGGAGCGTTTCGCCGGCTTCGAGTACCGTGCGTGCTGCTGGCGGGTGAGGCTCGGCGCACGCCGGTTCGTGAACAGTCACGACCCCACCGCCAGCCAGGAGACCGGCGTCTGGCTGCAGCTGGAACTTGCCGGCCTCGCGAGTGTCGGATCGGCGTCGGACGCCTCCCTCAGCGAGGCGATCCGGGGCTACACGCCCCCCGAAGCGATACCTTCGAAGAGCCAGGGCCCGCTGAAGGGCACCTGGTAGAGGAACGGGGAATCACATGCAGCGGATGTTGACTTCAGCCCTGATGAGGCTCGCGGTGCTCGCGGCGGCCCTCACCCTGCAGCAGGCGGCGCAGGCGCAAACCCGCGAGCTCGCCACCAAGGGTGAGCTGCTCGACCGCGTGGCGGCCATCGTCAACGACGGGGTCGTGCTCAACAGCGAGCTCGAGGCGCAGGTGGAGACCGTGAGCGAGCGGCTGCGCCAGCAGAAGCTCGAGCTGCCGCCGCAGAACGTCCTGCGCCAGCAGGTGCTCGAGCGCCTGGTACTGCAGGAAATCCAGATGCAGCGCGCCAATCACGCCGGCGTCAAGGTGTCGGACGAGACCGTGAACGCAGCGCTCCTGGACGTGGCGAAGCGCAATGGCATGACGCTCTCGCAGCTGCCCGAGGCCCTCGCGAAGCAGGGTGAGGACTACGCCGCCTATCGCGACGACCTGCGCAAGGAGATCACGCTGTCGCTGCTGCGCCAGCGGGACGTGCTGCAACACATCAGCGTCACGCCGCGCGAGATCGATCAGTTCCTCGACAAGCAGGCCAAGACCCCCTCCGAGCGCAACGAGTACAACGTGTCTCACATCCTGATCGCCGTGGCCCAGGAGGCGAGCCCCGCACAGCTCGAGCAGGCCGCCAAGCGCGCCGCGGACGTTTATCAGCGCGCCAAGGGGGGCGAGGATTTCGCCAAGCTCGCGGTAGCCTATTCGAGCAGCCAGACCGCCCTCGAGGGCGGCGCGCTGGGCTGGCGCAAGGGCGGCGAGCTGCCGACGTTCCTCAGCGACGTGATCGCCAGGCTCAAGCCGGGCGAGGTGAGCGAGCCGCTGCGCACGCCGACCGGATACCACATCATCAGGCTGAATGAGGTGCGCGGGGCCAGCGAGAAAGCGGTGGAGGACCAGATCCACGTGCGGCACATCCTCATGAAGACCACCGAGCTCGCCGACGATGCGACCGTGCGCCTGAAGCTCACGGCGCTGCGCGAGCGGATTATCAAGGGCGAGGACTTCGCCGGCCTCGCCCAGACCACTTCCGAGGACCCGGGATCCGCCGCCGAGGGCGGTGACCTGGGTTGGGCGGGACCGGGAACCTACGCCCCCGAGTTCGAGCAGGCGATCGCGGGACTGAAGGACAACGAGGTCAGCGAGCCGTTCCACTCGCAGTTTGGCTGGCATATCGCGCAGGTGCTCGGGCACCGCCGCTTCGACAACACCGACGAGCTCAAGCGCCGGCAGGCCATGGAAGCGATCCGTGCCGGCAAGGCGGACGAGGAGACGGAGCTGTGGCTGCGGCGCATGCGTGACGAAGCGTTCGTCGAATTCAAGTCATGAGGCCGTGATTCCGCGAGTTGCGTTGACGTCGGGGGAACCGGCCGGAATCGGCCCGGAGTTGTGCCTGGCGCTCGCCCTTGAGGAGCTGCCCTGCGAGCTGGTATGCCTCGCCGACCGCGCGCTGTTGAGTGAGCGCGCCAGCCAGCTGAGCCTGGCGGTCACGCTGCACTCCTACGCCTACCGGCTCGGAGCGGCTGGCGCGCCGCACCGCGGCGGTAGCCTCAGCGTCGAGCACCACCCGCTCGCGTGCCCGAGCCTGCCGGGACGCCCCGACACGGCTAACGTGCCCTACGTGCTCGCGCTGCTGGAGCGCGCCGTCGCGGGCGCGCTGAGCGGCGAGTTCGACGCCATCGTCACCGCACCGGTGCACAAGAGCGTGATCAACGACGCCGGCGTGCGCTTCAGCGGCCACACTGAGTTTCTCGCACAACGCACGCGCAGCGCGCGCGTGGTGATGCTGCTCACCGCGGGCGAGCTACGCGTGGCGCTCGCCACCACCCACCTGCCGCTCAGGGCCGTGAGCGACGCCATTACCGCCGACTCGCTGCACGAGTCGGCCACCATTCTGGCGCGCGATCTGGCGCGCTGGTGGGCGGTTCCCGCGCCGCGCATCGCCGTATGCGGCCTGAACCCTCACGCGGGGGAAGGCGGCTACCTGGGCGACGAGGAGCTGCGCGTGATCGCTCCGGCGATCGCGCGGATGCAGGCGAGCGGTATTCGCGCCGAGGGGCCGTTGCCGGCCGACACCGTGTTCGTGCCGCGGGTGCTCGCGGGCTTCGATGCCGTGCTCGCCATGTACCACGACCAGGGGCTGCCGGTCGTCAAGCACGCGGGCTTCGAGCACGCGGTCAATGTGACGCTGGGCCTGCCGATCGTGCGCACCTCGCCCGATCACGGCACCGCGCTCGATCTGGCGGGCACCGGTCGGGCGGACTGCCGCAGTCTTGCCGCCGCGGTGCGACTGGCAAGCCGTCTCGCCGTGCAGCGGCGCTGATGCCCGGCGCCGCGAGAGCGCGTCAGGCGCCGCGCCGCAAGCGCTTCGGCCAGCATTTCCTGCACGACCCGGCGGTGATCCTGCGCATCGTGCGCTCGCTTGGCCCCCGCGCCGGCGAGCACCTGGTGGAGATCGGACCGGGACACGGTGCGCTCACCGACGAGCTGCTCGCATGCGAAGGCTGCACGCTCGATGCCATCGAGATCGATCGCGATCTCGCGGCGCTGCTGCGTGAGCGCTTCAGCCCGCCGCGCTGCGTGCTGCACGAGACGGACGCGCTGCGGTTCGACTTCACCGCCCTGGCGCGCGAGCGCGGCGGGCGGCTGCGCATCGCCGCCAACCTGCCCTACAACATCTCCACGCCGCTGCTGTTCCGGCTGCTGGCGCAGGCGCCGGCGATCCTCGACCTGCACCTCATGTTGCAGCGGGAGGTGGCGGCGCGCCTCGCCGCGCAGCCCGGCGATGCCGACTACGGGCGTCTCGGCGTCATGCTGGCCCCCCAGGTCCGGGTGGAGCGGCTGTTCGACGTCGGTCCCGGCGCCTTTCAGCCCGCCCCGAAGGTGTGGTCGGCGGTGGTGCGCCTCAGCATGCGGGCACAGCCGCTGTTTGCGGTGAGCCCGCACTACCCGGCCGTGGTGGCCGCGGCTTTCATGCAGCGCCGCAAGACCCTGCGCAACGCCCTCAAGCCACTGCTCTCCCGCGAGCAGATCGAGGCCTGTGCGGTCGATCCCGGTGCCCGCGCGGAGGAGCTGACGCCGCAGGCATTCAACACCCTGGCACAGGCCCTCGACCGCGCGCGTCCGTGACGCTAGTCTTCCCGGCAGCGGTGCATGGGGGACTCGTCATGACAGTTTACCGTCGCATCCTGCTGGTCATTGACCTGACAGAGGGCAGTGTCGCGATCGGGCGCAAGGCACAGGGGCTCGCCGCGGCGCTCGGCGCCGAAGTCGAGCTGCTGCATGTGGTGGAATTCGTGCCGGTCGAGCCGATGGGCGAAACCCTCATGCCCTCGGTGCAGATCGAGGAGGAGCTGCTCGAGCGCGCCCGGCAGCGCCTGGCCGGGCTCGCGGCCGAACTCGGCTTGAGCGGCGCTTCCTGCCGGGTCGAGAGTGGCAATGTCAAATCCGAGATCGTGCGCGTGGCGCGCGAGCGCCGTGCCGAGCTCATCATTCTCGGCAGTCGCGAGCGTCACGGGCTCTCGATTCTGGTAAATCTCACCGAGGACACCGTGCTGCACGCCGCCCCGTGCGATGTGCTCGCGATGCGCGCCGGCCGCAGCTAGTGGGCCGGGCACTCCGGTAGAATGACGCCCATGAGCTCCCTCGAGCACAAGATCCGCGTCGACGTCGAGACCAGTTACCTGGACGAGCAGTCCGACCCGCGCGAGAGCCGTTACGTCTTTTCCTACACCATCACCATCCGCAACGAGGGCCAGGTGCCGGCGCGACTGCTGACCCGCCATTGGGTCATCACGGATGCCAACGGCAAGGTGGAGGAAGTGCGCGGTGACGGCGTGGTGGGCGAGCAGCCGTACCTGAAGCCCGGCCAGGGGTTCCGTTACTCCAGTGGCGCAGTGCTGGAGACTCCGGTGGGCTCCATGCAGGGGAGCTACCAGATGCTCGCCGACAACGGCGCGCACTTCGATGCGCCCATCCAGCCGTTCCGGCTCGCGATGCCCGGAATTCTGCAGTGACCCGCTATGCCATCGGCGACGTACAAGGCTGTGACGAGGAGCTGGGCGCTCTCCTGAAACGGCTGAAGTTCTCGCCGGATCGCGACCGGTTGTGGTTCGTCGGGGACCTGGTCAACCGCGGTCCCAACTCGCTGGCGACGCTGCGGCGGGTGCGCGCACTCGGGGACAACGCGGTCGTAGTGCTTGGAAACCACGACCTGCATCTGCTGGCGCTCGCACACGGCGCCCACCGCCGCCGCGAGTCCGACACCCTGGACGAAGTGCTGGCGGCGCCGGACCGGGACGCGCTGCTCGAGTGGCTCCTCACGCGCCCCCTGGCGCACGCGGAAGGGCCGGATCTCATGGTGCACGCGGGGCTGGTGCCGCAGTGGACGGTCGCCCTGACCCTGAGTCTGGCGCTC
>DATKEZ010000134.1:0-2875 GCA_035511775.1 Steroidobacteraceae bacterium | reverse complement strand
CGACCCTCCTGTCCGCGCGGCCTGTGCAGGGCAGCGAGCCGGCGCCGCTGCCGCTTGCGCCGCGGCGAGTCCCGCTTGCGCCGGTCCGCTGACCGCCGGAGCCCGTTCCCTCTAGACTCCTCTCATGGAGCTGTCGCGCCGGCATCTTCTGCCCGCCGTGCTGAGACCCATACACGGGGGCGCGCACGCGATGCTGCCGGAGCCCAGCCCATGGCATGTGATCTGGGCCGTGGGGGGCTTGTGCTGGCTGGTTGTGACCGGCACGGCGCTGCTGTGGATGATGCCGACCGCCGGCTCGATGATGGATGGGATGTATATCATCACTAACCGGGCCCGGACGGTGCAGCACCTGCTGGTGTTCCTCGCAGCACTGCCGGCGTACCGTCTCGCCATTTCGCTCGGGTGGCCCGCGGAGCTCGCGGCGCGCGCACGGGTCGCGGTAATCAACACGCTCCTGGCGCTGGCCGTCGTGTACCTGACACCGGTCGCGACGGCGCTCGCGGCCGGCCTCATCGACGGACACACCCGTGACATGTGGGAGACCCTCGAAGCCTGGAGGACGTTGGGCGCCTCCTGGATGTTCTGGGTGTCGCCGCTGCGGTTCTTTCTGCCGCCCTACATCCTGGGACTGTTCGCCATCGGACTGGTGCTGACGACCCGGCGCCACCATCGTGAGGCACTGCGTGCCGCGGAGCTGGCGAGCGCCTACGCCGCGGCGCGCATGGCCATGCTGTCGGCGCAGCTGCAGCCGCACTTTCTGTTCAATGCACTGCACGCGGTCAGCACCTTGATCGAGGACAGTCCGCAGCAGGCGGCGACCATGCTGACGCGCCTCGGCGACTTTCTCCGCCATGCTCTGGAGAGCAGCCACTGGCCGTGGATCGATCTGGCCACCGAGCTCGCCGGCCTCGAGGCGTATCTGGCGATTCAGCAGACCCGCTTTTCCGATCGACTGAGTATCTCCATCGACGCCAGCCCCGAGTCGCTCGGCGCCTACGTTCCTTCGCTCCTGCTGCAGCCACTCGCCGAGAACGCGATTCAGCACGGCCGCAACGAAGGCGGACCGACCCTGCATGTGCGGGTGGCCGCGTCGGTGGTTGCCGGGCGGCTGCTCATCGCGGTGAACAACAGCAGCCCGCAGTTGCCGGGGGATCTCTCGCCGGCCGACTACGGACACGGACTGTCGAACGTCAAACTACGCTTGCACGCCGCCTACGGTGACGACGCCCGTCTCACCATCGGTCCCGACCGCCAGGGTGGCACCAGTGCCTGGCTCGACCTGCCGCTCCGCCGCAGCGCCGGCGCGGGGTTCAAGGGGGCGGCGGCTGCAGCATCATGACCGCCAACATCCCAACGCTGGTGGTGGACGATGAGCCGCTCGCGCGCCGGCGCGTGATGCGGCTGCTGCGCGCCGATCCCGACATCAACATCGTGGGCACCTTCGGCTCGGCGACCGAAGCTGCGGCGCGGGCGGCCGAGCTCGCGCCGCAACTGATGCTGCTCGACATCCGCATGCCCGAGCTCGACGGGTTCGAGCTGGTAGCGAGGCTCGCCGAACAGGGCTTGCATCCCTACATCATTTTCGTGACCGCCTATTCGGATCGCTCGATGGATGCCTTCGGAGTCGGCGCGATCGACTATCTTCTGAAGCCGTTTGACGACGAGCGCTTCGGCCGCGCCGTGGCGCGCGCCAAGTCGTTGATTGCTTCCGGTCCGGCCCCGGGGGCGGGCGCGGCGTCCGCCTCTCAGCCGCCGTCGCTCGCCGCCGGGCGCACGCGGTTACTGCTGTCCGAGCGCGGCAAGGTCGTGGTGCTCGCGATGCGCGACATCGAGTTCGTCCAGGCGGCGGCCAAGCACGTCAAGATCTACGCGGGCGGGCGCTGCTTCTCTTTTCGCCAGTCCCTCGCGCAGCTCGAGAGCCGGCTCGACCCGGCGTCCTTCGTGCGGGTACACCGCTCGACACTGGTCAATGTCGAGCACATCGCCGAGATGCACCCGCTGTTTCACGGCGACTACGAGTTGATCCTCCGACGTGGCACGCGTCTCACGCTCAGTCGCCGCTACCGGGGACGGCTGGCGCCGTTTCTGCTCGAATAGCTCAGCCGGGCAGACGGAGCGCGACCGTGCGACTGCGTACGCTGCCGAGACGCACGTGCCCGCGCCAGTGCGGGCCACGCCAGTAGATGGTGTTGCGTCGCCGGACCAGGTGGCCGCGCACGTGATGGAAGCGCGGTCCGCGACGCGTATCGCGCGCACCCTCGCCACGCGAGACGCTGGCGCTGGCGAACACCGGGGCGGAGAGCTCGATGTGCTCGAGCAGCGGCCGCCGGCCGAGTCGCGCCCGCTTGGCGTTCAGTTTACGCGGATTCACGCGCATCTCGACGAGCTCGGCTCGCACGGCCATCAGCAGGAACAGCGCCAGCAGGATCGGAAGGTCGAAAGCCACCGCCGCGAGCGAGCGCTCGATCACCTGCGCGCGTGTCCCGGCGCTGACCGCCTCGCTCAGATAGTAGCGTTGCCACGAGGGCTCGAGCCGGAACCCGGCGCACTGCAGCAGCCTGTCGACCTGCGGGTTGCGCGAGTCGAAGACGGCGACCGCCTCGCCCTGAAGCAGCGCTTCAGGCGGGCCCGTGCTCGGGCCGCCATCGAGGTCGATGAGAGTCTCGACGGCCGCGAGCAGCGGCGCGGGAGACTCGCCCCGCGTCAGCCAGAAGGTGCGCAGACTCCCGGAGCGGCCGCGCGGATGTGCCGATATCAGGATTCCGGTACGCAGGGCGTCGGCGGTCGCGCCGGCCGTACAATCGGGCAGAGCGCGCATCAGCTCCTCCCGCCTCGCCGCCTCGTTCCACTCGACCCATAGCTGCTCCGCGGGAAT
>DATKEZ010000133.1:0-13406 GCA_035511775.1 Steroidobacteraceae bacterium | reverse complement strand
CGGCTGAAACCGCCGCTGCCGCGGCGCGCGTGCCGGACGACCACGGTGTGTACCTGGTGCCGGCGTTCGTGGGGCTCGGGGCGCCGTACTGGGAGCCGAACGCCCGCGGGCTGATCTGCGGCCTGACACTCGCTGCCTCGGGCGATCATCTGGTGCGCGCGGCGCTCGAGTCGGTGGCTTTTCAGACCCTCGATCTGACGCAGGCCATGCAGCGCGATGGCGCGCGCCGTGCGCAGGCCATCCGCGTCGATGGGGGCATGGCGGCAAATGACTGGTTCTGCCAGTTCCTCGCCGACGTGCTGGAGGCAAGGGTCGAGCGGCCGGTGGAGCTCGAAACCACCGCACTCGGGGCGGCTTTGCTCGCAGGAGTGGCCACCGGAGTCTGGAGCGACCTCGCCGCCGCTGCCGGCACCTACACGACCGCGGCGGTCTTCGCGCCGCGGATGCCGGCGGCGCGGCGCACGGCGCTCATCGCCGGGTGGCGGCACGCGGTGAGCCGCGCGCTGCAGGCGCCGCCGACGCTTGCCTGACCCAAGCGATCCTCAGCGGGGCTCGTAGGGAGCACGCTCACGCATCCGCAAAGTCCAGCAGGGTCTCGCGGATCCAGCCGATGAGATGCTCGCTGTAGGCACGATCCACCACCAGCAACGTCTCGCCGGCCGTGAGTGATACGGCCAGAACCGGCACGTCGGCCATGCGGCTGCGCCGCGCTTCTCCGGGGCGCGGGATGGATCCGGTGCCGCCCAGGCGGCACAGCAGATCCGCGCTCCGCTCGCCCGTGACCCGCAGCACCTGAAGGCCACCGGTGAGGCTCACGAGACAGCCATCTTCGAGGCCGGCAAGCCGCGCCGCGATTTGCACGAGTCGTGCGGGGTTGCCGGCGAGACACAACGTTTCGGTCGGGCTGCGCCACGCGAGGATCAGCTGCCCGTCGGGTGCGCTTGCCGCCTCCTGCGCCCCCGGCAGGGTGAGACCTGTGATCTCGCGCAACACGGCGGCGAACTCACCCTGTGGCGCAAAGTAGCGCAGCGTCGCGACCTCCAGCGCCTCATCCACCCGCACACTCAAGCCCGCGACGGCGCCCACGGCGGCGAGGTACTCATCGAGCCGTGACGCCTCCTCAGCCATTGACTCGTTCGCCGGCGGGGTCAACGAAAGGTGTCTTCACCACCTGCGCCTCCGTGATCGCCCCGAGATGGTGCACCCTCACCCGCTCGCCGAGGCGCTCAGATCCGCCATTGAGCAGCGCGAGTGCCACCGGACAGCCCAGCTTCGGACTCACGCAGCTCGAGGTCACCCGCCCTTCCGCCAGTGTCGGGGGCGGCCGGGCCGCGATCTGTGCGCCGACGGCGAGCAGCGTGTGTCCGTCGACGGACTTGAGCCCCACCAGCTGCGGGCGTTGTGGGTCGCGCGCCGCCGGGCGCGACAGCGACCGCCGGCCGACGAAGTTAACCGGCTTGCGCTCAATGCCCCGGCCGAACCCCACATCCCCCGGGAGCGTCGTGCCGTCGGTGTCGGTGCCGATGTGCAGGTAGCCCTTCTCGATGCGCATGACCTGCAAGGCCTCGATGCCGTAGAGCGCCGCGCCGAACTTGTGCGCGCGCTCCCACAGACGCGTGAACAGCACCTCGGTGTGACCGGCGGGCAGATTCACCTCGTATCCCAGCTCGCCGCTGAAGCTGGCGCGCAGCACCCGCACCGGCAGCCCCTCCCACGTGCTCTCGCGCAGCGTCATGTGCTTCATCGCCGCGGGGGCGAGCGCGGCATCGAAACCGCAGGCGGCGAGCCAAGCCCAAGCGCGCGGGCCTGCGACCGTCACGTTCGCCCAGCGCGAAGTCACGGGCGTCACCAGGACCTTGAAATCCACGAACTCGCACTGCAACCACTCCTCGAAGGCGGCGGCGGTGCGCTCGGCGCCGGCGGTGGTGGTGTTGACCCAGTAGTGCTGTGCACTTAAGCGCGCGACGATACCGTCGTCGACCAGCGTGCCGTTCTCGTTCAGCAGCAGTCCGTAGCGCGCCTGGCCGATGGCAAGCGTAGACATGGTGCCGACATACATGTGATCCAGGAAGCGCGCCGCGTCCGGCCCGAAGACCTCGAGCTTCCCGAGCGGTGAGCCGTCGAAGAGTCCGGCGCACGCACGCACGATCGCCGCCTCGCGCTGCGCGGCCTGCCCAAGGGATTCCCCCGGCAGCGGGTAAGCAGCGGGACGGCGCCAGTCGCCGAAGGTCTCAAAGAGCGCGCCATGGGCCGCGTGCCAGACCTGCGCCGGCAGGCGCTTGAGTGGCCGGTAGAGCTCCCCGACACGCCGCCCGGCAATCGCGCCGAGGGTCACGGGTGCAAACGGCGGTCGAAAGCGCGTCGTGCCCACCTCCGCGGGCGCCTGGCCGGTGTACGCGGCCATGAGAATGAGCGCGTTGATGTTGCTCGTCTTGCCCTGATCGGTCCCCATGCCGGTCGTGGTGTAGCGCTTGAGGTGCTCCACCGAGCGGTAGCTCTCGCGGCCGGCGAGCTCCACGTCCTGCGCCGTCACGTCGTTCTGCAGGTCGACGAATTGCTTGCCCGCCACACCTGCGACATGCGTGAGCGCGTCCGAGCGCCCTCCACCATCCACCGGCGCCGCGGGCGGCGTGTGCCCGCGCGCGAGCGCCTCACCGACCGCGGCGGCGTGACTCACCGCTGCCTCATGCGCGAATACTCCGGCGCACGCGCCCACGCTCACCACCCCCGGTGCCGGCCCGTCCGGCACGAACATGGCGCTCTCGGGGAGCCAGCGTAGCCGCCCGCCGGCCTGCGAGTGCAGGTGCACGGCCGGCGCATAGCCGCCCGCGTTCAGAACCAGGTCGCAGGCGAGCCGCTCGCCGGCGGCCGCGGGCACACTTCCCCCGGCCAGGTGCGCCACGGTGCAGCCGCGCACTGCGCGAGCGCCGACGACCGCCGTCACGGTCGCCTGCCTCAGAACGCGGAAGCGCGTGTCTTCCGTGGCCGCTGAGCCGGCCCTGCGATCTGCGATCGCGACGATCTCGAGCCCCGCAGCCGCGAGCGCCGAGGCTACGGCATAGGCGCCATCACTGTTGGCGGCGATGACGACGCGCTGCCCACACGCCACCCCGAAAGCGCCGGCGTACTTCATGGCCGCGCCGGCCAGCATGACCCCCGGCCGGTCATTGTCGGGAAAGACCAGCGGGCGCTCGAAGGCACCCGCGGCGGCGATCACGCTCCTGGCGCGGATTTTCCACAGCCGCTCGCGCAGTACGCACGCCGGCAGCTCGACAGCGCCCTCGGGAGAGAGGCTCTCGCAGGCACACACGAGGTTGTGGTCGTAGACGCCGAACGCCAGCGTACGCGTGTGCAGCTCGACGCCGAGCTCGCGCGCCTGCTGCGTGAGTGCACTGACTGCGGGATCGGCGTGCCACCCGAGCGCGCCGCCCGGCTGTGCGCCGCGCGCGAGCAACATGGTGCGCGCCCCGGCACGCGCCGCGGCCACGGCGGCGGTGAGGCCCGCGACGCCCGCTCCCACGACGAGTACGTCGGTCTGCGCGGTGATCTCTTCGTAGTGATCGGCGTCCGCTGCCGTCGGCGCCTGACCTAAGCCCGCCATGCGCCGGATCGCCGGCTCGAACCAATGCCAGTTCGGCCACTTGAAGGTCTTGTAGTAGAAGCCAGCCGGCAGCAGTGGCGCGAACGCCCCCGTCAGGGTGCCGAGGTCAAAGCCCAAGCCCGGCCAGCAGTTCACGCTTTGCGCGCTGAGCCCCTCCTCGAGCGGCAGGAGCGTGGTGCGCACATTCGGCGTGCGCCGCGCACCGCTGCCGACATCGACGAGCGCGCTCGGTTCCTCGAGTCCACAGGACCAGATGCCGCGGGGCCGGTGGAGCTTGAAGCTGCGGCCGACGAGTCGCACACCGTTGGCCAGCAGGGCGGAAGCGAGCGTGTCGCCCCTGAAGCCGCGCATGCTGCGCCCGTTGAAAGTGAACGAAACGCTGCGCGAGCGATCGATCCACGCGCCCGCCGGGGCCGCCAAACGCGCACTGCCCATGAGGCGGCCTACGCTGCGCCCGAGCGCGGCGGGGTCTCGGTCATGCCATACACCGCGAGCACCTCGTGTGTCACGGTGTGGCGCGCGATGTTGAACCAAGCCCCGCACCCGAAGGAGTGCCGCCAGCGCTCGAAGTGCACTCCCTTGGGGTTGTCGCGGAAGAAGAGATAGTGGCCCCACTCGGCATCGCTCGCCTCGAGCGGTGGGCGCGCAATGTGCGTCGTTCCGCCGCAGACGAACTCGGTCTCATCGCGCATTCCACAGCAGGGACACGGCAGCTGCATCATGGCGTCCCGTCCCCGCTCAGTGCGCGATGCCCGAGGCCGCCGCCTCGTCGATGAGGCGTCCGGTGATGAAGCGCTCGAGCTGGAAGGGCTCGGCGAGCTCATGGCTGCGCCCGGTCGCGAGCACGTGCGCCAGCGTCCAGCCGCCCACCGGGATGGCCTTGAAGCCCCCGGTCCCCCAGCCGCAGTTGATGTACAGTCCGGGCACCGGCGTCGGCCCGATGATCGGGCTCGAATCGTGCACCACATCCACGATGCCGGCCCAGTGGCGCAGCAGGCGCAGGCGACTGAAGGACGGGAACATCGCGAGCGTCGCCGCGACCACGTGCTGCAGCACCCCGAAGCTGCCGCGCTGCGCGTAGGAAGGAAAGAGATCGAGGCTCGCGCCGATCACCATCTCGCCCTTGTCGGACTGGCTCACGTACGCCCCGGTCCCCGGCGCGATGACCACGACGTCGAGTGTTGGCTTCAGGGGCTCGGTCACCATCGCCTGCAGCGCGTAGCTCGTCACCGGGAGCCTGAATCCGGCAAGCTTCGCGAGCACGGAGCTGTGGCCGGCGGCCGCAATCCCGACGCGCCCGGCGCGGATGCGCCCGCGGGTGGTCTCGACTCCCGTGACCCTGCCGCCCTCACCCGTCACGAAGCCGGTCACCTCGCAGTTCTGGATGATGTCCACACCGAGCGCATCGGCGGCGCGCGCGTAACCCCAGGCGACAGCGTCATGCCGCGCCGTGCCCCCGCGGCGTTGCCGCATGGCGCCCAGCACCGGAAAGCGCGCGTCGGGAGACAGCTCGAGCGCCGGGACGAGCGCGCCCACCTCTTCGCGCGACACGAGCTCCGCATCGATGCCGTGCATCGCCATGGTGTTGACCCAGCGCGACAGCGACTCGAGGTCGTGACGGCTGTGCGCCAGCATCAGATGGCTGCGCTGGCTGAGCATGATGTTGAAGTTCAGCTCGTGCGACAGGCCCTCGTAGAGCCTGAGCGAGAAGTCATACAGCCGCGCGCTCTGCGGATACAGGTAGTTGGAGCGCACCACGGTGGTGTTGCGCCCGGTGTTGCCGCCGCCCAGCCAGCCGCGCTCGATGACCGCGACGTTGCGGATTCCGTGGTTCCTGGCCAGGTAGTACGCGGTGGCGAGCCCGTGACCGCCGCCGCCGACGATCACCACGTCATAGGCGGCTTTGGGCTCGGGCGAGCGCCACGCCGGCGGCCAGTTGCGGTGCGACGAGAGCGCGCCGCGCAGCAGCGCCAGGGCCGAGTACTTCACGCCGGCAGTCAGGCCTTGTCGCGGTAGTCGGTCTGGATCTTGCGGATCTGCTTGTCGGTGCCGAAGAACGCGTGCTTGGACATGTCGGCGCTGTAGCGGCTGGCCGGGGGGTGCCTGCCGAGGCTCTCGGCGAGCGCGCGGATGTGGTGCGGACCTGCGCCACAGCACACGCCCAGATAGCGGATGCCGAGCGCGAACGCCTCGCGCCCGAAATCGGCAATCTCCGCGCGCGTGCACACGAACGGATCGAGCCCGACGGGGAACGCGCGCCGATCGCCGCAGCACGGATCGGTGAGGGACATGAACGAGGGCTGGGTGGGAACGGTGCGATACGGCACCGGCAGGCCCGCCACATGACACTTGACCGCGGGGCGGATCTGCTTGAGCAGCGGCAGCATGGTCGCGGGTCCGCGGTGGCAGTTGAGCCCGACCACATCCGCTCCCGCCCCCTCCAGGCGCTGGCAGGCCTCGGCCGGCGTGAGACCGTCGCGCGTCAGCTCCTCGCGGTGCATGGCGAAGGTGACCACCACCGGCACTTTCGAGTGCCTGCGGATGGCTTCCAGCGCCATGAGCGCCTCTCCGGCCCACCCTAAGGTCTCGGCGACGAAGTAATCGACGCCCGCTTCGACCGCCCAACCGACCTGCTCGTCAAAAATCCGCGCGACTTCCTTGATTGCGCTCTTGTCGGCGGGGTCGTAGATGTTGGTATTGCACAAATCGCCGGCGAACAGCGTGCCGGTGCGGCGCGCGACCGACCTGGCGATCCCGAGCGCCGCGCGGTTCATGGGCACCAGGTCCTTCTCGCGCCCGATGACCCGCAGCTTCTCGCGATGCACGTAATAGGTCAGCGCCTGCGTCACATCCGACCCGGCGTGCACGAAATCCAGGTGCAGCTGCTCGACCACTTCGGGGTGATCGAACAGCACCTCCGGCACGAACGCGCCGGCCTGCAGGTAGCCGCGCCGCTCCAGCTCGAACACATACCCCTCGGCGCAGATCACCGCCCCTTTCTGCAGGCGCGCCAGCAGATCCCGCTCGACACTTTTGCCCTTGGCGGCGGGCCGCGAGGGCGTGGCGCCCCGGGACGTCGCCTTTGGTCTTGCCTTGGATTTTGCCTTGACTTTGGCTTTCTTGGCGGCCATGCAGGATCTCCGGAATTAGGGTGGCTAGGTAGGTGAGCCTCGAGCGCGCTACATTCTAGATCCGGGCCCCGGCGGCCCGATGCCTCTTTTAGATGGGGCTATTCAATTTCTAGGCTTTTATGCCCGGCCAGACTTCTGGAAGCTTGAGCCCATGAGCACCTCTGCCGTCCAGCGTGACCGCAGCGGCTGGGAGCGCCTGTCCGCCAGCGTGCGGCCCGAAGGCCGCGCCTTCATCGCCGGCCGCCCGGTCGCGGCCCGCGACGGCGGGGTGTTCGATGACATCAGTCCCATCGACGGTCAGGTCGTCTGTCAGGTGGCGCGCTGCCGCTCGGCGGACGTCGATGCGGCCGTGGCCGCGGCGCGCACCAGCTTCGAGACCGGCCCCTGGCGGCGCATGGAGCCCAGGGAGCGCAAGCGGATCCTCAGGCGCTTTGCGGAACTCATCCGCGCCGACGTCGATCGCCTGGCGCTCCTCGAGACGCGCGACGTCGGCAAGCCGATCGTCAATTCGGTCAGCGTGGATGTCGCCAACTGCGCCGATTGCATCGAATACTACGCCGAGTTCGCCGACAAGCTGTACGACGAGGTCGCGCCCACCGGGCCCAGCGACCTGGCGCTGGTGCGCCGCGAGCCCTTGGGGGTGGTGGCCGCGATCGTGCCGTGGAACTATCCGCTCATCATCAGCGCCTGGAAGGTGGGACCGGCACTGCTGGCCGGCAACTCCGTGGTGCTTAAACCGGCCGAGCAGTCGCCCCTGTCGGGCATCCGCCTGGGCGAGCTGGCCTGCGAGGCCGGGGTGCCGCCGGGCACCTTCAACGTCGTGCCCGGCTTGGGTGAGGAAGCCGGCAAGGCGCTCGCGCTGCACCCGGAGGTGGATCTGGTCAGCTTCACCGGCTCGACCGAGGTCGGCCGGCTGATGTTGCGCTATGCCGCCGACTCGAATCTCAAGCGCGTGGCACTCGAGTGCGGCGGCAAGACGCCGCAGGTGGTGTTTGCGGATGCGGACGTCGAGGCCGCCGCCTACGGCATCGCCTGGGGGATCTATTACAACAGCGGCGAGACCTGCCACGCCGGCTCGCGCCTGATCGTGCAGGAGGGCGTCAAGGAGGCCCTGCTCGCGGCCATCAGGCGCGTCACCGCGACCATCACCCTGGGTCATCCGCTCGATCCCGGCACGCAGATGGGCGCACTCATCGACCGCTCTCACATGCAGCGCGTGCTCGGCTTCATCGACAGCGGCGTGGCAGACGGGGCACGCATCGCATTCGGGGGCCGCCAAGCACTCGCAGAGAGCGGCGGCTTTTACGTCGAGGCGACCGTGCTCGATGGCGTGCGCCCGGATATGAAAGTGGCGCGCGAGGAGATCTTCGGGCCGGTGCTCGCCGTCATGAGCTTCCGCGACGAGAGCGAGGCGGTGCGCCTCGCCAATGACACGCCCTATGGACTCGCGGCTTCGGTCTGGACCGCCGACATGAACGTGGCGCACCGCGTCTCGGGCGCCCTGCGCGGCGGCACGGTGTGGGTGAACTCCTTCGACCGCTCTTCCATGGCCACGCCCTTCGGCGGCTTCAAGCTCTCCGGCTCCGGGCGCGACCGCTCGCCCCATGCCATCGAAAAGTACTGTGATCTGAAGACGATCTGGACGCACTACCCATGAACGCATCACCCTCCTCCTCCATGGGCGCATCGCTGCGCGCTCCGGCCGCTGAAGAGCCGTTGCGGCGGCACGTGGCGACGCTCCTCGCCTCCTGCAAGCCTGACTTCGCACTGCCGGGCGCGTTCTTCAGCGATGAGCGGCTGTATGCGGCCGAGCTCGAATACATCTTCGGCCGTCACTGGCTGTTCGTGGCCAGCGAGCCCGAGATCCCCGAGGGCGGCGACTACCGCACCTTCCAGATCGGTCCCTGGCCGATCTTCATCGTGCGACGCGATGACGGCTCGATCGGCGCCTTCCATAACACCTGCCGACATCGCGGCTCGCGCATCCTGCTGCAGGACTCCGGCATCGCCGGCGCGACGCTGCAGTGCCCGTACCATCGCTGGACCTACGACCTCGAGGGCCGGGTCGTCGGTTGCGGCGCCACCGGCGAGGCCCCCGCGGCACAGCGGCGCCTGAAGCCGGTGCACGTGAAGACACTCGCAGGCCTGATATTCGTGTGCCTGGCGGATGAGCCGCCCGATGATTTCGACGACATGCTGCAGCGCATGACGCCGTATCTCGCGCCCCACGAGCTCACGCGCGCCAAGGTCGCCAAGCAGGTCGACATCATCGAGCACGGCAACTGGAAGCTCACCATCGAGAACAACCGCGAGTGCTTCCATTGCGCGGGACATCCGGAGCTGCTGTGCTCGCTATTCGATTTCTTCGGCGAGATCGACCCGCAGCGCATGTCCGCGCAGGAGCGCGCCACCTACTCTCGTTACCAGAGCGCCCGCCCGGTGCAGGAAGCGCTCTGGGCGCGCGCGGGGCTCCCGTGGGCTGAGATCGAGCAGCTGCACGGTCGGCCTACAGCCTTTCGCACCGAGCGCCTGGTGCTGGACGGTGCGGGCGAGTCCATGACCCCGGACACGCGCGTGGCCTCGCGCCGCCTGTTAGGGGATCTCAAGGAGCCGCGCCTCGGCACCCTGCACTTTCATACCCAGCCCAACGCCTGGTTCCATTTCCTCTCCGACCACGCGCTCACCTTCGCGACGCTGCCGCTCGAGCGCGGACGCACGCTGGTACGCAGCACCTGGCTGGTGCACGCCGACGCGCAGGAAGGCCGCGACTACGATCTGGAGAAGCTCACCAGCGTGTGGAACGCCACCAACGCGCAGGACGCGGCGTTTGTCGTGGAAACACAGCGCGGCGCGTCCAGTCCCGCCTACGAGCCCGGCCCGATCGCGGCGAGTGAGTACATGGTGAAGCTGTTCCACGTCTGGTACGAAGAACGCCTGCGCGCCGAAATGCGCCTGTAGCAGTGCCTACGCCAGTGGTTTGCCGGCCATTTCCAGGTGCAGCTGCTTGCCACGGTAGGGGTGGCGTGCGATGAGCTCCTCGTTGAGCTCGACGCCGAGACCGGGCTCCGTCGGCGGGAGCACGTACCCCGCCTCCCAACGGATGGGTTTGACGAGCACATCGGCATGAAACCCCTGCCAGCGCTCGATACCCTCGAGGATGAGGAAGTTCGGGCTGCAGGTGGCGAGCTGGATGTTGGCGGCGCCCACGACCGGCCCGCAATACAGGTGCGGCGCGAGCTGCACGTGGTGCACCTCGGCGAGCGCCGCGATCTTCTTTGCCTCGAGGATCCCCCCGACGCGCCCCAGGTTCATCTGCAGGATGGCCGCGGCGCCGGCGCTCAGCAGGCGCGCGAAATCGTACTTGGTGGCGAGGCGCTCGCCGGTGGCGATCGGGATGCTGGTGGCGCGCGCCACGCGCGCCATCTCCTCGGGCGCATCCGGCGGCACGGGCTCCTCGAACCACAGGGGGTCGTAGCGCTCGAGGCGCCGTGCGAGGCGAATCGCGCCCGCGGCGGTCATCTGCCCGTGAGTACCGAACAGCAGGTCAGCCTGCGAGCCGACGGCCTCGCGCAGCTGGCGCATGAAGCGCTCGCACAGATCGAGCGCCGCGAGCGAAAGCTGCCGGCCATCGAAGGCCGAGTAAGGTCCGGCCGGATCAAACTTCAAGGCGGTGAAGCCCTGCGCGAGGTATTCCGCGGCTCGCTCGGCCGCGAGATCGGGATCCTGGTACACGTCGCTCCGGTCTCCGGGGCGCGCATAGATATATGTGTAGGAGCGCAGCCGCTCGTGCACCCGGCCCCCCAGCAGGTTGTAGACGGGCTGGTTCGCTTCCTTGCCGATGATGTCCCAGCAGGCCATCTCGAGCGCACTCAACACCCCCATGAGCGACAGGTCCGGATGCTGCGTGTAACCGGCCGAGTACACGCGCCGCCAGATACTCTCGATGTTGTGCGGGTCCTCACCCGCAAGATAGCGCTCGAAGACATCCGTGAGCATGCGCGTCACCACCTCGGGATGAAACGGCACGCAGTAGGCTTCCCCCACTCCGTGAACGTTGCCGTCGGTGGTGAGCTTCACGAACACGAAGTAGCGTCCGCCGACGCCCGGGGCCGGGTTACCGGCGATGAAGGTCCTGATGTCAGTCAGTTTCATCGCGCGATGCTTTAGCACAGATGACCGAGTATGACTACATCATCGTAGGCGCCGGCTCCGCCGGCTGCGTGCTCGCGAACCGCCTGACCGCGGGCGGTGAGCATCGCGTGCTGCTGCTCGAGGCCGGCGGCAACGACCGCTCGCCGTGGATCCAGGTGCCGATCGGCTACGGCCGCACCTTCAACGATCCACGTTTCAACTGGATGTACCAGGCGCAGCCTGATCCGGCGCTCGACAACCGCAGCGCCTTCTGGCCGCGCGGCAAGGTGCTGGGGGGCTCGAGCTCCATCAACGCCATGGTGTACGTGCGCGGGCAGCCCGTGGACTACGACGACTGGCGCGCGGCGGGTAATCCCGGCTGGTCATTCAGCGAGCTGCTGCCCTACTTCAAGAAGCTCGAGGATCACGCCTGGGGTCCGTCCGAATTCCACGGCGCAGGAGGTCCGGTGCACGTGAGTGACGTGTCGGCGAGTGTGCATCCCTTATGTACGACTTTCCTCGAAGCGTGCACCAGCGTCGGCATCGCGCACACGCGCGACTTCAACGGTGCGCAGGCCGAAGGCGCGGGCCTGTGGCACGTGACCATCAAGGATGGGGTGCGCGTCTCGAGCGCCAATGCGTACCTGCGGCCGGTGAGGCGGCGCGCCAATCTCGACGTGCGCCTGCGCGCGCACGCCACGCGGGTGCTGTTCTCAGGCTCGCGCGCGGTGGGGGTGGAGTACCTGAGAGGGGGCACGCGGCAGCAGGCGCACGCGCGCCTGGAGGTGCTGCTGGCGGCCGGTGCCATCAACTCCCCGCAGCTCCTCGAGCTCTCGGGCGTCGGGGACGCGCAGCTGCTGCGGCAGTTGCACATTCCGGTCATCGCCGACTCACCCGCCGTCGGGCGCGGCCTGCAGGACCACCTCGCGGTATCGTATTTCTACCGCTCGCGGGTGCCGACCCTGAACGATCAGCTCGCTCCCTTGCTCGGCAAGGTGAAGGCGGCGCTGCGCTACGCCCTGGGCCGGCGCGGCCCGCTCGCCATGAGCGTCAATCAGGCCGGCGCCTTCCTGCGCAGCCGCACGGAGCTGACGCGCCCGAACCTGCACATCTATTTCAACCCGGCCAGTTACAGCACCAGCACAGTCGGTCCCAGACGGCGCCTGCTGAACCCCGACCCGTTCCCGGGTTTCCTGATGTCCTTCAACACCTGCCGGCCGACCAGCCGCGGCACGATCCACATCCGCTCGAGCGATCCGCTTGCAAGTCCCGCCATTGTCCCGAATTCCCTGACCACCGAAGCGGACCTGCGGGACGTGTGCGACGGTGCGCGGGTCGTGCGGCGCCTCGCCGCTGCGCCGGCACTCGCGGCGGTGACCGAGAGCGAGCGCGAGCCGGGTGCGCAGGTGCAAGCCGATGCCGAGGTGCTGGCGGACTTTCGCCGGCGCGCCGGCTCGGTGTTCCACGCCTGCGGGACCTGCGCCATGGGCGCAGAGACGCGCACTTCGGTGGTCGATCCGCGGCTGCGGGTGCGCGGGGTGAGCGGCCTGCGCGTGGTCGATGCCGCCGTCTTTCCGAACATCAGCTCGGGCAATACCAACGCCCCGACCCTGATGGTGGCGGAGAAGGGCGCGGATCTCATTCTCGAAGACAGCTCGCGCCCACTGGCGTAACCTGCTTCGCATGCAGGGCAAGAGCATATGAGTGAGCTGCAGTCCACCGTGGCATCCGACACCGCGGCACTGGGCGTAGCGCCGCTGCAGTCAGCCTCCTTGATGGAGCGCTGGTACGTGCTCATCATGATGTGTCTCGTCTACACCCTCAGCATCGCCGACCGCTACGTGGTGTCGACGGTGCTGGACCCGATCCGGATTGAGCTGCATCTCACGGACCGGGGCGTCGCGATACTCACGGGTTTCGCGTTCGGATTGTTCTACGTCGTGTTGGGATTTCCCCTATCCTGGCTCATCGACCGGAAGAACCGCCGTAACATCGTCGCGGCCTGCCTGGTGCTCTGGTCGGTGATGACCGCCGTGTGCGGGCTCGCGCGCACCTCATGGCAGTTCTTTTTCGCCCGCGTCGGGGTCACCATCGGAGAAGCCGGCGGCACGCCGGGTGCGAATTCGCTGCTGTCCGATTATTTCCCGGCGAACCGGCGCGCCATGGCACTCACGGTGTTCGCGCTCGGCGCGCCGATCGGCGCCTGGCTAGGGTACAACGTCGCCGGCGCCATCGCCGATCACTACGGCTGGCGCGCCGTGTTCTTCGCACTCGGGATTCCGGGAGTGCTGGCCGGGATCGCGGTATGGCTCACGGTACGCGAACCCAAGCGCGGTTGTCTCGATGCGGGTGATCAGGACACCCCGACCATTCCGGAGACCCTGCGCTTCCTGTGGCAGCAACGCTCCGCGGTGCACGTCATGATGGGCACTGCGGTGTGCGCGCTGTGGGGCTGGGGGCTCATGTTCTGGACACCGACCTTCCTGCAACGCACCTACCACATGAGCGTCGGCGAAGCGGGCGTCGTGACGCAGAACATGCAC
>DATKEZ010000132.1:0-1076 GCA_035511775.1 Steroidobacteraceae bacterium | reverse complement strand
GCCAGCGAGCCGCATGACGTCATCGTCATGGACCGGATGCTCCCCGGCAACATCGACGGGCTCGGCATCATCGAGGCGCTGCGCAAGGCCGGCAACCGCACGCCGATCCTGATCCTCTCGGCGCTCGATGCGGTCGATGAGCGCATCAAGGGATTGCGCAGTGGCGGCGATGACTACCTCACCAAGCCGTTCTCCTTCGGTGAGCTGCTGGCGCGCGTCGATGCGCTCGGGCGGCGCAGCTCCGGGAGCGACGCCCAGCGTGTGCTGCAGGTCGGCGACCTGCGCATGGATCTCTTGTCGCGGCGCGTGACCCGTGGCAACCGCGCCGTCACGCTGCAGCCACGTGAGTTCAAGCTGCTCGAGTACCTGATGCGCCACGCCGATCAGGTGGTGACACGCACCATGCTGCTGGAAGCGGTGTGGGAATATAACTTCGATCCGCAGACCAACGTGGTCGACGTGCACATCTCCAAGCTGCGGCAGAAGATCGAGCTCGACTCGGAGCGGCCGCTGGTGCGCACGGTGCGCAACGCCGGCTACATGCTCACCGACCATGAGTAGGCTGCTGCGCTCCTCGCCCGTCACCTGGGCGCTCGGCTACCTGCTGCTCGGGCTGGCCGCCCTGGTCGCTTTCGCCGTGCTGCTCTGGTACGCGTGGAACGTGAGCATCTTCTCCGGGCGCGAGGAGATCCTGCACGCCGATGCGCAGCACCTCGCGGACGTGTTCGCACGCGAGGGGCCCCAGGGACTCACGGCGCACATCGAGACGCGCCTGCGGTTGCAGATCGTGGGCGAGCGCACACTGCTGCTCACCGACGCGGCCTACCGGCCGCTCGCCGGCAACCTCGCCGCCTGGCCGCGCGACATCCCCGACGGCGCGGACATGCACGCGCTGATGGTGGACCGGCTCGCCGGTCAGCCGGTGCATACCCTGCTGCTGCGCACCACTTTGCCGGGCGGCTACCACCTGCTGGTCGGCCGCGACCTCGGCTTCTACCTGCCGCTCGAGCGGCAATTCGCCTTTGGTCTCACGGCGGCGATCACCTTCCTCTTCGTGGTGGGCGTCGCGGGCTCGA
>DATKEZ010000131.1:0-2549 GCA_035511775.1 Steroidobacteraceae bacterium | reverse complement strand
AACACCATCGGGCTGCGCGAGGAGCCCGATCAGGTCGTGCAGAAGCTGCGTGCCATGAAGACCGACCCGGCGCGCGTGCGGCGCACCGACCCGGGCGACCCGGAGAAGTGTCCGGTGTGGGACCTGCACAAGATCTACTCCGACGAGGCCACCCGCAAGTGGGTGAACGAGGGTTGCCGCAGCGCCGGCATCGGTTGCCTGGACTGCAAGCAGCCACTGATCGACAGGATCGTGGAGGAGATCGGCGGCATGCGCCGGCGCGCCCAGGAATTCGAGGACAACCCGGAGCTGGTGCGCGGCATCGTCGCCGAGGGCGCCGACAAGGCACGCGAGGTCGCGCGCCAGACGCTCGACGAAGTGAGGCGCACCATGCATCTGCGCCCCGACTGAAGGCGCAGGTACCGGAACACGCATGAAGCACAAACCTGAACTGAAGATCGTGGTCTCCAACACGCCGCCGCCGCCGGCTGTCGCACAGGCGCCGCCACAGCAGGCGGAGATGCCGTTCGCGGTCGTCAACGGGGAGCCGATCTCGCAGCTGCCGCGCGACCTGTACATCCCGCCGCAGGCCCTGGAGGTGTTTCTCGAGGCCTTCGAGGGCCCGCTCGATCTGCTGCTGTACCTCATCCGCCGGCAGAACCTGAATATTCTCGATATCCCGCTGGCGGAGATCACCCGCCAGTACATGCAGTACATCGAGCTCATGCAGGATCTGCAGCTGGAGCTCGCGGGCGAGTATCTGGTGATGGCGGCGACGCTGGCGGAGATCAAATCGCGCATGCTGCTGCCGCGCCCCAGGCTCGATCAGGACGGCGAGGAGGACCCGCGCGCGGAGCTGGTGCGACGGCTGCAGGAGTACGAGCGTTTCAAACGCGCTGCCGCCGGGATCGATACCCTGCCGCGCCTGGAGCGCGATGTGTGGCCGACCTCAGCCGAGCTCAAGGAACGGCAGTTGCTGCGCACCCTGCCGCAGATCGCGCTGCAGGAGATGCTGCTCGCCTTCAAGGATGTCGTGGTGCGTGCACAGATGTTCGCCCACCACCACATTCAGCGCGAGCTGCTGTCGGTGGGCGAACGCATGAGCGAGATCCTGGCGCTGCTTGGTGGTGGCGCGCAGTTCGTGCCGTTCCAACAGCTGTTCCGGCCCGCAGAAGGGCGCATGGGTGTCACCATCACCTTCGCCGCGATTCTCGAGCTCATGCGCGAGGGGCTGATCGACATCGTGCAGGCGCACGCCTACGCGCCACTGCACGTGCGCGCCGCCACTCCGGGGCGCACGCTGCGCGTGGTGAGCGACCCAACGGAAGCCGCGGCGCCCGCCGCCGAGACTGCACCCGAGGCCGCCGCACCGGCGCGCGCCGATGAGGATCCCGCATGAGTGAGTCATACGTCAGGAACGTCATCGAGGCGGCGCTGCTGGCCGCGGGCACGCCGCTCCCGGTGGCGGAGCTCACGCGGCTGTTCGAGGACAGCGCGCGCCCGAGCCCGCAGCAGGTGCGTGCGGCGCTCGCCGCCCTGGCGGTGGAGTACGCCGGGCGCGGTATCGAGCTGAAGGAGACGGCCAGCGGCTTTCGTATCCAGGTGCGGCGGGAGCTGGCGGCGGAAATCTCCCGCCTGTGGCCGGAGCGCACGGCGCGTTACTCGCGGGCGCTGCTCGAGACCCTGGCGCTGATTGCCTACCGCCAGCCGATCACCCGCGCCGAGATCGAGGCGGTGCGCGGGGTCACCGTCAACCCCAACATCATCAGGACCGTGATCGAGCGCAACTGGGTGCGCGTCGTCGGTCACCGCGATGTTCCCGGCCACCCGGAATTGCTGGGCACGACACGCGAGTTCCTCGACTATTTCGGCTTGAAGAGCCTCGATGAGCTGCCGCCGCTCGCTGAAGTTCGGGCCCTGGGCGACTTCAACCTGCAGCTGGGGCTCACCGACGAGGCCGCCCTCACGGCGGGCGAGGACGCTGCGGCGGCGGTGCCGGGCCCGGCCGCGGAAAGCGGCGCGGGCGCCGACGCTGCGGACAGCGAAGAGACCCCCGAGGACGACGAGCTCTCGGCCGAGGGGGATGGCTCGCGCGAGCTGGTGGCCGGACCGCGCCATCTGGACGGTTGATGGCGCGCGCACCGGCGCGCACCGGCGGCGGGCGTCGTCGCGTTCCGGGCTCGCGCGACTCTGCGGGGGCGCGCCCCCGCGCACCTCTCGGGGCCGGCACGCACGCCGAGCGGCTGCAGAAGATGCTGGCCCGTGCCGGGCTCGCCTCACGGCGCGAAGCGGAAGCCTGGATCCGCGCCGGCCGCCTCACCATCAACGGACGCCCGGCAGAGCTTGGCGCGCGGGTCGCTCCCCAGGACCAGGTGCGTCTCGACGGGCGCCTGGTGCGGGCACGCGCCGCCGATGCGGGGGCGCGGGCGTTCCTGTGCCACCGCTCACCGGGCGAGCCCCTGAGGACGCAGGCGTTGCCCGCCGCTGACCCCGGGGGGCAAGCGCCGCGGGCGGCGCTGCTCGAGCGGCTGCCACGGCGCTCAGGTAGGCGCTTCATCGCGGTGAGTCCC
>DATKEZ010000130.1:0-9007 GCA_035511775.1 Steroidobacteraceae bacterium | reverse complement strand
ATAGGCGCCGCGCACCATGTTGGGCGCGCGATGCACGAAGTACCAGCTGGAGCCCGCGCCCTTGCCGAGGGTGTCGATCAGTTTCTCGAGCGGCAACCCCTGCGCGCGCGCGAACGCCATCGCTTCCGCGACCGCCTCGATAATGCCCGCGCACATGATCTGGTTGGTGGCCTTGGCGGCCTGGCCGCTGCCGGTCGGGCCGAAGTGCGTAATGGTGCGGCCGAGGGCCCCGAGGACGGCCAAGGCCCGCTCGAAGCCCGCGGGCGTGCCGCCGGCCATGATGGCGAGCGTGGCGTCGCGCGCGCCCTCGACGCCGCCGCTCACCGGACAATCGAGGAATTCCACACCGCGCGGGGCGAGCAGTGCGGCCGCCTGGCGGGCGGTCTCGGCGCCGATGGTGGAGCAGTCCAGCATCAGCGCGCCGGACTTCATTCCCGGTGCCAGGGCGCGCGTCACCTCGAGCACGTCCGCATCCGCCGAGACACACGCCACCACCGCATCGACGCCGGCGGCCAGCTGCTCGAGCGCCGCGGGAGAGGTCACGTTGAGTTCTGACGCCAGCGTGCGCGCCTTCTCGGCGCTGCGGTTCCAGACCGCGGCGAGCATGCCCGCACGGTGCAGATTGCGCGCCATGTGCGTGCCCATGGCGCCGAGCCCGACAAAGCCTACGCGCATCTGTTCCCCGCCCCCCGTGCGGCCGGAGCGGCCGCGGGCGTCACTATAGCCGGATCTAAGGTGAAGTCGCCTCGGCGGGATTGACCTTGGGCTCGGGTATGGGCTGCGGCTCGGGTATCGGCTGGTCGGGAGTGAAAGCGGGCACGCTGCCGCAGAGGTCCTGCACGTCCTTGCGCGCCTGCGCGCGGAAGGCGTCGGCGGCTTCGTCGGAGAGGACCTCACGCTCGCCGTCCTTGTTTACCTTGATGACGTGGCGCGTCTGGATGGACTTCGTGTAGCGGTCCTTCGCCGCCTTGCACTGTACGTCGCGTGTCTTGGCCACGTCCTGCTGCACCGCCTGGGCGTTGGCCTGGTCGTTGAGCTCGGTGGAGACGCGGTTGTTCGAGCTCGAGGTGCGTGCCGTGGAAGTGAAAGTCGACGGGTGCGGCTTGATCGTCTTGATGATTACCGATCCCGGCACCCACTCATCGCTGTAATGCGGCTCGCCGTGCTCATCGATCCAGCGATACACGTCGGCCCGCGCCACGGTGAGCGCGCCGGCCAGAATCAGGGCGGTAATGGGTAGCAGTCGCAACATAAAAAGGCCTCCCGCCGGTGAAGTATGGCGCTGGCGAGCGGCGCGACCCTTGAACTCCGTCACACCCGGCGCAGGCCGAGCCCCGCCAAGGGTCACACCATAGCTATAACCGGCGCCCGAGTGCCATGGGCCCGCTGCTGAATGATGAACTACTTCCAGATGCCGGGGTAGCCGCTCGTGCCCAGGAAGGCCGTATCAGGTCGATCGCGTGACAAACACCGGCTGCACCCGCCACCGGCGGCGCGTAAGCTAATGCTGCCGCATGAGAGAGAGCCATGGATTCATTCCGCATCGATGAGATCGCCCGCCGTCTGCTCGAGCGCGTGCCGCCGGCGCTGCGCAGCATGCAGCAGGACCTCGAGAGCAACTTCCGCGCGGTGCTGCGCGAGCGCCTGAGCAAGCTCGACCTGGTGAGCCGGGACGAGTTCGACGCCCAGACGCGCGTCCTCGAGCGCACGCGAGCGCGGCTCGAAGCACTCGAGGCGCGGCTCGCGACCCTGGAGGGCGGCGGCGCCGCCGCCGGCAACGCGCCGGGTCCGCCGGCCTAGCGCTCCGCCGCCTCGCACCGCGCACCGGCTTTCATGGCTGTGGCCCGGGTCGCCTGCCGTGCGCAGGTGGGACTGCACGCGCCGCTGGTGCACGTCGAAGTGAGCCTCGCGAGCGGCCTGCCGGTCTTCTGCATCGTCGGCCTGCCCGCCATGGTGGTGAAGGAGAGCAAGGAGCGGGTGCGCGCGGCGCTGCTCAACTCGCGCTTCGAATTTCCCGCCGGCCGCATCACGGTGAGTCTCGCGCCCGCGGATCTGCCCAAGGAGGGCGGTCGCTTCGACCTGCCGATCGCGCTCGGAATTCTGCTGGCATCCGGTCAGATTCGCGCGCCGGCTGACACCTGCGGGACTTGCGTGGCCCGCGAGTTCTACGGCGAGCTCGGTCTGACCGGAGAGCTCAAGCCCGTGCGCGGCCTGTTGCTCGCGGCGGCGCATGCCGCGCGGTACGGGCACGAGCTGGTGGTGCCGCGCGCCAATGCCGCGGAGGCGTGCGTCGTGGCACCGGCGCAGGTGCGCGCCGCGGGTCACCTGCTCGAGGTGTGTGCGCACCTCACCGGCGCCGCGCCACTGTCGCCCTGCCCGCCGCCGCCGCTCGGCGCCCACGATGGGCCCGGGCGCAGTGTGCCGCTGGATCTGGCCGATGTGCGCGGGCAGCTGCACGCCAAGCGCGCGCTCATCATCGCGGCGGCCGGAGGGCACAGCCTCCTCATGATCGGTCCGCCCGGATCGGGCAAGAGCATGCTGGCGCAGCGCTTGGCCGGACTCCTGCCTCCGCTGACGCATGCCGAGGCGCTGGAGGTGGCCGCGGTCGCCGCGGTGAGCTCCGCGGGCTTCACGCCGCAGTGCCTCGGGGAGCGGCCGTTCCGCGCCCCGCATCACACCGCCTCGACGGCAGCGCTGGTGGGCGGCGGCGCCCGCGCGCGTCCGGGCGAGATCAGCCTCGCGCACCACGGCGTGCTGTTTCTTGACGAGTTGCCGGAGTTCGAGCGGGGGGTGCTGGAGGCGCTGCGCGAGCCACTCGAGACCGGTGTGGTGGCCGTGTCGCGGGCCGCACTGCAGACCCAGTACCCGGCGGCGTTTCAGCTCATCGCGGCGATGAATCCCTGTCCGTGCGGGCGGTTCGGAGATCCGGCGGGCGGGTGCCGCTGCACACCGGCCGAGGTGCGCCGCTACCGCGGGCGTGTTTCCGCCCCCTTGCTCGACCGGCTGGACATGCAGGTGGAGGTGCCGCGGGTGGCGGCCTGCGAATTCGACGCCGCCACGGGTGTTGGGCCAACCACCCTCGCCGCCGCCGGCCGCATCGCCGGCGCGCGCGCCGTGCAGCTCGCCCGCCAGCAGCGGTGCAACGCGCGCCTCACGGATGCGGAGGTGCAGCACTGGTGCGCGGTGGATGAGCCCGGGAAGCGGCTGCTCGAGGCGGCGATGCGGCGGTGGGGACTCTCGGGCCGGGCGCGCCAGCGGGTACTGAGACTGGCGCGCACCATAGCCGACCTCGAGGGCGCCGCGGCCATCAGCGCCGCGCATCTGGGCGAGGCGGTGCCGTTGCGCTGTCTGGATCGCGACGGCGCCGCTACTGCGCCATCTGCACCATGTGATCGACGGCCTGCTTGACGAGCTCGTCCGGCGCGTCGGTGCGGCCACCCTTGGGCGGCATCACACCCGCGCTGCCCTGATAACCCTTGAGGGCATGCTCGTAGAGCACCGCCTTGCCCTCGGCGATGCGTGCACGCCAGGCGGCTTTGTCCCCGGCCTTGGGCGCGCCGGCAATACCCTGTCCGTGACAGGCGCTGCAGGTCTGATCGAAGAGCTCGGTACCGTTCTTCGGCATCGCGGCTGCGGCCGCGCCGCCCGCCCCCGCGGCCTCCGCCGGCTTGATCGCCAGAGCCGAATTGTCACGCCCGGCGATGGCTTCCTGCACCGGTGGGTGGATCCGCGCATCGACGTTCTTGCTGTAGTCGGCTTCGCTGAGCACCTGCAGATCCTGGGTGTGGCTGGCGACGATACGCGCCAGCGCGAACAGGCCGACCGCGACCGCCACCAGCGCGCCGATCACCAGGCTGAAAACGTTGAAGAAATGGGTATCCTGCTTGCTCATGTCATCCGCTTTCGGACGCGCCCAACGGGGGCGCGAAGTATAGCCGCAGGACTGCCTGCCTCGTAAATAGACGCTCCCGGCGCCGGCGCGTATGATCGCCCGCCCCACGCGCCCGTAGCTCAGTTGGATAGAGTGGCAGCCTCCGAAGCTGCAGGTCGCTGGTTCGAATCCAGTCGGGCGCGCTAACTCCCTACTCCAGAGCCATCCGCGGCAACGTGGACGTGACGCTCAAGGCGAGCGCGCTCTGAGCTCGGACGAGGACGTCAGCGGCGATGCTCGGCGGCGACCAGGTCGCTCACCAGCTCGGTCAGCTTGGCTTCACTGCCGGCCTTCGCGACATCGGTGGTGTACTTGCCGTTCACGACCATCAACGGTACGCCCTCGACGTGATAGCGCTGCGTGAGCTGCTCCGCGCGCTGCACGTTGGAGCTGACAGTGAAGGAGTTGTAAGCCTTGGCGAAGTCATCGGCGCTGACGCCGTTGCGGGCGGCGAAATTCTGTTCGACCCGGAAGGACTCCTCCTCGCTGTTCCCGGCGAGCGGGGTGTGCTGCGTCGAGATCGCCTCCATCGCCTTGCTGACCAGATCGTCGCGTCCCAGCGCCTCGAAGGTGTAGTAGAGGCGCGCGTGCGCGCGGTGCACCGGGCCCCACATCACCGGCACGCGCGTGAACTCGACGTATGCGGGCTTGGTCTTGAGCCAGTTCCTGATGAACGGTTCGAGCGCGTAGCAGTGCGGGCAGGCGAGCCAGAACACCTCGATCACTTCCACCTTGCCGGGTGCGACGCTGGTGGGTTGCGCGGGAACGAGCGGCTGGTAGCTGACGCCCGGCTGCCATTTGCCGTCCGGCAGCTGTGCCCCGGCCGGCAGCTCCGCAATCTTCTCGAGCGAAGTGTCGCTGCGCGCCGGTCGCTCGCCTTCCGTTTCGACCGACTCCTGGGAGGCGGTGGCCTGCTGGGTCTCGTTCTGAACGGCGCCAGGCGCGGGCACGGCCGCGGTCTGGGGCGATGCCGGTTGCGTGTTGGCCGATGCGGCGGGCGCGGGCGCAGGTGGGACGGGAGGTGGTGTGGGCTCCTGCCGTGCGCAAGCGCACAACGCCAGCAGGGCCGCCAGGGCGAGCGTACGGATCATGTGCATCCTCGAATCAGCGCATACCCTGCACGTAGGAGGCCACGTCGCGGATCTGCTCGGGGGTGAGGCGCTTGGCGACCGTGAACATCATCGTGCCGTTGCGGCTCGCCTGCAGCGGGTTGGGCCCGGCGTAGCGCGCACCGCTCGCGTAGTCGTTCAGTTGCTTCACCACGTAGACGGACTGCTGCGCGCGCAGGGCGGGGTATCCGGCCGCGAGATTACCGCGTCCCACCGGCCCATGACACGCGATGCACGCCGGGACTTCCCGGGCGCGGTCGCCGCGCACATAGAGCGCCTGACCACCCTGCCAGTACGAAGGGTCGGCCTCCAGCCCCGTGGGCGTCTGGGCCTCGTAGTAGACCGCGAGATCGTTGATGTCCTGATCGCTGAGGGTGGCGGCGAGCGGCTGCATCACCGGGTTGGCGCGTAGCCCGGAGCGGAACAGCCGCAACTGCTCGGCGATGTAGACGGCACTCTGGCCGGCAAGTCGTGGCCAGTCGGGATTCACGCTGTTGCCATTCGGGCCGTGACAGGCGGAGCACACCGCGGACTTGGTGGCGCCGTCGGGGATCTTGCCATGCGTGAAGGGCAACTCGGGTGTTGCCACGCCCGCGGGCGCGGCGCTCTGCGCGGCCGGCGCGGCGGCCAGGGGTGCCTCGGCAGGACTGCTGGCGGACGCTGCCCCGGGCGCTTGCGCCAGGCTCAAGGGCGCCGCACACAGCAGCGTCCCCGCCACGGCGGTGAGCCCCATCCAATTCAGGCTGTGCGGCATGGTTTCTTTCCGGCTCGGGTCCGCGATGCGAGGGCGCCGAATTGTACACTACAGAGGTGCCAGCGCTTTGTTACCCCTTGAAAACGTGAGCCGGTTTGAGGAGGCACGGTTTCTGATCAGCGCGGCCGCGCCGGCGCAGTTTCCACCGGATGCCGGCGCCGAGGTCGCCTTCGCGGGGCGCTCCAATGTCGGCAAGTCGAGTGCCATCAACGCCATCGCTCAGCGCCGCGCACTGGCGCGTACCAGCAAGACGCCGGGCCGCACGCGCCTGCTCAACTTTTTCGAGCTGGCGCCGCTGCGGCGTCTGGTCGACATGCCCGGATACGGCTACGCGAACGTCCCGCAAGTCGAGCGGCGCGCGTGGCCGCCGCTCATCGATGCGCTGCGTACGCGCACCTCGCTCCGCGGGCTGTTCGTGATCGTCGACTCGCGGCGCGGCGTCACCCCGGCGGACGAGGGCCTGCTCGCATGGGTGTTGCCGGGGCACCGCGTGCACGTGCTGCTCTCCAAGGCCGACAAGCTCAACCACGGGGAGGCGGCGGCCGTGCTGCGTGCCGCGACGGCCACCCTCGGCGCCCGCGCGACGGCGCAATTGTTTTCGGCGCTGAAGGGGATCGGCGTGGCGCAGGCCCAGGACACGCTTGCAGCGTGGCTCGGGTGAGCGGATCGCAAGGGGCGATAAGGGCAATAAAAAGCCCCGGCGGTTGTTAAAACCGCCGGGGCAGACTAACCCGGCACAGGTCTCTTGAACCGGGTTTTACCCGCTCAGGGAGGGAAGCGGGGAGTGCGATGCACTCGTTAGGTTGGACGACTCACCTGGCTGCGAGTTCCGCACCGGCTCGGAAAAAATATCTTTTCAAATCATAAGTTTGCTCAACCACTTGTATCGCCTGCGCCACAAAGCCTAGAACAGATTCAGGAACACGCTGAGCGAGACGATATTGGCGCCGCTCGAGTTGCGGATGCTGAAGCTCTCGTACTCGAGCCGCCCGCCGACGTTGCCGATGTGAAGCTGGCCGCCGGCGCCCCAGGCGAACTGGGTGCCGTTGTCTGACAGAGAGAAGAACTGATTGCCACCGGGCGGGCTGATGACGGTGTTGCCCCCGCTCGAGGTCCAGCGCGCCAGCCCCGCCTTCGCGAAGATGTCCATATACGGCATCGGGATCGGCAGATAGCCGACGGCGTATCCGGTGAAGGCCTTGTAATTGAGGTGCGTGCTGCTGGAGCCGGAGACGAACTGCGAGGTGACAGACTGGCTGCCGAGGTCGATGTAGTCGGCCTCGACGGCGAACACGCTGATCGGCCGCAGCCCCGCCCACACCTTCCAGTTGGTGCTGTTCAGGTTGGAGTTGGTCGCAGCGATATCCCTGAGGTTGTCGTTCGAGACGCCGGCGCCGACATAGAAGTAGCCGTTGTCCGCGTGGGCGGCGCCCGCTCCGAGCGCGAGCACGATGAGATGCACAAGCTTACGCATGACTGACCTCGCTTGGTTTCCCGTATCACCTCCTAACACATCGGGCCCGAATCGGTTGACTGTAGCCGGGCGGCGACAGCCTGTCCTCAGTGCGCCTCGTCCCAGTTGGCACCCGTTCCCACGTCCACGCGCAGCGGCACGCTGAGTGAGGCCGCATTCACCATGCGCTCGCGCACCGCCGCGCTCACCTGCTCGACCGCGTCCGCGCGCACTTCGAGCACCAGCTCGTCGTGCACCTGCATGATGAGTCGCGCCGGGGCGTCCTCGCGGCTGCACCAGGCATCGAGGGTGATCATGGCGCGCTTGATGATGTCGGCCGCCGTGCCCTGCATCGGCGCGTTGATCGCGCTGCGCTCGGCATACTGGCGCAGCTGCGCGTTGCCGGAGCGGATGTCGGGCAGGTACAGCCGCCGGCCGAACACCGTCTCGACGTACCCGATCTGCCGCGCCTGCGCGCGCGTCTCGTCCATGAAGCGTTTCACGCCCGGATAGCGCTGAAAATAGCGCTCCACATACTGCTGCGCGGCGCCGCGCTCGATGCCGAGGTTGCGTGCCAGGCCGAACGGCGACATGCCGTAGATGAGGCCGAAGTTGATGACCTTCGCGGTGCGACGGTGATCGGCGGTGACCGCTTCCGGGCTGACGCCAAACACCTCCGCCGCCGTCGCCCGGTGCACGTCTCGATCCTCGGCGAACGCCGCGCGCAGACCTTCATCGCCCGAGAGATGCGCCATGATGCGCAACTCGATCTGCGAGTAGTCGGCGGCGAGCAGCAGGTAACCGGGGGGCGCGATGAACGCCTGGCGGATGCGCCGTCCCTCGGGGCGGCGCACCGGGATGTTCTGCAGGTTGGGATCGACGGAGGACAGCCGCCCGGTGGCGGCGACCGCCTGGGCATAGTTGGTATGAATGCGCCCGGTGCGCTCATTCACCTGCTCAGGGAGCTTGTCCGTGTAGGTGGACTTGAGCTTGGCGAGCGCGCGGTACTCGAGCACGATCCTGGGAAGCGCGTAGCTCCCGGCGAGCTCTTCCAGCACGTCCTCGGCCGTCGAGGGTTGTCCGGTCGGGGTCTTGCGCCGCACCGGCAGCTGCAGCCGCTCGAACAGGATCTGCTGCAGCTGCTTGGGGGACTCGATGTTGAATTCGTGGCCCGCCTCGCGGTGCGCCTGCAGCAGCAGCTCCTGCAGCTGGCGCGCGAACTCGCGGCTCTGTGCGCGCAGCTGCTCGCGATCCACCAGCACGCCGCGATGTTCCATGCCGACCAGCACCGGTACCAGCGGCTGCTCACACTCCTCGTACAGGCGCGCGAGCGCCGGCACACCCTGAAGCTGGGGCCACAGCGCCCCGTGCAGGCGCAGCGTCACGTCCGCATCTTCGGCCGCATACTCGCCGGCGCGCTCCAGCGGCACCTGGTCGAAGCTGAGCTGTTTCGCGCCTTTGCCGGCGACGTCCTCGTAGCTGATGGTGCGCAGTCCGAGATACCGTTGTGCGTCCGAGTCCAGGTCGTGATTGGTGGCGACGCTGTTCCACACGTAGGACTCGAGCATGCTGTCGAAGCGCATGCCGGCGAGTGTGATGCCGGCGTTCGCCAGCACGTGGGCGTCGTACTTGAGATTGTGCCCGACCTTGCCGCGCGCGGGATCCTCGAGAATGGGCTTGAGCGCCGCGAGCACGCGCTCGCGATCGAGCTGCTCCGGCGCGCCCGGATACACGTGGCGCAGGGGTACGTAGGCGGCCAC
>DATKEZ010000129.1:0-2185 GCA_035511775.1 Steroidobacteraceae bacterium | reverse complement strand
CGAGCTCCTCGACGCGCGCTCGGATTTTTACAGCCTCGGCGTCATCTGCTACGAGATGCTGACCGGGAGTAAGCCCTACACCGGCGGCAGCGCCATGGAAGTGCTGCAGCAGCACGTGAGCGCGGAGCTCCCCATGCTGCCGCCCGAGCTCGCGCGCTATCAGACCCTCGTCACGCGGCTGCTGGCGAAGTCGCGCGATGACCGCATCGCAACCGCCGCGGAGATCATCGCCGCTGCGACGGCGCTGCGCGAAGGCGCGGCGGACGTGCCGCAGTCGAGCGCGGCGTAGCTGTCGCGACCCCGCCGCTCCGACGCTGCGGGAGCGCAGCCGCCCTATCCTGCCGTGATCGAGCGCCGCTGCTCCTGAGCCTTCCCGAGCGCGAGCGCCAGCACGCTCCAGAGCGCCGAGATCGCAGCTCCCAGCCAGCCGATGGCCGCGGGGCCGGCTCCGAATGAGCCGGTGAGCTCCTTGTAGAGCGAGCCGCTCAGGGCGTCGCCGCCGCGGTACACGAAGGTGTCGATGAGGCTCTTTGCCTTGTACTTCTCCTCGCGGCTCACCACCGTGAAGAGCGCATCGCGGCACGGGCGCGTCAGCGCGTAGTCCCCGACCCGACGCACCGCGTACACCACCACCAGCACCATGAAGCGCGGCGCGAGAGCCACGAGCGCATAGCCTGCAGTCATGATGACGGGCACCGACACCAGCATGGCCCTGAGGCCCACCCATTTGAACAGCCGACCGAAGAGCAGCAGCTGCATCAGGAGCGAGGCGGCTTGCACCCAGAAATCGATGCCGCCGAAGAAGCGCGTGCGCTCATCAGCCGTAGCAAACGCCTTGGCCACGAACGCCTGCTGTTCGAGGTAGAGGAAGGTCGACACCCAGGTCATGAGCAGCACGAACAGCGCAATGCCGAGAAGATACGGCGAGCGCACGACCTGAGCGAAGGCAGCCCACACGCTCCCGCCGAGCGCGGCGTCCGCCTGTGGCGTCCCCTCGACGCGCGTCGCGGCCGCCTGCCTCCTCTGCAGACGGATCACGGAGATCATCAGGACCAGCGAAACGGTGAGCAGCGCCGCCGAGATCGGCAGCAGATTGATGGCGCCGACGGGCACGGCGAGCTCGTGGGCGATGAACGGCCCGATGAGCCCCCCGGTGCTGGCTCCCGCCCAGATGAAGCCGAACACCCGTCCCGCCTGCTCGCGCGTGAACAGATCCGCCATCAGGCTCCAGAACGCCGCCACCACGAACAGGTTGAAGACGCTCACCCACACGAAGTAGGTGCGCGCGATCCAGGTGTGGTCCGCCTCGAGCCGGAACCAGAGGTAGAAGCCGAGCAGGTTGGCAATGAAGAACCCGTAGACCCACGGCAGGAACACGGCCCGCGGGAAGCGGGAGGTGAGCCACCCGTAGAGCGGCTGGAGCACCAGCATCACGATGAAGACCCCCCAGAAGAGGTACGGGATCTTCTCGAGCCCGGAAGTGATCCCTAAGGCATCGCGCACCGGACGCAGGATCGTGTAGCTGGCGAACACGAAGAACAGCGTCGCGAACGACACCAGGAGCGCCGGCGCCTCGCCGGGCTGCAGCACGACGAGGCGGCGCAGCAGCGCCGCGGCGCGCGATTCCTCAAGCTGGTTCATGAACGCCCATCCCCCACCGCCGCGGCGCGCTAGTGTGCCACAGGCGTGTTGCCGGTTCGCTCCGTCGCAGCGGGCGCGTGCTTGACCGCGGAACGCTCCGCGGCGCACTCTGGCAACTCGGGGGGTCAACATGAAAAGAAGAAGCTTCGTCACGACTGGGCTCGCGGCGTTGGCCGCCGCCTCCTGGCCCGCACGCCGCGCGAGTGCTGCCCTCCTCGGCGGCAGCGGCAACGTTGATGCCGTCGGACTCGACGGCCGGCAAGTCACGCTCGCCGAGGCCGACGTGCGAGACCTGCGCGCGGCGCTGCACGGCCAGCTGCTCGCGCCCGGGCAGGAGGGCTACGACGCCGCGCGGCGGGTATGGAATGCCGCATTCGACAAGAAGCCCGCCCTCATAGTGCGCTGCGCGGATGCGGCCGACGTGCAGAACGCGGTGCGCTTCGCCGCGGCGCACCGTCTGCTCACCGCCGTGAAAGGCGGCGGCCACAGTCTCTCGGGACAGTCCGGCTGCGACGGCGGGTTGCTGATCAGCGTCTCCGCCATG
>DATKEZ010000128.1:0-7451 GCA_035511775.1 Steroidobacteraceae bacterium | reverse complement strand
GACGCCCGGGCGCCGACGCCTCATTTTTCCGCGACTCCCAGGATGACGGACACCGAGCAGTGATAGTTCGAGTCGGCGTTGGCCATGCACCAGTTGAGGTCGTTGTTGCGCGACGGCCGGTACATCGGCTTCTCGCGCTCGTTACGGTTGCACTCGCAGTTGCCGCAGCTGGTCTTCCCGCAACAGTCGTTGTAGGAGAGGATGTAATCGCGGCCGTCGCCGGGGTTGTGGCACGTGCCGATCCAGGTGATGGGCGAGGTGGCGGTGCCCGGTGGACAGGAGCTGGAGGTTCCGCCGCAGCACGAGCACAGGAAGCCGTCGATAGCGCAGTACTTCCAGTACTCACAGCTCTCCGGACTGTCGGGCTTGGCCTCGCTCCCCCAGGCACGGGCGCCACGATCCACCGGCAGCAGCGGCAGGAGCGCCGCGCCGGTCAGCAGCTGACCGAGGGAGGCCAGCACGCTGCGACGTGAGGTGTGGCGCGCCAGCGAGCGCGAGGAGTGTTCGAACAGGTGATCGAGCGAGCGCATGGTGTGACCCGTAATGTCAGGGAGTCAGCATCATCCAGGGCGTCTGGCCGAGGTGCTTCTCCACGTGCCGCAGCTTGCCGGTGAGGGCATCGAACACGGCCACGTCCGCGGCGTCAGTGGCCGCAAACAGGATCGGCGCGCGATCCTGCGACACCTGCACGGCGAGCACCCGTGACAGGCCGGCCGCGTGCATCGGCCAACGCGCCAGGCGCCGGTGTGCGGCCATGTCAAACACCCAGATTTCGGTGCCGCCGTCCTTGTGCGTTCCTTCGCCGCCCTGATGCATGGGCACGTACAGCCGGCCGAGCCCGCGGTGAACGGCGCCGACCTGGTCCGCACCCGGGCGCCAGCGGCCCTGCTCGGCCGGGCTCACCAGTGACCAGGGCTGCGCAAAGGCGGGTTGCGCGCCGGACAGGTCGAGCTCGTGCACCTCGCCGAGGAACGACAGGAATGCGTAGCCTCGGGCGGTTGGCACGCCCTGCACGAACACCGGGTCGCGGTCGGGATCAAAGAACGGCTCCGACAGCGCGCGCGTGGTTTCGTGACCTTGCGCGTCGAGGGTGACGGTGAGCAGCCGCCCGCTTTCGCACAGGGACGAGACGCGGTTCGGTCCCCAGGGGATCACCAGCACACAGCCGGCGGTGTCGATCTCCCCGAGCACCGCGCGCCCGGCCGGATCCAGCACGCCGAACGAGGCTGCGGGTGTCAGGTAGGCCGCGTACAGGAAGTGGCCGTCGGTGCTGTAGCCCATGTTGAAGATAGTGGGAGAGGTCTGGGCGCGCTTGGACGGCAGCACGATCTCACCGGTCGTGGCGAGGGTCGCGTTGTCGGTGAACTCGACCACGTCGGTGCGCGTACCGCGGCTGCCGCGCGCGAAATAGCTGGTGGCCACGGCGGTGGTCGTGCCGTCGGGCGAGAGGCTGACGCTCGGGAGAAAGCCGGCGTCGATCTGTCCCAGCCGACGATAGCTGTCGCCGTCGAACAGGTGCACGCGGGCATCGATTTCGTTATCGAACGCTTCATCGTAGACATACACCCAGTGCGGGCTCTTTGGCGGCAGCTGTTGCACGCTCAGATGCTCGGCAGGCAGTGGTGGCGGTGCCGCGTGCACCAGCACGCTGAACGTCAGGCACAGCGTTGCTGTGCACCTGAGAGATCGCATCAGCTCCCCCCATGCAAAAAGCCGGATACGCGTCGTTGGGCTTGGCGCCGTGGCGCGCCGCGCGGCGCGCTTGCGGTGGCTTTGCGCTCAAGTCTCGCACATCGCCGGGGCCCGGACAAAGGCGCACCCTGCCGGGCGCGCGCGCAAGCGCGCTGGTTTGACCGCCTGCGGCGCCTGCCGTAGAGTCGGCCGCCCTTCGCCCGATAGCCAATAATCGATTATCGATACATCGCGATGCCCGCCGTGCCGCTGCAATCGCTGTGGTCCGTGACGGCGCCTGCCGGCCCGGCCTGCGAGGTACTCGCCAGCCCCCGGCGCGCCGAGGCCGCCGTCATCGGCGCCGGCTACACCGGCCTGTCGGCCGCGCTGCACCTGGCGCAGGCGGGCCGGGAGGTGGTGGTGCTGGAGGCCGCCGACATCGGCGCGGGCGCCTCCGGCAGCAACGGCGGCCAGGTCATCCCCGGGGTCAAGCACGATCCGGATACCCTCGAGCAGATGTTCGGACCCGACGCCGGGGCGCGCGCGGTGGCGACGGTCGCGGCCGGGCCCGACCTGGTGTTCGAGCTGATTGCCCGGCACGGGCTGCGATGCGAGGCGGTGCGCGCCGGCTGGGTTCAGCTGGCGGTCTCGGAGGCCGCGCTGCTGCAGCTCGCCGCCCGGGTGCAGCAGTGGCGGCGACGCGGGGCCGCGGTGGAATTACTGTCGCGCGAGGAGGTGCTGCGGCTGACCGGATCCGGCTGCTACCGCGGCGGGCTGCTCGACCGCCGCGGCGGTACGGTGCAGCCGCTGTCTTACGCGCGCGGACTCGCCGCGGCCGTGGGGCGCTGCGGCGGACGCATCTTTGTCGGCAGTAAGGCGCTCAAGCTGACCCGCAGCGCGGGCGCCTGGAGCATCGAGACACCTCGCGGGAGCCTCACCGCACCGCTTGTCATCATCGCAACCAACGCCTACACCGGCGCGCTCACCCACGAGCTGCGCCGCACGGTGGTGGCGGTGCCGTCCTTCCAGGTGGCCACGGCGCCGATTCCCGCGACGTTGCGCGGGGCAATCCTGCCCGGCGGACAGGCGGCCTCGGACACCCGGCGTCTGCTGCGGTACTTCCGCCTGGATGCGAGCGGACGGCTGGTGATGGGCTCGCGCGGCACGTTCGCGCCGCTCCCCGACACGCGCTCGGTACGGCATCACTACCGCGCCGTGCACGAGATCTATCCGCAGCTCGAAGGCGTGGCTTTCGAATATCACTGGGGAGGGCTCGTGGCGATGACGCGCGATCACCTGCCGCACCTGCATGAGCTGGCCCCGGGCCTGCTTGCCGGCCTCGGCTACAATGGTCGCGGCGTCGCCATGGCAACCGTGATGGGGCGCCTGCTGGCGCTGCGAGCGCTGGGTACCCCCGCGGCGGAGCTCGGTTTTCCGGTCACGCCGCTGCGGCCCATGCCGTTCCATGCCTTGAGCGGCCTCGGTGCGCGCGCGACCATCCAGTATCTGCGCCTGGCGGACGCGCTGGCGCGCGCGCCAGTCCTTAGGTCACGGAGACCGGCATGAACGCGACAAAAGTCGGGCTGCTGACCGTGCTGGTGCTGGTCAACATCGCGTTCGTCATCGGATGGGTCTGGGCCGCCAGGCGCTACCGGTTGCGCGAGCGCCCCGGGCTCGTCGACATCGCGATCGGATTGGTGACCGACTTCCTCGATACACTCGGCATCGGTTCATTCGCACCCACGACCGCGCTGTTCAAATTTCGCGGTGCACCCGCCGACGAGCTGATACCGGGCACGCTCAACGTGGGGCACAACTCCTCCGCTTTTCTCGAGACCGTGCTGTTCGTTACGACCGTGACCGTGGAGCCGGTGCTGCTCGCTTGCATGGTCGGGAGCGCCGCCGCGGGCGCCTGGCTCGGCGCCGGCCTGGTGAGCCGGCTCCCACGCCGCACGATCCAGCTGTTCATGGGGGTGGCCCTGCTGGTGGCGGCGTTCTTCTTCGTATTGAAGAACCTCGGCGCGCTCGAGTTCGCCGGCGGCACCGCGTTCGCTCTCGGCGGCTGGCGCTTCGCGCTGGCGGTAGCTGTCAGCTTCGTGCTGGGCGCATTGATGTGCATCGGCATCGGCAACTACGCGCCGCTGATGATCATGCTCGCCCTGCTCGGCATGCATCCGCTGGCGGCGTTCCCGATCATGATGGCGAGCGATGGCATCCTGCAGCCCGTGGCGAGCCTGGGCTTCTTCCGCTCGGGACGCTTCGCTCACGGGCCCTCGCTGGGGCTGATCATCGGTGGCGTAGTGGGCGTGCTGATCGCCTTCTACATTGTCAAGCACCTGCCGCTGACGGCGATGCGCTGGCTGGTGATCGTCGTGGTCAGCTACGCGGCCGTTTCGATGCTGCGCTCGGCGCGCGCCGCCTCAACAACGGCGCCCGCTGTCGCGGTGGAGTAATACCCGCGGATCGGCTTTCAGCCCGCTCCCCAACCCATGCGCACCTCGACCAGATAGCCGCGATGAACCAGGGCGCGCCGATCGGGGGTGTGCGTAGCGTGCGTAGCGTGCGTGGTGTGCCCGTTGCACTGTGGGCGCTCGGCGGCGCGTGCCGGGGGCACGCTGAACACCACCGCCACCAACAGTCCCAGGACCAGATTGATGAGCAACGATCCCAACACCGCCCAGGGCGTGACTCTCATGGCGCTCTCCTCAGGGCAATTCTCCCTGCGCATATGAGACACCCTGCACAATGGCGGCGTCAGTGCGGCGGCGTCGAATCCATCCTCGCGGCCAACGGGTTCGTCCCCGCGGGCCTGGCGGCGTTCCCGTGAGCGCGCCCGTGGCCGCGGCGGCAGGCACCGCAACGCTGGTAGCGGTGCTCCCGAATCATCGGTTCGATGAGGCCCGCCTGGTGCGCTATCTGAGCGAGCGCCTGCCGGGCTTCGGCACCGAGTGCGAGATCCGGCAATTCCAGGGCGGACAGTCGAATCCGACGTTTCATCTGACGACACCGGGCGCCGCCTATGTGCTGCGCAAGAAGCCGCCCGGCGTGCTGCTGCCGTCGGCACACGCCGTCGAGCGGGAATTCACCGTCATGGGGGCACTCGCAGGCACGGCCGTCCCGGTGCCGAAGATGCTGCTGCTGTGCACGGACGAGTCCGTCATCGGACAGATGTTCTACATAATGCAATACGTCGAGGGCCGGGTATTCACCGACCCGGGCCTGCCGCACCTCGGCGCAGGCGAGCGAGCGGCGCTCTACGCCTCGATGAACGAGACGCTCGCCAATCTGCATCGGGTCGACATCGCTCGGGTGGGGCTGACGGGCTTCGGGCGCCCGGAAGGGTTTCTCACCCGCCAGATCGCGCGCTGGTCACGGCAGTACGCGGCAGCACAACTGCCGCGCTGCACAGCGATGGATCAGCTCATGGCGTGGCTCGCCGCGCAGGACCCGGGTCCGGAAGAGGTGGCGATTCATCACGGCGACTTCAGGCTCGGCAATCTGATGATCCACCCGAGCGAGCCCCGGGTGATCGCGGTCCTTGATTGGGAGTTGGCCACCCTTGGCCACCCGTTGGCCGACCTCGCGTACAGCTGTCTGGTGTACCACGGACCCGTGTTCATGAGCGGCGCTACCCCGCTGGCGGCGAGCGCCGGCATTCCCTCCGAAGCGGACTTCATCAGCGCCTACTGCCGCCGTGTGGGGCGCGGGCCGATCGCCGCCTGGCCGTACTTCCTCGCGTTCTCGCTGTTTCGGGCGGCGGCGATCCTCGCGGGGGTCTACCGCAGGGCTCTGGATGGCAACGCCGCCGACGCCAACGCACTCGCGCGCGGTGCGGGCTACCGGGAAGTCGCGCAGCTCGGGTGGTCGATCGCATGCGGCGCGTGACCGCGGTCCCCCGTGCCTGTAATCTCCTTCACTTTTGGTGCAACCTCTGACATTTAGGGGGTCAGATGGCGTCTGGCGGACACACGACAGTCATCCGGAGAGTCCTGGAGCGACGGGCGGCTAAGCCCGCGACGATCGAGGAGGGGACTACCGCGACTCTCGCCGTCATGCTGCGAGTACTGCCGGCGCCGAAGGCGCTGCTGGTCTTTCAGGATGTGCCGCTGCGCGAGCACATGCAGCGGCGCATCACGCCGGACGTTCTGGAGTGCGAGTCGGTCGCGGACGACGACCAAGCCCTGCGCCGGTTTGAGGCCGAGTTTCGCCCGGTGGTGCTCACCGACAGCCTGGAGCTGGTACGGAAACTGCGGGCGCAGCGCGCCACACGCGTGCCCTTCATCGTCTTCGTGGCCGAGGTCGATGACGCCCAGGAGCGCGAGGCGGGAGTCCTCGCCGGGGCCGACGAATGCGTCGGGCGCCGGGTCAGCAACCTCGAGCTCGACGCGCGCATCCGCGCGGCGCGGCGCATCGTCGAGCTCGAGTCGGTACTGCGCATCACGCTGGAGGAGAACCGCAAGCTGTCGGCGACCGACGATCTGACGCGCGCCGCCAGCCGGCGCTTCTTCGGCCAACACTTCCCGCGCGAGGTCGAACGGGCCGCGCGCTACAAACGCGCCCTGTCCCTGGTCCTGTGCGACATCGACCATTTCAAGAAGATCAACGACACGCTCGGGCACGCCGTCGGCGACGAGATCCTGCAGCAGTTCGGGCCGCGCCTGCAGGAGGTCCTGCGCCGCGGGATTGACTGGGTGGCGCGGATCGGCGGCGAGGAATTTGCCATCGTCATGCCGGAGACCGCTTATGAGCCCGCGCTCGAGGTCGCGCGCAAGTTGCGGGATGCCGTCTCCCACACCCACTTCAAGGCCGGCACGAAGAGCATCCAGGTGACCGCAAGCTTCGGCCTCTGCGGCATGGACCACGTCCCGAGTGGTGAGCACAAGGTGGCCGAGCAGGTGCTCAGGATCGCCGACGCCGCCCTGTACCGCAGCAAGGAGGCCGGCCGCAATCGCGTTACAGCCGCGATTCTCAAACCGGGAGGCTGAGAGCCTCGTCGGGCCGTTCCAGAGGTGGCGCTGCGGTTACGGTTTACATTTCCGAGGACTGTGAGTCAGGTCTCGGACCGGATCCGCGGTGCGCGTTTCAATCCGCCCCGTCCGCCTTATCGTGCCGCGGTCCCGATGGAAACAGTCCGTTTGCGCAAGATCCAACAGCCCTCCCACGTGGAGCGACTGCTCGAGGCGTTTGCCTCGCGTGGAGATCTCCTGCCCAAAGACTGCTACCAGATCCGGGCCTCAGGCGCGCTGTCACCGCAATTGCAATGCGTTGTGGAACGGGCGATCCAGAAGGGTCATGTCTGGGCGTGTTGGGCCGACAGCTACCACACCTGGCTGTTCACCTGCGAGATGTCGCTCGCCCTGTCCCGCGAGCGTGGGTCACCCGTGCTCCAGGTGGATGTCTATGACGAAGCGGGCGACTTGAAAGATGCTGGAGTCTGGGTGAACCAGCAAGGCAAGTGGAGCCGTTGCGTCGCCTGAGCTGCCGCCTCCCCGCGGCACCCGCAGTCCTGTGATCACCGCCAACACCCGCGCCCGTTCGGGGCGCCGGATCGGTGTCCGCCGCCTGATAGAATGAGCACAAGCCACTGAATTGAATGCGGAGAGGTGGCAGAGCGGTTGATTGCACCGGTCTTGAAAACCGGAGGCTCCTTACGGGGCTCGTGAGTTCGAATCTCACCCTCTCCGCCAGAGAGATACGCATTTCGCGCCGCCCGCAGCTGGGGCTCAACAGGGCGTGCGGGGTCTTGACCTGCGCGGTTCCTCGTCCCACGCTTACCCGAA
>DATKEZ010000127.1:0-2613 GCA_035511775.1 Steroidobacteraceae bacterium | reverse complement strand
GCCGGACTCTGCCACCACGACCGGAACCTGCTCGGTCGGCAGCACGCGGTAGCTCAGCGGATACTCCCAGCGTCCGCGCCGGATCCCCATCGCCCGCTCGGCCTTGGCGGCTTGCGCAAGGATGTACTTGCCACACATGGGCTTGGCCTCAAACAGTGTCGTCAGCACTCTAGCACTGTGTGGACGGACGCCGGCGACGTTGCCCACACTCGCGCCATGCTCCCATGGAGTTCGGTCGAGAGGCTGCGCGATCACTTCGGCGACTACGTCATCCTTGTCACCTGCCGCAGCTGCCGGCACTCACGCGAGATGACGCCCGCGTTTCTCGCGCGTCATTGCCGCTGGGGCTGGGATGAGCCGCTCGCCAACATCATCGCGAGATTCAGGTGCCGGTGCGGCAAGAAGCTCGTCGAGGTGCAGGTCGGGTTCAACCGCAAGCCGCGCGGCTGGGTGAAGAACCCATCCTGATCCTCAGGATGCGGGGGATGATTTCATTGCGGCTTCGGCCCGGCCCTGACGGCGCGCTCGAACACGGCGTCCACATCCGCCAGATACAGCAGGATGCTGACGCTCGATCCGCCGAGCGAGCGCGGCCCGCGGTAGCCCATGGCGGGGTGCTCGTCGGCGAGCATGATCCTGCGCATCGGCCATGCGCAGCAGCTCCGTTGCACCGAAGGCGCGCTTGTAGAACTCGATCGCCTCCGCACGGGTAAGTGGCAAGTTAATGACGCACGCAGGAGCCACCCGTCCAGTACTCAAGTGCTACCGGCACTGGATATGGCAGTGCGCGCATTCTGCCGGTGCCAGATCCAGTATGCCGCGCTCAGGCCGCCCAGAAACGGCAGCCCGAAGACCAGCGTCATGCGGAACGCGTCCGTGAATGCCGTCGTCAGCAGGACCGCCGCCATGAGCGTGGCGCCAAGCAGTGTCGTGGCGGGAAAGCCAACCATGCGAAAGCGCAGCGGCGCAGCCCCGGTGCGTGCGCGCACGCGCCGGAAACGATAGTGGGTGACGAAGATCATCATCCAGGTGAACATGGCGCCAAAGGCCGAGATCGACACCATGAGAATGAATGCGGACTTCGGCGCCACGATGCTCAGCACGGTGGCGAGCGCGATGCCGATGCTCGACAACAGCAGTGCCTGCACCGGAACGCCGCGCCGGTTGAGGAAACCAAAGCGCCTCGGTGCATGATGGGCCCGCGACAGGCTGAACATCATGCGCGTGGTGATGTAGAGCTGACTGTTCATCGCCGACAGCGCGGCGACCAGGATCACGAAGTTGAAAATGCCGGCGGCCGCCGGCACGCGCAGCGCGCGCATCACCTTGACGAACGGGCTCTCCTCGATGCCCGCGGCGGTCCACGGCACGATCGCCAGCACCAGCGCGAGCGTCAGCAGATAGAAAAGGATCAGGCGGAACACCGTCGAGTGAAATGCGCGCGTGATGGCAATCTCCGGTTGCGCGGCCTCCCCTGCCGCAACGGCGATCATCTCGATGCTGAGGTAACTGAATATCGCGACGATTACCGCGACCCACGCGCCCCACACACCCCTGGGCAGGAAGCCACCGTGGGCGGTGTAGTTGTGAAAGCCGACCGCCGCCGTGGCGCTGCCCGAGCCGGGCGGCGCGCGCAGCACGATATAACCCGCGAGCAGGATGAATATCACGATGGCGGTGACCTTGATCGCCGAGAACCAGTACTCGACCGCGCCGAAGACCTTCACGCTGCGGGCGTTCACCCCGATCAGGAGCGCCGAGAAGGCCACGATCCACAGCCAGTCCGGAAGGACGGGAAACCAGAAGTGCATGTAGAGTGCGACCGCCGTGACTTCGGTCCCGACCGCGAGCACGATGCAGGTCCAGTACGCGTAGCGCACCAGAAAGCCGGCCAGCGGACAGATGTAGTACTCCGCGTAAGCGCCAAAGGACCCGGAGGTGGGGTGCGCGACTGTCATCTCCGCCAGGCACCCCATGAGCAGCAGTGCGATCACCGCGCCGATGGCGTAACTCACGAGCACCCCGGGCCCCGCCAGACTGATCGCGAAGCCGCTGCCGAGAAACAGCCCCGTGCCGATCGCGCCGCCAATGGCGATCATGGTCAGGCGGCGGGCGCTCAGGCTGCGGCGCAAGCCGCGCTCGCGCTCGATGATGTTGTCGAAGCTCGTCTCGCCGTCACTCATTTCGCAAGCCTCGTTGGTGCGCTGATGGGCTTTGCCGGCCGGGAAGTCTACACTGCGTACCTGTATGGCTCGCACCGCCTTCCGGCATCACGTGCCGCTGTTCACGGCGCTGGCACTCTGCGCGCTCGGCACGGCGTTCGCCGCGTCAGCCGCGCTCGAGGCGCTCAGTTCCAGGGACGCCGCGGGCGGATTGCGCGCCGCCCTGTCGAAGGGTATCGATGTGGCGGTAGCGCAGCTCGGCACCAACAATGGCTTTCTCAACGACCCCAAGGTGGCGATCCCGCTGCCGTCGGCGCTGGAGAAGGCAGACCGCGCGCTCAGCCGGTTCGGCATGGGTGGGCAGGCCGATGAGCTCAAGGCCACCATGAATCACGCGGCCGAGCAGGCGGTGGCGCAGGCGAAGCCGGTATTCAAGCAGGCGCTGCAGCAC
>DATKEZ010000126.1:0-15908 GCA_035511775.1 Steroidobacteraceae bacterium | reverse complement strand
CCGGCAGCGGGATCGATACCTGGAGGGGCACTTTCGTGCCATCGCCGCTGTAGAGGGTCGAGCATCCCGTGGCGTTGTCGTTGACCCAGAAAGGACTGCCCGCCGGGGTGAAGGCAACGCCCCAGGCGTTCTGCAGCACCGTGTCCTGCACCGTGGCGCGACCGGACACGTTGGATACCAGAGGCCCGACCACGTAGGCGTTGCGCTGGGCGCGCGAATCGTCTTCAGCGGCGCTCGCAAGCGTGCAGCCCGCGGCGAGGACGATCACGGCGGTCGCTTTCAGGGGTCCAGTGAGCTGGCACATGACTACATTCCTTGTGTGGTTAGACGTCGGACGTGCCGTGAGTGCCGCAAATCCGTGCGTTGGTTCAAGAGTCGCGGTCGCCCGCCGCACTGCCGCACTGCCGCACTGCCGCACAAACCGGTCAGCAACGGGCCGTTGAGCGCAGCCGCTGCGCGGATCGGCGTTCCCTGAAGAGAGTCGCGGCGCCGGCCCTGGAGCACTAGGGCCAGGCAGCGCCGGCGCTACTGCCGGAAGATCATCGTGACACCGAAAGTGCGCGGCCGGAACGCATAATCGCGTTGCAGCCGGCTGACCCCGGGCACCAGCGGATTGATCGTAGTGTTGAAATCCGTCAGTCGGTGCGAGTCGGTCAGATTGTCGACGAAGGCGGCGAGCGACCATGCGCCGAACTGCATCCCGCCGCGCGCGCTGACGAAAGTCGTGGCGTCGAGCACGAAGTTCGCCGCATCGAACTGCGAGCTGCCCGCATCCTGGCTCGCCGTGGTCCATTTTGCGCGGCCCTCGTACTCGGCATCGACGCGCACAAAGGATTCGTGAGCGAAGGCGTTGAAACGGTATTCCACGCCCGCGGCAGCCGTGAACGGCGCGGTGGGCTGACCACCGCCGGTCTCACTGCTCGCGCCCACGATGGCATCGCCATTGGCCACCAGCGGGCGCGGATCGAGTCCGCTCGTGCTGAAGCGGAAGTCCTCGGTGTAGCGCGCCTGGGTGTAACCGGCGGCCAACTCGAGGCTCAGTCCGCCACTCATGGCAATGTCCGCCTGCACGTCGGCGCCTTTGGCAACCGCTTGCCCGGTATTGGCGATGAAGGAGATCTGGCAGACCGGCGGCACGATCAGCTGCTGGATGTTGTTCCACCTGATGTAATAGACGCTGCTCGCGAGGCGCACGCGGTTGTTGAAATTGTTCTTTGCGCCCACCTCGTAGCTGTTCACCGAATCGGAGCTGAATGTCGCAGGATCGGTAGCAATGCCGAAGTTCGCGAAATCCGTGGGGCAGGCAGCGTTGGGGATCGGATTGTTCGCGCCGCCGGGACGGAAGCCCTTGGCGTACGTCGTATAGAACAGATTGTCCGGATCCATCTGAAACTGCAGGCTGACCTTGGGCGTAAAGGCGTTCTCCTGGTTGTTGCCGCTGCCGGTCCTGGGGGGAGCGTAAAGCTGCGGTCCGCCGGTGAGCGTGTCGAATGTGTACTTCGTGCGCGAATAGCGTGCCCCGGCAGTCGCCTTGAACCGCTCGGTCAGCGCGTAGGTCAGCTCGCCGAACACCGCAACCTGTTCGTCCTTCGAGTCGGTCTTGAGAAAGTACGAGTCATTCGGAAACCGCGCGTCGTAGGGGACCGGCACACAGTTGCCGGTGTTCGGGTCGATGTAACAGAACACCTGGGTGTACGGCGCACCCAGCACGGTCATCGTGAGCTGATCGAGCATCGGGTCGTGGATCTGCTCGAGATAGCTCTGGCGGTTCTCACTGGCGAACACGCCGGTGGTCCACAGCAGCCGCGCCTTCGGATCCGTGGACTGCAGGCGGATTTCCTGGGTGATGTTCTGCTGTCCGTTGTCGACGGTCGCAGGCGCAAGATAGTTCAGACCGGGAACGTGCAGGCCGTTGCCGTCGAGGAGTGGGTAGGGGACCAGCCATGCTGGTGCCCCCACGGGGCAAGTTGATATTGCCGGGTTGCAGAATATCGGTGCGGCGTTCTGCGTCTGGTAGTAACCCAGGTTGTAGAGTGTGCCGTCGTAGCCGGTCTGATTCTCACGGTGGAAGTAGGAGGTATTGGAGATCAGGCGGGCAGAGCCGATATCCCCTTCGATCTTGAGCGCCGGCAGATACCACTTGTCGGGGGATGAGTGCCGGGTCGGGTTGGCGTTCACGAAACGATTGCTGCCCGGATCGGAATACAGCGGCCAGTAGTTCGCTATGTCATTGCGCGACCGGTCCTGGTAGTAGATGCCCGGGGTGATCGACCAGTTCTCCGACGGCGCCCACAGCCCCGCGAGCCGCACCAGCACCGTCTCATCGTGGTTCGCATTCTTGTCCACGACGGCGAGCGAGTAAGGGTCGATGCGGTCGATCCAGCCGCCGTCCCTGCGGTACCAGACCGACAGGCGCGCGCCGAACTTGCCCTCCACCACCGGTCCGCCGACCGCCACGCCCGCCTCGTAGCTGGGATCACCACCTTGCGTGGAGGAGAGCTCCGCACGGCTGTAGACAGTGGTCTTGGTAAGGCTCGGTTGCGTCGTGATGTAGCGTACCGTGCCGCCCTCGGACCCCGAGCCGAACAGCGTGCCCTGCGGCCCGCGCAGCACTTCCACCCGATCGAGATCGAAGGACTTCGGCAGCGCCTCGTCTGGGCTGAACGCCAGGGCGCGCATCTGGATCGGCGTGTCGTCGAGATAGATGCCGGTGGTGCCGGCGCCGCCGGTTCCGGAGATGCCGCGGATGGAGATGTTGTTGGTGCCGGAGTTGTCGAAGTTCACCCCGGGTGTGAAACGGGCGACCTCCGAAAAGTCCTTGATGCCCCGCTCATCGAGGCTCTCCTGCGTCAGCGCCGTTACGCTGATGGGCACCCGGCTCAGGTTCTCCTCGCGGCGCGTGGCGGTCACGATGACTTCCTGCAAAGGCCCGCCGCTCGCTTCGCTCCCCTGCTTCTGCTCCTGCGCCCGGCTCACGCCGGGGATGCAGGCGAGCAGCAGCAGCGCAGCACATGGCGCCCCGAGTAGTGCGCGGGTGCCCCCGGACCTGCCGTCTTGAATGAGCCGCATATGACCTCCCCACATCGTTTTCGTTAGGCACTGTAATCACGAGCTCCCACCAGGCTCAAGCGTGCAGGCCGCGACTCACCGGCAGCGTGCGCACGCGCTTGCCGCTAGCGGCGTAGATCGCATTGCACAGCGCCGCGGCGACGCAGGAGGTGCCGGTCTCGCCGACTCCACCCGGGCTTTCGCCGCTGGCCACCAGATGCACTTCGACCCGCGGCGCTTCGGAGATGCGCAGCGACGGAAAATCATTGAAGTTGTTCTGCTGCACGCGTCCGTTGGCGATCGTGATCTCGTTGCCGAGCGCGGCGCTCAGGCCGAAAGTGACGCCGCCCTCGAGTTGCGCCCGCACCCCGTCGGGGTTCACGACCTGCCCGCAATCCATGGCGCACACCACGCGTTCGACGCGCGGCAGACCCTGGGCGCTGGCACTCACCTCGGCGACCTGCGCGAGGTAGCTGCCGAAGGCAAACTGGATGGCCACGCCGCGCCCGCTGCCGGCGGCCAGCGCCGTGCCCCACCCGGCGCGATCGGCCGCGAGATCGAGCACCGCGCGCATGCGCGGTTCCTTGAGCAGCGCGCGGCGGTAGCGCACCGGATCCTGCTGTGCCGCCGCCGCCAGCTCATCCATGAAACTCTCTACCGCGAATACGCTGCGGGTCGGACCGACTCCGCGCCACCAGCCCGTCGGCACGCCCGCAGGGTCGCGCCGCGCGAAGCGTACCTCCATGTTCTCCAGCGGATAGGCCAGATCGGCGGCCGAGGTGACCGCATCGAGGTCGACACCGTTCTTGATCGTGTCCTCACCGTAGTACAGCGCCCACAATCCGGCGCCCGCGATGGTGTGACGCCAGGTGAGCGGCCTGCCGCGAGCATCCAGCGACGCGGACAGCCGATCCACATAGTAGGGTCGGTAGCGGTCGTGCTGGATGTCCTGCTCGCGAGTCCATAGCACTCTCACCGGGCCCTGCACATGCCGCGCGATGCGCGCCGCCAGCACGATGCCGTCCACCTCCAGGCGCCGCCCGAAGCCGCCGCCGATGAGATGGCTGTGAAGGCGGATCTGTTCGGGCTTCAGACCCAGGGCTGCCAGCTTCGCCACCGCGCGATCGCATGCCTGGGTGCCGACCCAGATCTCGCACTCGCCCTCGCGCCAATCGACCGTGCAATTCATCGGCTCGAGGGTCGCGTGGGCGAGAAATGGCTGGTGATAGAGCGCATCCACGTGGGTGCGCGCGCGCGCCGTGGCCTGCTCGAGTTTGCCCTTGCTGGCGGCCACCGCACCGGCCTCGTGAGCGGCGGCTTCCAGCTGCGCCACGATGTCCGCCTGTTGTACGGCGGCGTTCTCGCCGTCGTCCCAGCGCGGCGCCAGCGCCTTCATGCCCTGCATGGCCGCCCAGGTGTCGTCCGCCACCACCGCGATCGCATCACTCTCATTCACCACCTGCCTCACACCGCGGACGGCGAGCGCCGCATCGACTGCGAGCCCGGCGATCGTTCCGCCCTCCACGGGCGAGAGAGCGATGAGCGCCACCTTCGAGTTCGGCGGGCGTGCGTCGATGCCGAACACCGCGCTGCCGTCAACCTTCTGCGGCGTGTCACGCCTGGGGGTGGCGCGACCGATGAGCCGGAAGTCCTTCGCGGCCTTCAACGGTGGCGCCGCCGGCAGCGGCAGCGCCGCGGCGGCGGCGGCCAGTGCGCCGTAGCCCAGGCGTCGGCCCGAAGGAGCGTGGATCACTTCCCCGCGCTGCGCCCGGCAGCTGTCGATGGGCACACGCCAGCGCTTCGCCGCTGCCTGAATCAGCATCAGGCGCGCGCTCGCCCCTGCCTGCCGCAACGGCGTCCAGCACTGGATGATGGACAGGGAGGTGCCGGTCGACTGGTCTTGTTCGATGCCCTCGGGGGCAGCCGGATCGACGGCGAAACCATACACGGCCGGATCAGGCGGGGCGGCCTCCACGCTGACCGCGCCAAGATCGACTTCCAGCTCCTCGGCGATCAGCATCGGCAGTGACGTGAAGGTGCCCTGCCCCATCTCGACCTTGGGCATCACGAGGGTGATGCGCTCGTTCGGCTCGATGCGCACGTAGGCGTTCAGCGCCCCGCGGGCGGGTGCGCCGCCGCCCGCCATGAGCCGCCGCCGGCGGCGCTGCAGCGCGACGCCGAGTACCAGTGCCCCGCCCACCGCGGCCGCGGTGAGCACGACCTGCCGCCGCGTGAGCCCCGCTCGCGTACTCATGAGCGACCCGCACCCGGCCCGGCCGGCGCCGGGGTCACCGCGGGCGCCGGGGTCACGGCGCGCGCCTTGCGCCAGGTGTCCACGATCAGGAAGGCGCCCACCGCCACCGCCAGCGACACCACGCTCCAGAACAGCTGTTGCGCCATCTCGCCGGGGGTGAGAGCCATGCCAATCAGTACCGCCGCCATGCCGGCGAGCGCGGCATAACTCAGCCACGGGAACAACCACATCGAGAGCGCGGGCGCGGGTGCGCCGCTCGCCTCGCGCGCGCGGCGCAGGCGGATATGCGCCACGGCGATGATCATGTAGATGAATACCACCAGCGCGCCGGAGGCGTTCACCAGGAACGCGAACACCGTCTGCGATGAGGTGATCGCCGCCAGTATGCCGAGCACGCCGGCGATGCTGCCCATCCACACCGAGCGTGTCGGCACGCGCCGCGCGTTCACCTGCACCAGCCATTGCGGCGCATCGCCGTGCTCGGCCAGCACGAACAGCACCCGCGAGCACACGTAGAACGCGGAGTTCAGGCAGGAGAGCACCGCGGTGAGGATGATCGCGCTCATTGCGACGCTCGCCCACTTGAACTGCATGGTGGCGAGCGCCAGCGTGAAGGGCGATTCCCCCGGGCGGATCCGTATCCACGGCACCACCGTGACGATCAGCAGCACCGAGCCCACGTAGAAGGTCAGGATGCGCACGATCACCGAGCTGCTCATGCGCGCCACGGCGCGCGCCGGTTCCTTGGACTCGGCCGCGGCGATGGTGGTGATCTCAGCTCCGGTGAGCGAGAAGTACACGGTCACCGCGCCCGCCAGCACCGCCACCCAGCCCTTCGGCATGAAGCCGCCGTGCGCGATCAGGTTGCCGAACGTCGGGCCGTCGCGCGAGGTGAAGCCGCAGGCATACGCCGCCGCGAGCGCGATGAACACCACAATTGCGGCCACCTTTATGGAGGCGAACCAGAACTCGAACTCGCCATACGAGCGCGCCGACATGAGATTCACCGCGGTCATGATGCCCATGAGCGCCAGTCCCAGAAGCCACGACGGCAAGCCCAGCCAGGCGTGCAGGATGTTGGCGCCGGCGATCGCCTCCACCGGCACGACGATCATCCAGAAATACCAGTACAGCCAGCCGGCGATGAAACCGGCCCAGGGACCCAGGCCGGCGCGCGCGAACTCGGTGAAGGACCGCACCGCAGGCAACGCCACCGCCATCTCGCCCAGCATGCGCATCACCAGCAGCACCAGCGTGCCGGTAATCAGGTAGCTCAGCACGATGGCCGGCCCGGTTGCGGCGATGGCGGCGCTGCTGCTCACGAACAGCCCCGCGCCGATCATCCCCCCGATCGAGATCATGGTGATGTGGCGCGGCTGCAGCGAGCGGCTGAGCTCCGGCATGCTGTTCCCCTTCAAATGCTTCTCGAGGTCACGGCCGCGGCGCGCGGCTATGCGAGGCCGCCCGCGCCGTCTGGAGTAACAATGGCGACAGCTTCGATCGTAACTCCGCCAGTGTCCAGCGGCTGGTGGGAGCGGAGATGTTCACCGCGGCCAGCGGCTGGCCGTCTTCCCCGAGCACCGCGGCGGCAATGGTGAGGTCACCGCGGTAACACTCCTGGTCCGACCAGGCGTAGCCCGCCGCGCGCGCCGCCTGGATGCGCTTGAGGATCTGCTTCGGATCGGTGAGCGTGAGTGGCGTCAGTGGCCGCAGCTCCGAGCGGCGCACCAGGCGCAGCGCAGCCGCCGCCGGCAGCGCCGCCAGGTAGGCGCGTCCCGAGGCCGTGCAGTACATCGGCAGGCGCCGCCCGATCGGCATGTGGATGTAGAAGCGCTTCAGGCTCGGGAAACGGGCGATGAACACCATGTCCACGCCGTCCGGCTCCGACAGGCTCACCGATTCGCCACTCGCCTGGTTGAGGTCGATGAGATGCGTGGTCGCCTGCTCGAGCAGCGCGTGCCCCGAGAGGTAGGCATGCGCCAGCGACAGGGCACGCGGCGTCAGCACCCAGCGCCGTGCGCGCGCATCGCGCCCGAGAAATCCCAGGCGCACCAGCGTATGCGCCCCACGCTGCGCCGAGCTGGTGGTCATGCCGGCCCCAAGGGCAAGCTCTGCCAGGCTGAGCGCGCGCCGCTCGCCGCCGAAGCTCTCGAGCATGGCGAGCGCCTTCTGCACCGAACTGTTGAACAGCGGGTCGCGCGCTTGCACCGGGCGTGGATTGCGCGCCGTACGCTTCATTTGAGCGCGGTGAGCCCGTCCATGTAGGGCTGCAGCGCCGCCGGCACGCCGACCGAACCGTCCGGGTTCTGGAAGTTCTCGAGCACCGCCACTAGCGTGCGTCCGACCGCCAGTCCCGAGCCGTTCAGGGTGTGCACGGCTTCGGGCTTGCCGCCCTGGGGATTGCGCCAGCGCGCCTGCATGCGGCGCGCCTGGAACGCCTCGCAGTTGCTGCACGAGGAGATCTCGCGGTAGCGCTGCTGCGAGGGCAGCCACGCCTCCAGATCGTAAGTCTTGGCGCTGCTGAAGCCGATGTCGCCCGCGCACAGCGCCACGATGCGGTACGGAATCTCCAGCCGGCGCAGCACCGCTTCCGCGTGCCCGGTCAGCTGCTCGAGCGCGGCGTACGAATCCTGCGGCCGCACGACCTGCACCAGCTCCACCTTGTCGAACTGGTGGTTGCGGATCATGCCGCGCGTGTCCTTGCCGGCCGCCCCGGCCTCGGAACGAAAACACGGCGTGTGCGCCACCCATTTCAGCGGCAGCGCCTCCGCGGGCACGATCTGCTCGCGCACCAGGTTGGTGAGCGGCACCTCGGCGGTCGGGATGAGGTAGAACGGCGGCTCGCCGTGCACCGCGAACAGATCCTGCTCGAACTTCGGCAGTTGTCCGGTGCCGGTGAGCGCTTCGGTGCGCACCAGGTACGGCACCTGCACCTCGGTGTAGCCGTGCTCGCGCGTGTGCAGGTCCAGCATGAACTGCGCCAGCGCGCGGTGCAGGCGCGCCACCTGCGCGCGCATCACCACGAAGCGGCTGCCTGCGATGCGCGTCGCGGCCTCGAAATCCAGTCCCGCGAGTCCCTCGCCGAGCTGCACGTGATCGCGCGGCGGGAACTCGAACTGCCGCGGCTCGCTCCAGCGGCGCACCTCGAGGTTGGCGCTCTCGTCGCGTCCATCGGGGACCGAGGCGTGCAGCAGATTCGGCAGCCCGAGCTGCCATTGTTCGAGCTCGCTCTGCACCGCCGCCAGGGCCGCTTCCGCCGCCGCCAGGCTCGCGGTGAGCGTCTCGCTCGTGGCGATCAGCGCGCGCACGTCCTCGCCGCGCCCCTTGGCCACGCCGACCGCCCTGGCGCTGGCGTTGCGCTCGGCGCGCAACCGGTCCACCGCCACCTGCCACGGCTTGCGCTTCTCTTCCAGGGCCCGAAGCGCGGTCACATCGAGCGTGTAGCCACGTCGCGCCAGATTGCGCGCCACGGCCTCCGGATCGGTGCGCAACAGCTTCGGATCGATCAAGCGTTCAACCTTTCGATGCGGGCCGCGCCCGCAGGCGCGCGAGCGCCTCGCTGATTTTCACTTCCAGGCCGCGGGGAACGGGCCGATAGTATCGCCGATCCGGCATCTCATCAGGCAGGTAGCGCTCCCCGGCGGCGAAGGCTTCGGGCTCATCGTGCGCGTAACGGTAATCGCGCCCGAAGCCTAAGTTCTTCATCAGGCGCGTCGGCGCGTTGCGCAGCCGCAGCGGCACCTCCAGTGTGCCGAACTCGCTGACGTCCGCCATGGCCTCGCCCATGGCGACGTACAGCGCGTTGCTCTTGGGTGCGCACGCGAGGTACACCACCGCCGTGGCGACGGCCAGCTCGCCCTCCGGGCTCCCGAGGCGTTCGTAAGTCTCCCAGCCATCCAGTGCCAGCGCGAGCGCGCGCGGATCGGCGAGTCCGATGTCCTCCACCGCCATGCGCGTAACCCGCCGCGCGATATAGCGCGGATCGCAGCCGCCGTCGAGCATGCGGCACAGCCAGTAGAGCGCCGCGTCGGGATCGGTGCCGCGCACTGCCTTGTGCAGCGCGGAGATTTGCTCGTAGAACTGATCACCGCCCTTGTCGAAGCGGCGCTGCCCGCCGGAGGCCACTTCCTGCGCCACGGCAAGTGTGAGCAGGTGCGCGGCGCCGCCGGCCTCCACCAGGCCAGCGGCCAGCTCCAGCATGTTGAGTGCCCGGCGCGCATCACCGTCGGCGGCCCGCGCGATGAGATCCACGGCCGCACTCTCCGCCTGCAGCTGCTGCCTGCCCAGTCCGCGCTGCGCATCGCGCAGCGCCGTCTGCAGCAGCGTGGTGAGATCCTCCACCGACAGGGGCCGCAACACGTACACGCGCGCGCGCGACAGCAGCGCGCTGATTACTTCGAAGGACGGATTCTCGGTAGTCGCGCCCACGAAGGTGAGCGTGCCGTCCTCCAGGTACGGCAGGAACGTATCCTGCTGCGCCTTGTTGAAACGGTGCACCTCGTCCAGGAACAGCAGCGTGGGTCGCCCCTCCTGAGCGCGCACCGCGCGTGCCGCCTCCACCGCGGCGCGAATATCCTTCACTCCGGCCATGACGGCCGAGAGTGCGATGAACTGGGCATTCGAGGCCCGGGCAATCAGCCGCGCGAGCGTCGTCTTGCCGGTGCCCGGCGGACCCCACAGGATCAGCGAGTGCAGTTGTCCGCTGGCGATGCTGGCGGACAAGGGTTTGCCGGGACCCAGCAGGTGCTGCTGGCCGATGAACTCGGTGAGCGAGCGCGGGCGCATCCGGTCCGCGAGCGGTCGCAGCGGATCTGGCTCCCCTGGGTCGCGCGAGGCGCTCACTTGCTGGGTGTGCCGATCACATCGGTGCCCGCGGGCGGCGTGAAGCTCACCTCGGCCGGGGCCACCGGAGCATTGCGCTCGATTTTCTCGAAACTGACGGTGGCGGTCTGGCCGAGTTTGTCCTCGAGGATCATGCGTTTCAGATCCCGGTGCGCGAAGCCGAACAGCGCGCTGCGGAAATCCGCCTCGGCGCCGCGCGGTTCGACCAGCACCCACTCGAGCCCCTGGCGCTGTCCGGCGGGGGTGATGCTGAAGCTCTTGTGCAGGTCCGCGACGCCCGAGAGCAACATGGCGGGAGTGGCCGAGAGGGCGGCGTCCACCGGCTTCACGGTCACCTGCTCGAGGTCGCGGTCGAGAAACCACAGGTTGGTTCCGTCGCAAACCATGAGTTGCCCCGCCCCGCCGCCCGTGCGCTGCGGATGGATCTCCCAGCTGAACTTCCCCGGACGCGCCACGATGAGCGTGCCGGTGGCGCGGTCGATTTCACGCCCCTTGGCATCGACGAGGATCTGCTGGAAGCGCGCGCGCAGCGTCCGAAGATCATCGAGATAACTGTCGAGCGGGGTGGTGGCGGCCTGCGCCGCGCGGCCCGCAGCGAGCGCGGGCAGCAGCCACGCCGCGGCCAGCAGCCACGCGCGTGCCTTTCGCGGCAGGTGTGCCGGGCGCGCCACCTCAGTCCTCCGGCGGCGCGGGCGCCAGCACATCGCGCGCGCCATTGGCCTGCAGCGGCCCCACCAGCCCCGCCTCCTCCATGCCTTCCAGCAGCCGCGCGGCGCGGTTGTAGCCGATCTTCAGCCGCCGCTGCACGTACGATATCGAGGGCTTGCGTTCGGTCGTCACGATCCGCACCGCCTCGTCGTACAGCGGATCCTGCTCGGCATCATCCCCGCCATTGCCGCCCTCGCTCTCGCCCTCCTCCCCCGACAGTCCCGCGATCGGGAATCTGGGTCCGGACAGCACTTCCTCGATGTAGCTCGGTGGGTGCGGGGTCTTCAGCGCCTCCACCACGCGATGCACTTCCTGGTCGGACACGAACGCGCCGTGCACGCGGGTGGGGAGCGAGGTGCCCGGGGGCAGATACAGCATGTCGCCGTGCCCGAGCAGCGTCTCCGCCCCCATCTGGTCGAGAATGGTGCGCGAGTCGACCCGCGCCGAGACCTGGAAGGCGATGCGGCAGGGAATATTCGCCTTGATGAGTCCGGTGATCACATCGACCGAGGGTCGCTGGGTCGCGAGCACCAGGTGAATGCCCGAAGCACGCGCCTTCTGCGCCAGGCGCGTGATGAGCTCCTCCACTTTCTTGCCGACGATCATCATCATGTCGGCGAACTCATCGACCACCACCACCACGTACGGCAGCGGCGTCAGGTCCAGGATCTGCCTCTGATCGATGCTCGGATCGTTGGCGGCCCGAAGAAGCATCAACGGATCGCGGATCGGCCTGCCGGCGTCGCTGGCATCCTTCACCCGCCGGTTGAAGCCGGCGATGTTGCGCACGCCGAGGGCCGCCATGAGCTGGTGGCGGCGATCCATCTCGGCCACGCACCAGCGCAGCGCGTTGGCGGCCTGTTTCATGTCGGTCACGACCGGTGCCAGCAGATGCGGGATGCCCTCGTAGACGGAAAGCTCCAGCATCTTCGGGTCGATCATGATGAGACGCACGTGCTCGGCGGTGGACTTGTAGAGCAGCGACAGCACCATGGCGTTGAGCGCGACCGACTTGCCCGAGCCGGTGGTGCCGGCGATCAGCAGATGCGGCATGCGCGAGAGGTCGGCGACCACCGGCTGGCCGCCAATGTCCTTGCCGAGCGCCAGCGCCAGCGGTGAGTGCATCTCGTCGTAGGCCCGCGAGCGGATGATCTCCCCGAGCGTGACCACCTCACGCTTCTCGTTGGCGATCTCCAGTCCCATCACGCTCTTGCCCGGGATGACCTCCACCACGCGCACCGAGAGCACCGACAGTGCGCGCGCCAGGTCCTTGGCGAGCGCCGTGATCTGGCTCGCCTTCACGCCCGGCGCCGGGCGCAGCTCGAAGCGCGTGACCACCGGGCCCGGCTGCACCGCCACCACCTCCGCCTCGATGGTGAAGTCCTTGAGCTTCATCTCCACCAGTCGCGACAGCGCCTCGAGTGCCTCGGCGGAATACAGCGGCTCGCGCGGCGGCGGATCGTCCAGCAGCTTCAGCGGCGGCAGCTCGCTCGCCTTCGGCGGATCGAACAGCGGTACCTGGCGTTCGCGCTCGACGCGCGCGCTCTTCTCCATCATCGGCAGCGGCGGCTCGATGCGCGGTGGCGCGCGCGTGGCGGACTTCTTCTGCTCGCTCTCCATCGCCTCCTTGCGTGCCTGGCGCCGCTCGCGCCCCTCGGCGGCATCGCGCGCGGCGGCCGAACGCGTGCGCAAGCGGCCGATAGCCGCCCAGGTGAGCGCGCCCAGGCGGTCCATGATGGTGAGCCAGGAGACGCCGAAGGCGAGTGACAGACCCGCCATCCAGGCGGCGATCATCACCAGCGTGGCGCCGAGAAAGTCCAGCCCGGCAACCAGGCCCCCGCCCACCACGCTCCCCACCACCCCGCCGGCGCTCTGCCGCAGTGCCCCGGGCTGCCAGTGCAGCGTCGTGAGCCCGCAGCTCGCCACCAGTACCAGCACGAACCCCGCGGTGCGCACCAGGGTGTTGACGCGCGCGACGGCAGCGTCGGCCTTCATGCGGCGCTGCAGGCCCCAGCACGCCACCGCCAGCACCAGCGGGAACAGGAACGCCGGGCGCCCGAAGAGAAAGAACAGCAGGTCGGCGAGCCACGCGCCGATGACCCCGATACGGTTGTGCACCGGCGCGGAATTGCCGGTGAAGGAAAATCCGGGGTCATCGGGGCTGTAGGTGAGCAGCGCGAGCAGCAGCACCAGCGCCACGATACCGAGGGCGATGATGGCGCTCTCGCGCAGGCCGCGGCTCACGGCCGATGTGAAACGCGCAGCCGCGCGTGCCGACGCGGAGGTTTCAGCCAATCCCATGATTCTCCGTCTTAAGATAGACGGCTGCCATTATAGGGCTTGGTACCATGCACGGACGCTGATTCAATCGGGAGCCCCATGACGACCACCCGGCACACTCGCCTGATCATCCTGGGCTCCGGACCGGCGGGCTACAGCGCCGCAGTGTATGCGGCGCGCGCCAACCGCGCGCCGCTGCTGATCACCGGTGTGGAGCAGGGCGGGCAGCTCATGACGACCACCGACGTCGACAACTGGCCGGGCGATGTCGAGGGACTGCAGGGCCCGGCGCTCATGGAACGCATGCGGCGCCACGCCGAGCGCTTCGCCACCGACATCGTCAACGATCACGTGCAGGCCGTGGAGCTTGGCGTACGGCCTTTCAGGCTGCGCGGCGACGCCCGCAGTTACAGCTGCGATGCGCTGATCATCGCCACCGGAGCGACGGCCCGCTACCTGGGGCTGCCGTCGGAGGAGCGCTTCCGTGGCCGTGGCGTCTCGGCGTGCGCCACCTGCGACGGCTTCTTCTTTCGCAACCAGCGCGTCGCGGTGGTAGGCGGCGGCAACACCGCGGTCGAGGAGGCGCTGTATCTGTCGCACATCGCCCAGCACGTCACGCTCGTGCACCGGCGCGACAAGCTGCGTGCGGAGAAGATCCTGCAGGAGCGGCTGTTTCGCGAAGTGACCGCGGGCAGGATGGCGGTGATCTGGAACCACACGGTCGATGAAGTGCTGGGGAACGAGCATGGCGTGAGCGGCGTGAGTCTGCGCCCGCTCCCCGGCGGCGCAGCACAGGGGCTCGCCGTGACCGGCCTGTTCGTCGCCATCGGCCACACGCCCAACACCGCCCTGTTCGAAGGACAGCTCGCCATGCGCGGCGGCTACATCACCGTGCGCAGCGGCCTCGAGGCCGACGCCACCGCCACCAGCGTGCCGGGAGTGTTTGCGGCCGGGGACGTCGCCGACCACGTGTACCGCCAGGCCATCACCTCGGCAGGCGCCGGCTGCATGGCGGCGCTCGATGCGGACCGCTATCTCGAGACCCTCGATACGCCGCCCCCGCACGGCTAGATCAGCGACTGCCATGTCTACAGACAAGGCCGAATTCCTGCGCAGCATCCACGAGCTCGAGCCGCAGCAGTGGAACGCCCTGGGCGCGCAGCGCAATCCTTTCACGCGCCATGAGTTCCTCGCGGCGCTCGAGCGCACGCACTGCGTGGGTCCGGGCAGCGGCTGGGAGCCGCGCTACCTCGCCCTGCACGACGCCCGGGGGCTCGCGGCGGCGGCGGCCGCGTTCCTCAAGACGCATTCCTACGGTGAGTTTGTGTTCGACTTTGCCTGGGCGCGCGCCTACGAGCGCGTGGGCCGCCGTTACTACCCGAAGCTCACGCTCGCCGCGCCGTTCACGCCCGCGACCGGACCGCGCCTGCTGGTGCGCGCCGACCTGGACGGGGAAGCGCTGGCCGCGCGGCTGCTCGAGCATCTGGAGGAGTACGCCGCGAGCCACGGGTTGTCCGGGGTGCATGCGCTGTTTCTCGATGAGCCGGCGCGTGCGGCGTGCGCGCGGCGCGGCTGGCTGTTGCGCCGCGACTGCCAGTTTCACTGGAGCAACCGCGGTTACGCGAGCTTCGATGACTACCTGGGCACCTTCACCGCCGACAAGCGCAAGAAGGCGCGTCGCGAGCGCCGCCGCGTCACGGATGCGGGCGTGCGTTTCGAGACGCGCTTCGGCGGGGAGCTCGACGAGCCGCTCCTCGACCGCATCTATGATCTGCACCGCGACACTTTCGTGCGCCACGGGCACGAACCGTATCTGACGCGCGCGTTCTTCAGCGCGGTGGCGCGCGCGCTGCCGGAAGCCTTCATGGTGAAGCTCGCCGTGCACGGACGCGCCGTGGTGGCGGCGGCGATCTTCTTCTGCTGCGAAGAGGCGCTGTTCGGTCGCTACTGGGGGGCGGCCGCCGATTACCACAGCCTGCATTTCGAGGCGTGCTACCACCAGGGGATCGAGTTCTGCATCGAGCGCGGCATCGCGCGTTTCGAGCCCGGTACCCAGGGCGAGCACAAGGTGAGCCGCGGATTCGAGCCCGCCATCACCTGGTCGGCGCACTACATCGCCGATCTGCAGTTCCGGGCCGCCATCGCCGAGTACCTGGCGCGCGAAGCCACGGCGGTACAGGCCTACGCGCTGGAGGTGCAGGGGCACGTCCCCTTTCGCGGCCGACGCAGCGCCGGGCTGCCGTGAAAAGCATCACCTGGCTGTCGGCGCAGGACGGGCCGGAGTGGTTCCCGCCGCTCGAGCAGGCGCTGGAAGAGCCGTGCGGGCTGCTGGCGGCCGGTGGCGACCTGTCACCCGAGCGCCTCATCGCCGCCTACCGGGGAGGGATCTTTCCGTGGTACTCGCCGGGTCAGCCGGTGCTGTGGTGGTCGCCCGACCCGCGCGCGGTGCTGTTCCCCGAGGAATTTCATTGCACCCGCAGCCTCGCCAAGACGCTGCGCAACGGCGGCTTCAGTTACTCGATGGATCGGGACTTCCCCGCCGTCATCGATGGCTGCGCCGCGCCGCGCGCGGCAAGCCCCGGCACCTGGATCACCTCCGACATGCGCGCCGCCTACCTCGAGCTGCACCAGCTTGGGCACGCTCACAGCATCGAGATCTGGCGGGGCGCTGAGCTGGTGGGCGGTCTGTACGGCGTGCGCCTGGGAGGAGTGTTCTTCGGCGAGTCGATGTTCAGCCGCGCCCGGGACGCCTCCAAGGCCGCGCTCGCGCACCTGG
>DATKEZ010000125.1:0-9751 GCA_035511775.1 Steroidobacteraceae bacterium | reverse complement strand
GCGCATCCGCGAGCTGGACGAGGCGCGGCGCGAGGCCGGACAGGTGAGGGCGGCCGCGCCAGGGGCGAGCGGCACGGTGGGCGCCGTCGCCCTGGATGGCGCCGGCCATCTCGCCGCCGCCACCTCCACCGGCGGAATCACCAACAAGCACCGCGGGCGGGTCGGTGATTCGCCCATCATTGGTGCGGGCACCTACGCCGACGACGGCTCCTGCGCGGTCTCCGGTACCGGACAGGGCGAGTTCTTCATCCGCCAGGTCGTGGCCTTCGACATCTGCGCGCTGGTGCAATACCGGCACCTGACGCTTGCGCAGGCGGTGCGCGAGCTGATCCACGAAAAGCTGCGCCGCAGCGGCGGCGAAGGGGGCGCGATCGCCGTGGACCGAAGCGGCAACATCGCCATGGATTTCAACAGCGTCGGCATGTTCCGCGGCGCGCGCGATTCGGCGGGTAAGCGCGACATCGCCATGTATCGTGATGCACAGTAGCCCCAAGCGGGAGCCGCACATGTATGCGATCGCCATTCACGGGGGCGCAGGTGCAGTGCCGCGGGCGATGCTGTCGGGGCTGCGCGAGCAGCGCTATCGCGCCGGCCTGGAAGCGGCGCTCGATGCGGGCTTCGCGCTGCTGGCGCGCGGCGGCAGCAGTCTGGATGCCGTCAGCGCCGCGGTGCGGATACTCGAGGACGACCCGTCGTTCAACGCCGGCCACGGCGCCGCCCTGACACGCGACGGCGCGGCCGAGCTCGACGCCGCGATCATGGACGGCAGGCAGCTGCGCGCCGGCGCGGTCGCCTCGGTGCGGCACGTGAGAAATCCGATCGAGCTCGCGCGCCGGGTGATGGAGAAGTCGCGGCACGTGCTGCTGGTGGGTGCGGGCGCCGAGGAGTTCGCCCTGGAGGAGAGTTTCGCGCTGGTCCCAAACCACTACTTCCGCACACCCGAGCGCCAGGAACAACTCGAGTGCGAGCAGCGTGGCGAGCGTGTCTCGGACCTGGTCCCCGCCGCGCAGGGCACCGTGGGGGCGGTGGCGCTGGACGGCGACGGCAATCTGGCTGCCGCCACTTCCACCGGCGGAATGACCAACAAGCGCCCGGGGCGCGTCGGGGACTCCCCGATCATCGGCGCCGGGACCTACGCCAAGAACGGCGTGTGCGCGGTGTCGGCGACCGGGCACGGCGAGTATTTCATCCGCGCGGTGGCCGCTCATCACGTGTGCGCCGCGGTCGAGTACCGCCGCCTCAGCCTGCAACAGGCGGTGCGCGAGGTGCTGCACGAGACACTCGCCGGACTCGGCGGGGACGGCGGCCTGATCGCGGTCGGTGGCGACGGGCAGATCGTCATGGACTTCAGCACCGAGGGCATGTTCCGCGGCGCCCGCGACTCGACGGGTAAGCGCGAAATCGCGATCTATTAGCGTTGTGCCGATGAGCCAGCGGATCGCGCTCGCCCTGGTCACCCTCGCGTTGGCGACTGGTCTTGCCGCCGCGGACCCCGTCGAGACCGGCGACTGGGGACAGCTGCTGCGCTACCGCGAAGAGAACATGAGGCTGTCTGCCGCCGGGGCCGCTGCGCCGCGCGTCATCTTCATCGGGGACTCGATTACCGAAGGCTGGAATCTGGCCGGGCTCGCTCTGCCGCGCCTGGAGATGCTCAATCGCGGCATCGGCGGGCAGACAACGCCGCAGATGCTCCTCAGGTTCCGGCAGGACGTGGTTGAGCTCAAGCCGGCCGTTGTGCACATCCTGGCCGGCACCAACGACCTGGCGGGCAACACCGGACCCACGACCCTCCAGGCGATCGAGGACAACCTCATGTCCATGGTCGAGATCGCCGCGGCGAATCACGTCCGGGTCGTGCTCGGCTCGGTGCCGCCGGCGCTCGATTTCCCATGGAGACCGGGCGGGCAACCCGCACCCAGGATCGTCGCGCTGAATGCCTGGACGCGCGCCTACGCCCGGCGGCGCAAGCTCGTCTACGCCGACTACTACAGCGCGCTCGCCGACTCTCGGCGGGGCATCAAGTCAGCCCTGTCGGACGACGGCGTACACCCCAACGCGGCCGGTTATGCCGTCATGACCCCGCTCGCCCGGCAGTCCATCCTCCGGGCCCTCCGTCAACGCTGCGGCGGGGGCACACGCGTTTGTGTCGCGGCTAGGTGGCGTGCAACTCGCGGCCGCGCAGCGCGCTCGGCGGACGGCCTTCCCAGCGCGACCACACGCGCCGCAGATGCTGGGCCGAGCGAAACCCCGCCTTCGCCGCCACGCGCTCCAGATCGAGCCGGCTCTGGGTGATGAGCTGCCGCGCGACGGCGAAGCGCAGCAGCTGCACGTAGTCGAGCGGGGAGCAGCGCGCGTGCTCGGCGAACAGCCGCGCGAGGTTGCGCGAGCTGGTACAGGCCACCGCGGACAGCTCGGCCGAGCTCCAGGCGGCCGACGGATCGCGCGCCACGGCGTCCTGCACGCGGTGCACCGCCGGATGCAGATGGTTGCGGTGCATGAGCCAGGGCGAAAGCGCCGGGTCGGTGCCCGCGCGGCGCAAGTACACGACCAGATCGCGCGCGACCTCGGCGGCGAGCGGCGCACCCAGCTGCAAGGCGATGACGTGCAGCGCCAGATCAATGCCCGCCGTGACTCCGGCGCTGGTGAACACCGGGCCGTCCTCCACGAAAATACGGTTGTCGAGCACGCGCGCGCGCGGCTCGGCCCGGCGCAGCTCCTCGAGGTGCGCGTGATGGGTGGTGCACTCGCGGCCGGCCAACAGTCCCGCCCGGGCAGCCAGCACGCTGCCTGAGCACACGCACAAGAGCAGCGCCGGGTCTGCGACGCCCGTGCGCAGCCATTCGATCAGGCGCTGCGTCGCCGGCTCATGCGGATCGACCGCCGCGACGCCGGCGAGCACCAGCATGGTGCCGGGCGCCAGGCGCTGTGGCAGCGGCTCGAGCTCGCCCAGCTGCAGCCCGACGGCTGCCTGCACGCGCGGCTGCGGCGCTACGAAGCGCAGCTGGTAGCTCCCCGGCACCTTGACGCCGGCATTGCGGAACGCGTCCGCAGGCCCGGCAACGTCCAGCAGCACCACGTTCGGCAGCAGCGCGAACACGACCTCGCGCGGGCGCTCGGCGCCGCGCGCGCCTGCGCTCCTCACGCCAGCGCACCCGCGGTCGACACCACCTGCGCGAAGCGCCCGTCGAGCACCAGCTCGGTGTGCTCGCGAATCTCCTGCGCCGACACCGCCCGTCCGCAGCGGGTCTGCATCGGGAAGGTCAGCGTCGCATCGCTCACGTAGCGCACCTCGAATCCCAGGTCCGAGGCGTGCCGGGTGGTGGTCTCGCAGCACTGCTCGGTGCGGATTCCGGTGATCAGCAACTCCCCGATGCCGCGCTCGCGCAACCACGCCTCCAGCGTCACGCCCGCATCGGTCCTGCCGAACATGGCCGAATGCACCTGCTTGTAGAACACCGCATCGGCGCGCAGCGACAGCTCGGGCATCGCGCACACGCAGCCCGAGGCCGCCGAGAACGGATCACAGGCATCGCCGGTGAGCTCCTCGTGGAACACCTGCACGAGGGCGATTTCGCGCGACTGGCAGCGATTGATCAGGGATTGCACGTTGCGCAGGAACCGCGGCAGCTCCTCGTCCCGAAAGTAGGGCCGCCTGCGGAAGGATTCCTGCACGTCGACAAGGATCAGAGCCTGCTTCATGGCCTGCGAGCCTCCGTCAAATAATCGGCAACATCATGTGGCACTCGGGACAGCGGTGCCACCGCTGCGGCAGACGCATACCGGGCAAAAACGGACACGAGCCCCGGGGCGTCTACCCTGCGCCGTCGACTTGGGCCTACACTACCGAGCACACGCCGCTTCGAACAACAACGCTTCCCTGGGAGAAATCATGGTTGCCCACAACAGCCTCAAGTGTGCCGTGCCGACGCTGCTGGCGGTGTCCGGCCTGTGCGCCACGGTGGCGGCGTGGGCCGCCGATCAGCCGCCACCGGAGATTCCAACCTGCGACAAGCGCATCGGCACGCTCGCGGTCACCGAGCCGGAGAACAAGTGGTGGCTCGCGTACAACCTCGAGTCCCCCGAAGCGCTGATCAAGGTGTTCGTGTCGCAGTCCAAATGCTTCACCCTGCTCGATCGCGGCAAGGGCCTGGCGGCCGCGCAGCAGGAGCGGGCGCTGGCCGGCAGCGGCGAGATGCGCGGCGGCTCCAACATCGGCAAGGGGCAGATGAAGGCGGCCGACTACGTGCTGGTGCCCGACGTAGTCACCAAGAACAGCAATTCCGGCGGCCGCAACATCGGGGGCCTCGTGGGGGGCCTGTTGGGCGGGGTGGCCGGCGCGGTGGTCGGCGGCATCAGTCTCAAGAGCAAGACCGCGGATGTCGTGCTGACGCTGACCGACGTGCGCTCCACCGAACAGGTCGCGCTCGAGCAGGGACACTCGAAGAAGACCGACCTCGGCTGGGGCGCCGGCGGCGGTGCCTTCTTCGGCGGCTTCGCGGCGGCCGGTGCCAGCAGCTACGCGAACACCGAGATCGGCCAGGTCGTCACCATGGCCTACCTCGACGCGTACACCAAGCTCGTCAATCAAGTCAAAGGCATGACTCTCAACGCCAAGGCGGACAACGCCACGCAGTCGGTGACCATGGCCAAGCCGGGCAAGATGTACGAGGCGGCCAATATCAAATCGAAGAAGGTGCGCGATCTGGACCCGGGGATGACGCTCTATCCGAGCGGCGAAAAAGACGGCCTGTGGTGGAAGGTGAGTGACGAGCTCGGCAACGAGGGCTGGGTGCCCTCCACGCTGTTCCAGCTCGCGAAATAAGCGCGCGGGGTGCGCCCGTCACGGCGTGCCCGCGCCGGCAGCGGCGCGCTCGGGCAGCCAGCCGCGGACGTCCGCCGCCAGCAGCGTGAGCCCGTGCAAGCGCGCGCGCTCGAGCCCCGGCGCCTCGCCGGAGGCCGCCGCCAGCAGCAGCTCGCGCCACACCTGTACGCGCGCCGGCCAGCGCGGTACGAGCCAGGCCTGGTGAGTCTCCGCCAGTGAATGCAGCTGACGCAGGCTCAAGTGACCGATGAGCGCGGCGCACGGCGCGCTCATGCCGAGCAGCAGCCGCGCCGCGGCGCCGTGCGCGCGCGCCAGGTGCCAGGCGTAGGTGAATACCAGCCTCGCAACCTCGGTCGCCCCCGGCACGGTAAAGAATGTGCTGTAGGCGGCCTCGCCGGTGTCACCCACCCCGTGCGGCGCGGGCTGCCGCCAGCGCTGCGGGTCGGCGAAGCCCGCGTCCACCAGCAGGTAGGGACAGGCGGCGGCGCGCCGCCGCGCCGCGGCGTCGAGCACACGCCACAGCTCCCCGACCTGCCGCAACAGCAGGCTCGGCTGGGCGCAGCGCACCGCGGCCTGCTCGGCGAACAACCCCAGGCACAGCTCGTTGAGCTCGACCAGCGACTCGAGCGTCTCGGGGTCCAGCCAGCCCCCCGCCAGATCCCAGCCTTCGCCGGCAGCCCCGTCGTGCGTCTCGCACCGCAATAGCATGGCGCGCCTCTTCAGCCACGAGGCGCTATGGTAACGGAGCCGGGCCGCGAAGCCATCCGTGAATTTGGTAATTTTTTACCAAATTTGCGGGTTGAGTTTTGCGAAAACTTTCCCACAATGGAACCCATGCGCATCTGCGACGATCGCTACCGGCGCGAGCGAGCGCGTATGGAGCTGGCGCTGCGCTTCCTGCGGCACGAGGCGCGCACCCAGACCATCCGCGTGTGGACCGGTCTGTCGGATGACCGCATCCGCAAGCTGTACCGTTCCTACATGAGCCAGGCGCGCCGCTACCTGCCGCGGCATCGCGGCAAGTCCCCGCACCAGGTCGCGTACTTCACGCGCTCGCTGCGTCTGCAGCAGGAAACCGCGGTGCTGGCGAGCGTGCTGTCGCTGCTCGGGGTCGTGCCGGCGGTAGCTGCCGCGGGAACGCCCGGCGCGCTGCCGGGGCTCACGCGCGGGGAGCTGTTGTGCCAGGCCTTCGAGGCCTACCGGCTGCTGCTGCCCGCGGCGCAGATCTCGTTCGAGCACACCGTGTTTCTCGCCACCGCACTCGCGCGCGGCGACCAGCTGCGCTTGGGTCGCTGCAGTGACTGCGGGGGCCTGCTGGTGACCGAGCGCTTTCCGCTGCGTGAGCGGCGCTGCCATCATTGCGCGGGCCCGATGCAGTCGCGCTGCTGAACTTTCCGAAAATTGCGCCCGCCGCGACGAAAAAAGCGCCTGGCGCACGGCGAGCGGCGCAATTTCCCGGGGTAGAATCCGCCGCCACTGCCTGTGCGGCGAGCGCGCTCATGGATCACGATCGAGCCAACTTCTTCTCCGGTCCCTACCTCGAGCGGCGCGCGGAGGCGCGCGAGGACCCGGACTGGATCGCATCCGCACGCGCCGATCCGGCGACGCTCTACCTGGTAGGCCACGGCACCGGACACCTGCTGCATGCGGACGGCCCGCCGCGCATCGCCTTCCTCGGACACGGCGCGCCGCTGGTGCGCGCCGCGGACGAGGCGAGCCTGGTGCTGCTCGGGTGGTTTCGCGGCATGCGCTGCGTGCTCCTCGATCTGCCTCCCGGGCAGGCGGTCGGGGCGCCGGCCGGCACGGCGTTCGAAGAGCTGCGGCCGCTCGCGCCGCTCCTGGCCGCCGACGAAGCGGGGCTGCTCGCCTATGCACGTGCCATGGCGATCTGGCGCACGCGGCAGCGCCACTGCGGAGTGTGCGGCGCCCGCACGATCGCGACCCGCGCCGGCCACATTCTGGTGTGCTCGAACCCGGGGTGTGCGCAGGAGCTGTTTCCGCGCATCGATCCGGCCATCATCGTGCTGGTGAGCGACGGCGAGCGGGCGCTCCTCGGACGCCAGGCGAGCTGGCCGCCGCGGCGCTACTCCACCATCGCCGGCTTCGTCGAACCCGGCGAGAGCCTGGAGGACGCGGTCGAGCGCGAGGTGGCGGAGGAGACCGGCGTCGTCGTGACGGGCCTGCGCTACGACTCCTCGCAGCCGTGGCCGTTTCCGTCCTCGCTGATGATCGGCTTTCAGGCGTCGGCGGCCCCCGGCAGCAGCGTGCGCGTGGGGGGCGAGCTCGAGGACGCGCGCTGGTTCACGCGCGCGCAGATCGATTCGGGCGAGGCGCTGGCGCCGCCCTCGCAGTCCATTTCCTGGCGCCTGATCGACACCTGGCTGAAGGGACGCGGCTAGTCATGTGTCTGCTGGTGCTCGCGTGGCAAGCGCATCCCCGCTACCGCCTGGTGGTGGCCGCCAACCGCGACGAGTATCACGAGCGAGCGGCCGCGCCGCTGGCGAAGTGGCCGCCGCCGGCGGCCTTCATCGGCGGACGCGACCTGCGTGCCCAGGGCGCCTGGCTCGCGGTGGACCGTGAGCGGCGCTTCGGGGTGGTCACCAACTTTCGCGAGCTGCAGCGGCCGCGTGCCGGAGCCCCGTCGCGCGGGGAGCTGATCCCGCGCTACCTGAGTGCGCCGGCGGCTCACCAGAGCGCGCAGCAGTTCTTCGCCGCCCTCCAGGGGCAGGCGCAACGCTACTCGGGATTCAACCTGCTGCTCGCCGACCGCGATTCGCTCTGGTACGGCTCAAACCGCGCCACCCCGTTCGCGCGAGCGCTCACCCCCGGCATCTATGGTCTGTCGAACGAGCTGCTCGACACACCGTGGCCGAAACTGCAGCGGGTGCGGCGCGGCTTTGAGGCGTGGCTCACTCGGCCGCCGAGCGCATCGCCGGCCGCGCTGTTCGAGCTCCTCAATGACCGCACGCAGGCGCCGGAGGACGCCGCGCTGCCCCACAGCGGCAGCGGGCTGCCGTCAGAGTGGGACCGGATCCTGTCGGCGCCGTTCGTGCTGCACCCGCAGTACGGCACCCGCTGCTCGAGCGTCGTGCTGCTCGAGCCCGACGGCCGGCTGTACCTCGCCGAGCGGCGCTTCGATGCGCGGGGCGAACCCGCCGGCGAAACTGAATTCGAGCTGAACCCGGGGGAGTGGCCGTGAGGCGCGGGGCGAGCGGCAGCGCTCGCGAGGCTCTAGAATTCCCTTCAGATGACGCAGCGCAATTCCCTGCCGCAGGCTCGTCGACGGCACAGGCGGGCCCCGGTGGTTGCCCTGTGTCTGCTCGCCTGCCCGCTCGCGCACGCCCTAGGGGTGAAAGTTGAGATCCGCGGCGTCGACGAGGAGCTGCGCGCCAACGTGCTCGCCTATCTGAGTTTCGAGCGCTACAAGAAAGGCGGCGCGGACCTCAACGCCGACACGATCGAGCGGCTGCACAACCGCGTCGAGCGCGAGGTGCAGTCGGCGCTCAAACCCTTCGGGTACTACGAGCCGCAGGTCGAGTCGAGCGTCAGCGACCTGGGCCACGGCGAGTGGCGCGTCACCATCAACATCAACCCCGGCACGCCGGTGCGGGTCGCGCACATCGACGTGCGCGTCGACGGCTCCGGGGAAAACGATCCGCTGTTCCAGCGCATCCTGCGGCACCTGCCGCTGCACGATGGCGATCGCCTCAACCACACCGCCTACGAGAGCATCAAGACCGACCTGCAGCGCACCGCGGCCACCTACGGCTATCTGGACGCACGCCTCATTCGCAACGAGCTGGTCGTCGACCCGCCCAACCGCAAGGCGAACATCGCGCTCGAGCTCGATACCGGTGAGCGCTATCACTTCGGCGCCACCAGCATCCGCCAGAACGTCATAAGCGATGCGCTGGTGCGCCGTTACATTCGCTACCACGAAGGCGACCCCTTCGATCTCACGCAGGTGCTGCGCACCCAGTTTGCGCTCGATGACTCGCAGTACTTTTCCAACCTCGAGGTGCTTCCCGGGGATCCGGATCGCAGCACGCACATCGTGCCGGTGAACATCCACGCCGACCCTAGCCGGCGACACCGCTACTCGTTCGGCGCCGGCTATGCCACCGACACCGGGCCGCGCGGCACGTTAGGCTTCGAGGACCGGCGCCTCAATTCACGCGGCCACAGCTTCAGCGTCGAGGTGCAGGCCGCGCAGGTGACCAAGTACAGCCTGCAGACCCGCTACAACGTACCGATCGGCGACCCGGCGGTCGAGAAACTCACGCTGGGGGGAACGGTCGAGCAGCGCCAGCTCGCCGACGTCACCACGCGCACGCTGTCGGGGGGCCCGAGCATCACCGAGGTCACCGGCAGCTGGCAGCACGTGTGGCTGCTGACGGGGATGCGCACCACCGGGGAGGATCTGAACGGGTCGCTGACCGATCGCCTGCTGGTGCCGGGAGTCGACCTCGCGTCGGTCCCCAAGGGGTATCTGGGCGAGGCGCTGTTCGAGCACCCGTTCTTCGCCGAGCTGCGCGGCTCGCACTCCGCGCTGGGCTCCGACGCCAACTTCATCCAGCTGCACGTGCAGGCCGAGCGGGTGTTCCGGCTCGGCAAGAAATGGCATCTGCTGCTGCGCGATGAGGTGGGCGCCAGCTTGGTGTCGCGCTTCAGCCAGCTCCCGACGGTGTTCCGCTTCTTTGCCGGCGGCGACAACAGCGTGCGCGGCTTCGCCTACAATGACCTGTCGCCGACCGAGGCGGTGTGCACCCAGAGTCCCACCGGGCAGCCTCTGCGCAATCCCAACGGCAGCTGCCAGGCGATCGCCCAGTACATCAAGGTCGGAGGAAAAGACGTGATCACCGGCACGGTGGAGGTGATCCGCGATCTGCCCAACAATTTCGGTATCGCCGCCTTCTTCGACTACGGCAA
>DATKEZ010000124.1:0-10172 GCA_035511775.1 Steroidobacteraceae bacterium | reverse complement strand
TGAGCAAGTTCCGCCGTCGTTCGCAGCGCGCAACTGCATCAAATTTACAACGGGAATGCAACTGCAAACACGCTCTTGTCTTCTGATCGCGACAGTTATATCAGCGGCACTGTGCCACACGCGGGCGTGTTTGCGGGCGGTGGCGAGGCGATTGACACTGGAATTTCCCAGCTGTTACGTCACAGGTTGGCTGACAGTTGCGGCAGGGCGGAAGGTCTTCAGGTGCATTGAATGGCTTTCTTAAGAATTTTTAATTGCGCGCTTGGCGCCCGCCGCTCGCATGTGTCAGCGCACCAGACGCAGCAACTGAGGCAACCGTGACGGGACGGGGCACGCCTGCGAGGCGCAAGCCAGGCCCCCATGGGCCTCTTGCCGTGGACGCCGATCTGGATATAATTACAGTAGCTGTATATATAAACAGGCAGCCGAAATGTCCGACCTTACCCCCCGCCAGACACAGATCCTGCGCCTCATCCAGCGCTTCATCTCCAATACCGGTATGCCGCCGACGCGCGCCGAAATCGCGCACGAGCTGGGCTTCCGCTCCGCCAACGCCGCCGAGGAGCATTTGCGGGCCCTGGCCCGCAAGGGCGTCATCGCGCTCGTGCCGGGCACCTCGCGGGGGATCCAGCTCAAGGACACCATCCGCGAGCAGATCGGGCTGCCGCTCATCGGCCGGGTGGCCGCCGGCAAGCCCATTTTCGCCGAAGAGAACTTCGAGGCGCGGCTGCAGATCGATCCGGGAGTGTTTCAGCCGCGGCCGCATTACCTTCTGAGGGTCACCGGCATGAGCATGAAAGATGCCGGGATCCTCGACGGGGATCTGGTCGCGGTGCACCGCACCTCGGAAGTCCGCAGCCGCCAGATCGTGGTGGCGCGCCTGGAGAACGAAGTCACCGTGAAACGCTACCGCCAGGAAGGCTCCATCGTGTGGCTGTTGCCCGAGAACACCGAGTTCGAGCCGATCCGGGTAGATCTGAAGGAGGAGCCGCTGCTCATCGAGGGCATCGTGGTGGGTGTGGTGCGCCGGGGCCGCGCGAGCGGCTTGATGTGAATTCTCGTGCATTGCATGCAACACACGGAATTCCGAGAGGTTAGATCTGTTTGCTCATGATCCCTCATGGATCGCGAAGCGAAGCTCGCTCGTTTGCTCGAGCATCCGACCATCTGGCGCGGCCGCAGCGCTGCGCACCAGCGCGGGCTCCCCAGCGGATTTGCGGCTCTGGATGCGTACCTGCCGGGTTGTGGCTGGCCGCGCACCGGTCTGATCGAGATCCTCGTCTCGCGTTTCGGCAGCGGTGAGCTGTACCTGCTGTTGCCGGCGCTCGCCGCCCTGACGCGTGCCGCAGCGGCACGCTGGTGCGTGTGGGTCGCCCCACCCCTGATGCCCTTTGCGCCGGCACTCGTGTCCCAGGGCATCGTGCTCGATCGGGTGGCGGTGGTGGGTGGCGCGCGTCCGCTGTGGGCTTTCGAGCAGGTACTCGGCTCGGGCGCCTGTGACGTGGCGCTGGCGTGGGCGCGTTGGCCAAAGTCGCGCGAAATCCGCCGTTTGCAACTCGCCGCCGAGCGGGGCCGGACCCTCGGCGTGCTGTTTCGTCCACGGCGAGCGGTGCGCGAGGCATCGGCCGCGGTTTTGCGCCTGAGTCTGCAGCCGATCAGCTCAGGTGTGCGCATCACGCTCTTGAAGGGCCGAGGCGCCATGCGCGGTGCGGTCGATCTCCTGAGGCCCAGCTGGCCTGTTTGAATTTGCTGAAAGACACGGCATGTCCCTGCACGTCCTACGAGCCACCGCCGGCAAGGCAGACAAGGCGGCTTTGCCTGCGGACGCAGGAGGGGTCCAACCGCGGGCTGCGCCCCTGCGCATCACCCCCCGGCATGCTCCCGGCGGGCGGACGGGCGAGTTATGGGCCGGCCTGCATCTGCCGGGGATCACTCTGGAAAAGCTGCACAAGCTGGCGGTCTGCGCACAACGGTTCACCCCGCGCGTGAGCCTCGCGCCGCCGGATGGCCTGCTGCTCGAAGTGCAGGGGAGCCTGCACCTGTTCGCGGGGGCGGCGGGACTGCGCGGCGCGCTCAGGAGCGAGTGCCGGCGCCTGCAGGTGCAGCCGGTGCTGGCGTTCGCGCCCGCGGCGCTCGCGGCTCTGGTCGCGGCCCGTGCAGGCAAGCCCCTCGTGGTGATGGATCCGGCACAGCTCACCGGACAGCTGGCGCCTTTGCCGCTCGCGAGCCTGCGCTGGCCGCCGGAGACGCTGGCGCGCCTCGCGCGCATGGGTGTGCGCACCATCGGTGCGGCGCTGCGTTTGCCGCGCGCCGGTTTTGCGCGCCGCGTAGGCAGTGAGCAGCTCGCCATGCTCGATGTGCTCACCGGACGCACCCCGGAAGCGCGCGTTACCTTCCACGCCCCCGAGCGCTTCCGCCGCCGCCGTGAGCTCGATTGCGAGCTGGAAAATCAGCAGTGGCTGGCCGCCGCACTCTCTCCGCTGTTTGCCGAGCTCGGCGCCTTCCTCGCGGCACGCCAGTGCGCGGTGGTGGAGTTCGAATGCCGCTTCCAACACCGGCATGTCCCGGCGACGCGCTGCGTGGTGCGCCTCGCCGCCCCGGCGAGCGACGTGCGGCGTCTCGCCGCACTGCTCAGCGAGCAGCTCGGCAGCCTCGCGCTGCCCGAACCGGTGCGCTCCTGCGAGCTGCGTGTCGAGGCTCCCGTGGCCTGCCAGCCCGACAGCCATGCCCTGTGGCAGCCGGGTGAGCACGGCGGCAGCGCCGGCCATGAGGCCGCGGGGCTCATCGAGCGGCTGCGCGCCCGCCTCGGGGAGGACGCCGTGCATGGGCTCACCCTGTGCGCAGGCCACCGGCCCGAAAAAGCCTGGGCGCGCACCGCGCCACCGGCGGCCGGCCGCCGCGGCGCGCCGGGCGGGGGCGCCGTGGTGGCCCCGGCGCAGTGCCGCCCCTTATGGCTGTTGCCGGTGCCGCAGCCGCTGCGGATGCGTGCGGGCTTGCCGCGGCGTCGCGGGGCGCTGCGCCTGGTAAGTGAGCCGGAGCGCATCGAGACCGGCTGGTGGGACGGCGGGGAGATCGCGCGCGATTACTACACCGCCGTGGATATCCACGGCGTGCGCCTGTGGGTGTTTCGCGAGCGTACGGCGCCACACGGCTGGTATCTGCATGGCGTGTTCGGATGAGCCCGGCACTGGCCGGCGAGCTGCCCGCGTATTCGGAGCTGCACTGCCTGTCCAACTTCACTTTCCTGCGCGGCGCCTCGCATCCGCACGAGCTGGTGGAGCAGGCGCACGCCCTCGGCTATAGCGCGCTCGCCATCACCGATGAGTGCTCGGTGGCCGGCGTGGTGCGCGCGCACATGGCAGCCAAGCCGCGTGGCGTGAAGCTCATCATCGGCGCGGAGTTTCGCCTGAGTTGCGGGCTCAAGCTGGTGGCGCTGGCCATCGACCGGCGCGGCTACGGGCGGCTGTGCCGCCTGATCACGCGTGGCCGGCGCGCGGCGGTGAAGGGCCGCTACACGCTCACGCGCGCCGATCTGGAGGCGGCGGACCTGCAGCAGTGCTTCATCCTGTGGCTGCCCGCCGCGCAGCCTGAGTCCGCGGAACTCGCCTGGCTCGCCGAGCGTTTCCCCGGCCGGCTGCGCATCGGGGTCGAGCTGCTGCGCGCCGGCCGCGATCGGGCGCATCTTGAGACGCTGACGCGCCTCGGCGCGCACTGTGCGGTGCCGCTCATCGCCTGTGGTGATGTCCACATGCACGTGCGCGCGCGGCGGCATCTGCAGGATGCCCTGACCGCGATCCGCCTCAAGCTGCCGATCGCCGAGGTGGGGGCAGGGCTGTACGCCAACGGCGAGCGTTACCTGCGTGAGCGCGCGCGCCTGGCGCGCCTCTATCCGCGCGAGTTGCTCGCCGCGACGGTGGAGCTGGCGGGCGCTTGCGGCTTCTGTCTCGATGAGCTGCGCTACGAGTACCCGCGCGAACTCGTGCCGCCCGGGGAGACGGCCACCACTTACCTGCGCCGCCTCACCTACGAGGGCGCCCGCTGGCGCTGGCCCGGCGGGCTGCCGCCGAGCGAGCGCACCGCCATCGAGCATGAGCTGGCGCTCATCGCCGAGCTCGGCTACGAACCTTACTTCCTCACCGTCCAGGACATCGTCGCCTACGCGCGTCGCCAGGGGATCCTGTGCCAGGGGCGCGGCTCCGCCGCCAACTCGCGCGTGTGCTACTGCCTCGGGGTCACCTCGGTCGATCCGCAGCGCGGCGCCGCGCTGTTGTTCGAGCGCTTCATCTCGCGCGAGCGCAACGAACCGCCCGACATCGACATCGACTTCGAGCACGAGCGCCGCGAGGAGGTGCTGCAGTATGTCTACGGCAAGTACGGGCGCGACCGCGCGGCGCTTGCCGCGACCGTCATCATGTACCGCCCGCGCAGCGCGCTGCGCGATCTCGCCCGGGTGTTCGGGCTTTCGGCCGCTGACGGCGGCCGGCTCGCCCAGGTCATGCAATGGTGGGACGGGCGCGCCGCGATGCGTGAACGGCTGCGCGAGGCGGGCTTCGATCCCGACAGTTCCTCGCTCGCGCGCCTGCTGCCGCTGGCGGACGAGCTGGTGAGCTTCCCCGGCTTCCCGCGCCATCTGTCGCAGCACGTCGGCGGTTTCGTGATCGCCCAGGGGCTGCTCGAGGAGCTGGTGCCGATCGAGAATGCCGCCATGCCTGAGCGCACGGTGGTGCAGTGGGACAAGGACGACCTCAACGACCTCGGGCTCCTGAAGGTGGATCTGCTCGCGCTCGGAATGCTGACGGCGCTCAGGCGCGCGTTCACGCTCGTCAACGAGTTTCGCGGCACGCGTCACGCCCTCGGTGTGCTGCCGGCCGAGGATCCGCGCGTCTACGCCATGATCTCGCGTGCCGACACCATCGGCGTGTTCCAGATCGAGTCGCGCGCGCAGATGTCCATGCTCCCGCGCCTGAAGCCGCGGTGTTACTACGATCTGGTCATCGAAGTGGCGATCGTGCGCCCGGGCCCCATCCAGGGCGACATGGTGCACCCCTACCTGCGCCGCCGTTGCGGGCTGGAGCCCGTGGAGTATCCGAGCGAGGACGTGCGCGAGGTGCTGCATCGTACCCTCGGCGTACCGCTCTTCCAGGAACAGGTCATGCATATCGCGATCGTGGCGGCGGGCTTCTCGCCGGGGGAGGCGGACGCGCTGCGCCGCGCGATGGGCGCCTGGAAGAGGAGCGGCGGACTCGATCCGTTTCGCGAGCGGCTGCTCGAGGGCATGCGCGCCAAGGGCTATCCGGCGGAGTTCGCGCAGCGCATCTACCAGCAGATGCTCGGCTTCGGTGAATACGGCTTCCCCGAGGCGCACGCCCTGAGCTTCGCGCAGCTGGTCTACGACTCCGCCTGGCTCAAGTGCTACGAGCCCGCGGCTTTCACCTGTGCGCTGCTCAACAGTCAGCCCATGGGCTTCTACGCCCCGGCGCAGCTGGTGCGCGATGCACGCGCACACGGTGTCGAGGTGCGTCCGGTGGATGCCTGCGTGAGCGGGTGGGACTCGACGCTCGAGCGGCGCGCGCAGGGCGAGCCGGAGCTGCGCCTCGGCCTGCGCCTGGTGAAATCGCTGTCGCAGTCGGGCGCCGAACGGCTGCTCGCGGCGCGCGCCGCCCGACCGTTCGCGAGCGTGCCGGACCTCGCCACCCGCGCGGCGCTCGACCGAGGAGACCTCGAGGCGCTCGCCGCAGCCGGAGCGCTCGCTTCCCTGAGCGGCAACCGCCATCTCGCGTTCTGGGAAGTCGCCGCCACCGAGCGTCCCGTACCGCTCGGGTTCCCCACTGCACGCAGCGCCGACCTCGAGGAGGGCCGTCCGCTGCTCGCCGCGCCCACCGAAGCCGAGGCCATCGTGGCGGACTACGCCTCGCTCGGGCTCACCCTCGGGCGCCATCCGCTCGCGCTGCTGCGCGAGCGCCTCGCCGCGGCGGCGCTGCAGAGCGCCGCCGAGCTCGCGCGCGCCGTCAACGGTGCAGCCGTGTGCACCGCCGGCATCGTGCTCATGCGTCAGCGCCCTGCCACCGCGAGCGGCGTCACCTTCCTCACGCTCGAGGACGAGAGCGGTCAGGTGAACGTCATCGTCTGGGAGCGGGTGGGGCGCGCGCAACGCCGCGCGCTCATCGAGTCACGCCTGCTCGAGGTGCACGGTGAGCTGCAGAAGCAGGACGGCGTCACGCATCTCATCGCCCGGCGGCTCATCGACCGCTCCTCGCTCCTCGGCGAGCTCCTGACGCGCTCGCGGGATTTTCACTGAAACGCCGGCCGGTGCGCGCGCACATCGCGCGCGCCGCTTGCGGCAAACCGACTGGAAATGCGTCCCCTGACGGGCGCGGCCTGGGGGTTATTGCCCAGTTCCGCACTCCAGTCCTCGGTGAGATGATGCCCGTGGCCACGGACATGGCCGCACAGGCGCCTCACGCCGGCACAGGGAGGCCAGAAGATGAAATCGCAAACGGTGCAAGCGCTCGGTTGTGTGGCCGTGCTGCTGCTGTCCGCCTGCGGCGGCGGGGGCGGATACGGCGGCGGCGGTGGACCACCGCCCCCGCCTCCGGGCCCGGTGGCCACCGGCAAGGGCACGGCTCCCACGACCGGCCCGGGTGACAGCATGGGTTACTTCCCGTTCGCCACCGGCAACCAATGGCAGTTCGACTTCAGCACCAACAGTCCGACTGCCGTGGCAGCCAGCGGCGTGGTCACTGAGAAGGTGACCGGTACGCAACTCGTGCAGGGCGTGAATGCGCTGGTCCTGCATCGCGCGGATCCCACCCTCGCCAGCGGAGGATACGACACGTACATTGGGCCGTCGGCGGGCGGCGTGACCAATCTCGGCAACACCGACCCCACGGACCTGCTCACGCCGCAGCTCGTGCCATTCGTCGAGGAGCTCTTTCCGGTAGCGCTCGGCACAGTTTCGACAGTCACGGGCACTGCTCTGCCGGACGGAAAGGATCAGGCGGGCAACGACGTTACCGTCGATCTCACGCAGACCATCGCCAACGCCGCGTTCGAGAGTGTCGACGTGCCGGCCGGCGTTTTTGCCAATGCTGTGCGACAGACGACGACCCTCAATGGCACGGTCCACGACAACGGCCGGTCGGCGATGTTAAGCGGCGTGGAGTCGACCTGGTACGTGCCGGGTGTTGGGCCCGTCAAGGACGTGAGCAACGCCAGCGGCGCGGGCACTGCGCTCAGCTCAACCGCGGGAGTACGCTCGTTCACGGTCAACGGTCAGGCGCACGGCCTGGCGACCCCGCAGAGCATCGCCGCTGCTGAGTTCGCGGTGGGCGTCTCGCCCGCCATCGCGTCCGATGGCACGAACTTTCTCATCGTCACGCAGCAGTACACCGGCGGCGTCGGCAACCCGCAGCAGCAGAACTTCATCGGCACGCTGGTCGCCGCAGATGGCACCACCCAGTCGTTCAACATCACCGCGCCGGGCCCCGCGCCGGCTTCCGGTACGCCGCAGTTCGCGGTCGCCGGCTTTGACGGCACGAACTACCTGGTGATTCACGAGACCGACCACACCGCGACGACTCAGCCGAAGACCCTCGACGCGCTGCTCATATCGAAGGCCGGTGTCGTCGCCGCTCCGAATACGATCTCGACCGTAGTACAGAACAGCAACGGCCCGTACGCGGAGGCGCTCAACTTCGACGGTACCCGCTACCTTCTCGTTTACCTCTCGGCGATCGGACAGCTGAGCGGTCAATTCGTCACTCCGGCGACCGGGCAGGCCGATGGCGCGAGCTTTCCGATCCGCGCTGGCGGCGGTGGCATTGACAGCCCGGCGGTGGGCTTCGACGGAACCAACTACCTCGTCGCCTGGGACGAGGCTGGGGTACTCAACACAGCGCGTGTCTCCGCGGCGGGTGCGGTACTGGACGCCACGCCGCTCCCAATCGCTCAGTCAGTCGCCGGCGTTGCCAACGCGATGACGCCGGTGATCACTTTCGACGGCACGAACTATCTGGTGACTTACCGCGACTATCGCAACGAGGGCGGGGATGCCTTCAATGCCCGCGTCTCGGCGGCGCGCATCTCACCGTCGCTGGTGCTGGTTGATGGCTCGGCGACCGCGCCAGGCATCCACGTGACGAGCACTGCGTCGGTGCCGCTCGGGCAGATCGCCGGCGTCTACGCCCTCGGCACTCACTGGCTGGTGTGGTCCGCCGGCTCGAGCAACATCGTCTACGGCTCGCACGTCAGTCCGGCCGGTGTAGCGCTGCCCGACTGGCCCGACGGCTTCGCGCTGGCACCGCCGGCCAGCGGGGCCTCCCTGCCGGTCATCGCCGGGGGCGCAAGCGCGGCTTACGTGGCGTGGTTCGTGAATAGCGCCCAGAACCAGGTGACACCTACCGGGATGCGCATCGTTCCGTAACGCGGCAGGCCCGCGCGCGAGGACTCAGCCGCGCGGCTTGCGGCGGCCCCTGCGCGGGGTATCGCCGTCGTCGCCGATCTCGTAGTCCTCGAAATCGCTGGTGAGCTCGGCGGTGTGCTTGTCCTCGAGCAGCCGCTCGAGCCGGCGCCAGGCCGGGTCGCCGACCTTCTGGCCGCGGCGCTTGGCAAGATCGAGGTCCTTGATGACCTGATCAAGATCGACGTCGCCGTCCTCCGCTACAGGCTCGTCGGCTTCCTCGTCTTCGAATTCCTCTGATTCCGGCTTCTCGCTCATGCGGGACCGCGGTCCTGCAGGAATTGGACGGCGGGAACTTAAATCAGATCACCTGACAACTGCAACGCTGCGCGTGCGGTTTGTGAACCGGTGCCGGTTTGGCCCGCGAACGGCCACCCCACCTCTAGTGGATCAGCTGGTTCATCTGGAAGATGGGCAGCAGCATTGCAAAAACGATGCCCATGACGAACAGGCCCATCACAATGATCAGCAACGGACCCAGCAGCCCCACCAGGGCGGACAGCAGCCCGTCGAGCTCACGTTCCTGGCTGATCGCAGCCCGCTCGAGCATGCTCTCCAGCTGCCCGCTCGACTCGCCGCTGGAGATGAGGTGGATGGTCATGGGCGGGAACATGCGGCTGATCCCGAGCGAGCGCCCGATCGGCGCACCCTCGCGCACCCGCGCGGCTGCGTCCGCCACCGCATCGCGCATGGGCAGGTTGGTCACCACCTCGCCTGCGATGCGCAACGCCTCGAGCACCGGCACGGAGCTGGCCGAGAGGATGCTGAAGGTGCGCGTGAAGCGCGCGGTGTTGAAGCCGCGCGTCAGCTTGCCGAGCAGCGGTACACGCAGCTGGAAGCGATGGTAGCGGCGGCGCGCCGCCGGGTCGCGCTGCCAGCGCCGGAACAGCACGAAGGCAATGACGGCCCCGATGACCAGGTACAGCCCGTAGTCGCGGAAGAAGCCGCTGGTCGCGATCAGGACGCGGGTGATCAGTGGCAGCTTGGCCTTGGTGGTCTCGAATACCGCGACCACCTTGGGCACCACGAATACCAGCAGCAGCGACACGATGGCGAAGCACATCACCGTCAGCACGATCGGGTAGAGCATCGCCGCCAGCACCTTCTGGCGGATCTGCTCGCGGCTCTCGGTATAGTCGGCCAGCCGCTCGAGCACGTTGTCCAGGTGCCCGGCCTGCTCACCCGCCGCCACGGTGGCGCGATAGATCTCGGGAAAAATGCGCGGGAATTCCGCGAAACCGTCGGCGAGGGTGTGACCCTCCATGACGCGCGCGCGCACGCCGAGCACGATGCTCTGCACGCGCGGCTTTTCGGTCTGCTGTGAGACCGCGAGCAGCGCTTCCTCCAGCGGCAGTCCGGCGCGCGCCAGCGTGGCCAGCTGGCGGGTGAACAGCGCCAGGTCCCCAGGCGACACGCGCCGGACGAGGCTGAAGGAGCGCTGGCGCCTGGCTTCCTTCTGCGCGACCTCGGTGACCGAGACCGGCAGCAGCTGCTGCTCGCGCAGCAGCTGGCGGATGTGGCGCGGCGTGTCGCCTTCGAGGATGCCCTTGCGCTCGCGGCCGCCGGCGTCGAGGGCCGTGTATTCGAACGCGCCCAACTCAATCCTCGCGCGTGACACGCAGTATTTCCTCGAGCGTGGTCTCGCCGCGCAGCACCCGCGCGCGGCCATCGTCGCGGATCGAGGGGGTGGTGAGACGCGCGTGGCGATCGATCT
>DATKEZ010000123.1:0-1225 GCA_035511775.1 Steroidobacteraceae bacterium | reverse complement strand
AGTGGTGCGTCAGCGCAAGGCTGTCCTCCACCTGCTGGAACGCCGTAAGTACCACACCGCGGTACACGCTTCCGGATTCGTCCAGTGCCGCCTGCGCCTGCGCGACCTGTGCCTTGCGCTTACCGGCGTCGAATAGAGTGGACAGCAGCGAAGGTCCGATCGACCAGAACGCGTTCGGCGCCGTGAGCCAGCTGCCGGCCGCCGTCGATTGATATCCGAGCGTTGCGCTGAGCGTGATCGCGGGGAAGTACGCAGCCCGCGCGACCCCGACACTGGCATTGGAGGCGGCAATGCGCCGCTGCGCCGCGGCGATATCCGGTCGTCGCTGCACGAGGGTTGAGGGCACGCCCACCGGTATGTCTGGCGGCGCGATGTGCGTGATCCGTGGCTCGAGCGAGAACTCCGAAGCCGACTCGCCTACCAGCGCCGCGATGGCGTGTTCGGACAGTGCGCGCAGTGCCAGCGTTTGTTCGGCCAGTGAGCGGGACGTGTCGAGCTGAGTCTGGGCGCGCGCGACATCCAGGCCCGCCGCAATTCCGCCATCGTGGCGCGCCTGCGTCAACGCGAGCGCCTTTTGGTAGGCGGTCACGGTTTCATTCAGCAACGCGACCTGGCGATCCAATCCTCGCAGCACGATGTAGTCGTCGGCGAGCTGGGCTTGCAGGCTCAATCGGGCAGACTCGAGGTCCGCCGCGTACGCCTGCGCCTGGGCTCTACCCGCTGCGACCTCGTTACGGATTCGCCCCCACAGATCCAGCTCGTAATCCGCTTGCACACCGGCAGTGAAGGAGTTGTAGTCGTTCGCCGAATTGGCCGGACGCAGCGGTCTCATGTTCGACAGCCCATCGCGCTCCGCGTCGGCGCCGAGTACCAGCGACGGAAACAGGCCGGAGCGCAGCTGATCGCTGTACGCCTTCGCCTGGTTGTAACGCGCCAGCGCTGCGGCGAGATCCGGGCTGTGCTCAATCAGGTGCGTTTGCAGCGCGTTCAGATCGGCGTCGCCATAGAGCTTCCACCACTCTCCGCGTGGCAGTGCGTCCGCGGGCTGCGCCGGCATCCACGGTCCGGCTTCTTTGTAGACCGCGGCGGTGGGAACGTCCGGTATCGTGAGGCGCGGCGCCATGCTGCAGCCGCCGAGCGCAACGGCTGCGGCGAGAACGGCTCCCGCCAGTGCGCTACTTGCTTTCATCGCCCCCTCCCCCTGCTGGCGTCCGCCGGGAGGCCG
>DATKEZ010000122.1:0-1419 GCA_035511775.1 Steroidobacteraceae bacterium | reverse complement strand
ACGGCCTCACCGGCGCCGCCGCAGTGTGGCAGGGCCGCGGGCAGCTCCGCTCCGCACGCGATCTGCTCCTTAATGGACTGCTGCCGGGCGCGGGCGCAGTGTTCATGGCGTGGGTCGCCATCGAGGCGGTACGTTCGGGCGCCACGACGCCGGCCGTGCTCGCCTACGGGGCGGGCTCCATCGCACTCGGCGCGCTGGTGGCGGTTCTGTTGCATTTCGTCGCGCGTGTGCCGTTCTTCTCTCGCAGCGCGCCTCCCTCATCTCATCCGGAAGGAAACCGACCGTGAGTCTCAGTTACCCGACTCCGCAGCGCACGGCGCGCAGCGCGAGCCTCTACCCCAGAGCCTGCGAGGTGATCCCCGCGGGTGTCAACAGCACCGCCCGCGCGGCCTTCTCGGGCTGGGAGCCCTATCCGCTGTTCATCGATCACGGGAGCGGCGCGCACCTGTTCGACGTTGACGGCAACCGCTATATCGACTACCTGCTGGGCTTGGGTCCGATGCTGCTCGGTCACCGGCCGCCGCGCGTGACCGCGGCCGTGGTGCGCGCGATCTCCGAGCGCGGCACGGTGTTCGCGCTGCCGACCGCGGACGAGATGAAGCTCGCCCGGGAGATCATCGCCGCGGTGCCGAGCATCGAGCAGGTGCGCCTCTGCAACACGGGCACCGAGGCGCTGATCTACGCGCTGCGCCTCGCGCGCACTTTCACCGGCCGGCAGAAGATCATCCGCTTCGAGGGCATGTATCACGGCTTCGGGGATGGGGTGTACTGGAGCAAACATCCGCGGCTGGAGGAAGCTGGTCCCGATGAGCGACCGGTGCCGGTACCGCAGGGGCCGGGCGTGCCGGCAACGATCGCGCAGCAGCTCATCATCCTGCCGTGGAACGACATCGGCGCGCTGCGCGCCGCCATCGAGCGCGACGGGGATGACATCGCGGCGGTACTGACGGAGGCGGTGATGTGCAACACCGGCTGCATCCTGCCGCTACCGGGTTACCTCGAGGCGATGCGCGAGCTCACTGCGGCGCGTAGCATCGTGCTGATCTACGACGAGGTCATCACGGGGTTCCGCCTGCACCTCGCCGGCGCCCAGGGACACTATGGCATCAGGCCGGACCTCTCAGTGTTCGCCAAGGGCCTCGGGGGCGGCTTCCCGGTGGCAGCCCTCGGCGGCCGCAAGGACATCATGCAGCTCGCGGCCGACGGCACCGTCTCGATCGCGGGCACCTACACAGCCAACACGATTGCGGTGGCGGCTGCGCTCGCGGCGCTCGAGGAGCTGCGCATGCCGGGTGCGTACGAGGGACTGCACCGGCGCTGCGAGCGGTTGTACGCAGGGCTCGAGCGGCTCTTCCATGACGCCGGGCTTCCCGCCCACGTCGTGGGCCTGGGACCTGTGATGCAGGTGTGGTTCACCGA
>DATKEZ010000121.1:0-1503 GCA_035511775.1 Steroidobacteraceae bacterium | reverse complement strand
AAACCCGTTACCGCTCTGGACAGCAATGGACTTTCCCGGGCATCACTGAAACCCATCCAGAATCAAGCCATAGCAGGTGAGGTGGGAACCGATATGACCGATGCGCCCAAATCCGAGAAGATCAGCGCCGACGGTATCACTGCGCCCCTGCGCTACCCAAATTTCCGGCGCATCTGGCTTGCGAGCCTGCTCTCCAATCTCGGTATCCTGATCCAGGGCGTGGGCGCGGCCTGGGCAATGACCCAGATGACGTCCTCGGCCGACAAGGTCGCGCTGGTGCAGACCGCCTTGATGCTGCCGATCATGCTGATCTCGATGCCGGCGGGCGCCATTGCCGACATGCACGACCGTCGCATTGTCGCACTTGTCGCGCTCATGATCTCGCTGATCGGCGCGACGACGCTGACTGCGCTCGACTGGCTCGGTCTCGTCCAGCCGAATCTTCTGCTGGCGCTCTGCTTCGTGGTCGGCAGCGGCATGGCGCTGATGGGACCGGCCTGGCAATCCTCGGTGAGCGAGCAGGTGCCCTCGGAGACATTGCCGGCGGCGGTCGCGCTCAACGGCATCTCGTACAACATCGCACGCAGCTTCGGGCCTGCGATCGGCGGCATCGTGGTGGCGGCCGCAGGCGAGGTAGCGGCCTTTGCGCTCAACGCGCTGCTCTATCTGCCGCTGATGGTGGCGCTGTTCCTGTGGAGGCGCGCGGCCGAACCCTCGCGGCTGCCGCGCGAAAGACTCAGCCGCGCCATGGTCTCGGGCGTGCGCTACATTACCAATTCGCCCTCGATCAAGATCGTGCTGACCCGCACCATGGTGACCGGCCTGATCGGCGGCTCGCTCTCGGCGCTGATGCCGCTGGTGGCGCGCGACCTCTTGCATGGCGGCGCGCAGACCTATGGCATCATGCTCGGCGCCTTTGGCCTGGGCGCGGTCGTCGGCGCGCTCAACATCGGCGAGTTGCGCAAGCGCATGAGCGGCGAGGCCGCGATCCGCGCCTGCACGCTGTCGATGGGCGGGGCGATTGCGGCTGTGGCGCTGAGCCATCAACCTGTGCTCACCGCGGCCGCGCTGGTGGTCGCGGGTGCCGTCTGGATGATGGCGGTTGCGCTGTTCAACATCGGCGTGCAGCTCTCGGCGCCGCGCTGGGTGGCGGGGCGGTCGCTTGCGGCCTACCAGGCGGCGATCTCCGGCGGCATTGCGATCGGCAGCTGGTGCTGGGGCCGGCTGACCGACGTGGCCGGCGTCGAGTCCGCGCTACTCGTTTCGGCCGTGCTGATGCTTGCCTCTCCGCTGCTCGGCCTGTGGCTGCGCATGCCGCGCATCGGCGCGCGCGGCGAGGAAGCCGAGGTGCTTGACGATCCTGAGGTGCGGCTGGCGCTCACAGGACGCAGCGGACCACTGGTGGTCGAGATCGAATATCGCGTGGCGCAGGACAATGCGCGTGCGTTTCACAACGTGATGCAGGACGTGCAGCTCAGCCGGCAGCGCAACGGCGCCTATGGC
>DATKEZ010000120.1:0-16397 GCA_035511775.1 Steroidobacteraceae bacterium | reverse complement strand
GACACCCAGGAATACCGACCCCAGGCCGCTCATGCAGGCCTTGGGCCGGGTCTCGAAGTAGTCCGGCACCACGAAAAAGATCTGCATCCTCCCCGCCACGCGCTCGCGAAAGCGCTGCGTGGTTGCTTCCGCCCGCTCAAGCTGTGCACGGCTGGGCAGGAGGTGCTCGCGGTTGAGCCATGCCCAGCCGTAGTACTGTGTGTTGGCGAGCTCGACGTACTGCGCACCCATCGCTTCTGCCATCTCGAGGATCTCACCCACGTGATCGATATTGAGCCGGTGCAGTACTACGTTCAGCACCATCGGATAGTCGTACTGGCGGATGAGTGCGGCCACCTTCGACTTCAGCTCGAAGGTGCGCGTGCTGGAGAGGAAATCATTCAGCTCGCGCGTGCTGTCCTGGAACGACAGCTGGATGTGATCGAGCCCGGCAGTCTTCAGCGAGCTGATGCGCGCCTCGGTCATGCCGATGCCGGAGGTGATCAGGTTGATGTAGTAACCGAGCGTGTGCGCCTGCGCGACGATCGGCTCGAGGTCATCGCGCGCCAGCGGCTCCCCGCCCGAAAGCCCGAGCTGCACCGCGCCGAGGGCGCGCGCCTGGCGCAGCACGCGGATCCAGTCCTCGGTCCCGAGCTCAGGCCCGGTGTTGGCGAAGTCCGTCGGGTTGTAGCAGAACACGCAATGCAGCGGGCAGCGGTAGGTCAGCTCCAGCAGCAGCCACAGCGGCGGCCCGGGAGCGCCCGCGCTGCGCGGTGCCTGCGTCATCCCCAGCGCCGCGTTGGGCGCGGCGAGTCCGTGTCCGACCGGTGTGCCGCTCATTCGCGCAGCTCCAGCCAGTGCTTGTCGAGCGCCAGCGCCACGAAGGCCGTGACGTCGCCCGTGAGTCCTGTGAGAGTGTAGGAGCGCTCCAGATCGGCCACAATGTCGGCGAGGGTGCGCACGCCGTCGCAGCGGCTGAGGATCGCGCCGGCGCTGCTGTTGAGCCTGACCATGCCCTCCGGGTACAGCAGCACGTGCGCCTCCTGCGCCGGCTCCCACTGCAGACGCATGCCGTGCGCGATCGCCGGCTTTGCGCTCCCGGGGACCTCGCTCACTGCGTCACTCCGTAGGCCAGCGCCATGGCGTCGTTCATCTGCCACAGAACGTCGAGCTTGAATTGCAGCACCTCGAGCGCGCGCTCCTGCGCGGCGCGCGTGCGAAACCGATCGAGCGTCAGGGCGAGGGCGAACTCGACGTCGCGCCGCGCCAGACTGAGGCGGCTCTGGAAGTACTTCAGTCCCGCCGGCTCGATCCACGGATAGTGCTCCGGCCAGCTGGCGAGTCGCTGCCGGTGAATCTCCGGCGCAAACAGCTCGGTGAGTGAGGCGCACACGCCTTCCGGCCAGGGCGCGCGGCGTGCGAAGTTCACATAGGCGTCGACCGCGAAGCGCACCCCCGGCAGCAGCAGCTGCAGGCTCTCCACCTGCACGCGCGCCAGGCCCACCGCCTCGGCGAGCCGCATCCAGGCGTCGATCCCGCCGGGGTTCTCGCCGTAGCCGTCGTGATCGAGAATGCGCTGTACCCAGTTGCGGCGCACGCCACGGTCGTCGCAATTGGCGAGGATGGCGGCGTCCTTGACGGGAATGCTGATCTGGTAATAGAAGCGGTTCGCCACCCAGCCGCGAATCTGCGCCTCTGTGGCCTTGCCGGAATTCAGCATCAGGTTGAACGGATGGTGGATGTGGTAGGCGCGGCCGCGCTCGCGCAACTGCTGCTCGAATTCCGCGGCATTCCAGGCCGCGGCCGTCACAGCTCGATCTCCAGCCCGTCCCACGCCACTTCGATCCCGCGGCGCGTCAGCTCAGCGTGCTCAGGGGAGCTCTCGTCGAGTATCGGGTTGCTGTTGTTCACGTGGATCAGGATCCTGCGGGTGCCGGCCGGAAGCTTTTCCAGCCACTCGAGCATACCCCCGGAGCCGCTCTGCGGCAGGTGGCCGATATCGCGTGCCCGTTTACGCGACAGCCCGAGCCGGATCATCTCGTCATCGCTCCAGAAGGTACCGTCGACCAGCACGCAGGCGGCCGCCCGCATGGCGCGCCACAGCTGCGGTTCGATGGCCGCGAGGCCGGGCGCATATACGGCCGTCCTGCCGGTGTGCTCGTCGCCTATCACCAGCGCCACATTATCCCCCGCCACCGGGGACTCGCGGTTAGGTGAGTAAGGGGCGGGCTTGCCCGCCACGGCGAGCGCCCGCCACTGCACACCGCTCACGCCGTCGACGGCGAACTCGCTCCCATCGGCAGGCATGCTGCGCCGCTGCACGCCGCAATAGTGCGCGAGGACCGCGAACACCGGATTGCCGCGCATCAGATCCGCGTTGACACTGTCGGTGCACCACACCTGCAGCGCCGCGCTGGATTCGCGCAACATGAAAAGACCGACGCTGTGATCGATCTGCCCATCGACCAGCACGATGCCGCTGATGGCGGTATCGCGTGGCGCGCGCGCCGGCTGCAGCAGCGGATTCGCCCGTAGCTGGGCGAGAATGTCCGGGGAGACATTGACGAGCCCCCATTGGCGCTCGTCGCCGCCGCTGACGATGACCGAGGATTGGGTTCGCGGCCGCGCCCGCAGGGTGCCGTTGCGGACGCCCGAGCAGTTACGGCAGTTGCAGTTCCACTGAGGAAAGCCGCCGCCGGCAGCAGACCCCAGCACCCTGATTTTCACAAGACATTGAGGCTCGCACGACGCGCGGACCGCGGGTCCTGGCGCCCTCAGGCATTCGGCTCAGCGCCGGGCGATATACAGCGTGATTTCCATGCCGAAACGAACATCGGTCGCCTGCGGAATTTCCCAGCGCATGAGCATCTCCTTTGTGGAATGAGTCTAATATCATATCTGATCCAGCTGGCGGCGCAAGGTCGTGAGGGGCTACCTCCGGCGGACGCTCCAGGTGCAGCGCCGGCTCTAGTGGAAAGCCAGAGTCCACGCCATGAGCACCAGTGCGAGCAGGCTCAAGGCGCTGCGCACGGCATGCAGTCTGCCCCAGCGCACCAGCAACGCGCGCGTGTCCGACGAGCCGGGGTCACGCGCGGGGGCGAGCAACGCGCGATTGGTCGGCATGATCACGATCAGGGTAAAGGGCACGACGCTGCCGATGAGGATGCCGGCCACGAGCCACACGATCGCACCACCGCACCACCACGCGATGCCGGCCGCCAGCAGGCTGGCGATCGCCAGGGGTGCCTGCATGCGGGTGGCCAGTGCGTAGCTCGGCGCCCACACCTCGAGGGCGACGCGCGTGTCGCGGCTCATGCGTGCCGGGTGCTCGGCAAGGTTGACGTACAGCGCCGCGCCGGCAAACAACCCGCTGCACAACGTGGCCAGGAATTCCGCAGCGCGCAGCACGCGCAAGGCCGTCAGTGATGCGCTAGCTAGCGCTCGAGCGCGCGGGCCACCGACACGCGGCGCGTCAGGCGCTCGAGCGAGCGCCGCGCCGCCGCCTTGGCGATGTGCTTGCACCACAAGGGTTCGCGCTGGCCGCCCTGGCGGCGAAACTTGTCGCAGTCGCAGGTCCACAGGATGCGATCATCCTGGGTCTTCAGCACCTGCACCGTGCGGCTGGGAAAACTGTATGTCCCGATCACTTCGTTCTGCGTGACGGGGCGGCGGCGAAAGCGGATGCCCATGGTCTCAAGCCTAGCGCACCTGCCCTGTGGATCGCCTGTGGATTACTTGTGCATAGCGGTTGAATATCGCGCACCGCGGCAGCGGCCGCCGGTGAGGGGGGGCATCCAGCAGCGGCCTCATGACACGATCTTCGCCTTGATGGCCTCGTACTCCGCATCGGTGATGAGCTTGGCGTCCAGCAGCTGCTTGGCCTCCCGCAGGCGCCGGACCGCATCGCCGTCGGCGCTCGTGCTCGCCGGCGCTGGTCCCGACATCATCTGGATCCCGCCCGATCGCGCCCGCAATTCCTCGAGCTCGCGGACCCGGCGCTTCTCGCGCCACGCCTGGTCCTGAGCCTGGCAGATGCGGTACACCGCCTGCGCCTGCTCCTTGCGCAACCCGCGAAACTCGACCCGCTGTGAACCCTGCGCACCGAGGGAGGCGAGATCGGTTGCCTTGCCGGCGCGCAGCGCCAGATCCGCGCCGAGTACGCCCACACTCAAGGTCACCTCCTCGAGGTCCTGCCAGCGGATGGTGGAGACGTCGAAGCCCGCGAGGAGCCTGCGCACCAGCACCACCAGCCTGCCGCTGGTGGCGGCGATCAGCAGCCGCCGGTGCGATAGCGCGAACAGCCGCCGCTGGATCGCCCAGGCTTCGAGAGTCTCACCGGGAATCAACACGGAGCGCAGCTCCGCGAGCGGCCTGTCGAGCCCGGCCCCGTCCATAGCTGTTGCGTCGCTCATCGAACACCCTTCGGGGCAGCGTCATTTCTTCTTGGCGATCTCGGCGCGAAATTCCCGCAGTTTCGCCTTGATGGCGCGCGCGTTTGCCGGACCCATGCGGATCAGCAGCTTCTGTCCGGCCGAACGGCTCTCGAGATCGGTGTCGGCGTATTCGTAGAACACCTTGGGCTGCACCAGCCTGATCGGCGCCGACACTTCCGGCGCCTGCAGCAGGTGATCGATCACCTCGACCAGCCGATCGTTGAAGTACCTGCCGGGATAGCCCAGGTCCTCGTAAGCCTGCTGGAAGAGCGGATATAGCCGCTGGTAGACCAGCACGAGTGCCTTCACGTCCGTGGCCTGCACCACCCGCACCAGCGGCGCGTAGCGCTCGAAGTTGGCATCGCTGAGGGTCGTGATCTCACCCTGCGTGGCGATGGCGCTCTGTCCGGGCGCAGGTTTCACGGGCCGCAGCTCCACGGCCACCTTCCTGCGCGGCAGGTTATCGACGGTCGCGACGAGGTGACGCACGATGTTCTGCGGCACCAGGAACTGCTCGACGGCGTGGCGGCCGAGCACACCGGCGAGCGAGTCGTGCGCGATCTGGTCGCTGTCGTTCAGCGCCGGCAAGGCGGCAGTGCCCGCCGCGTTATCGGCCGCGATCGGGTGCTCGATCTGCGGCTCGGTGCTCACCGGCGGGGGGGGCGCCGGAGCGGCTACCACCGGGGTTACGGCAGCGGGGCGCTGTCGCGACGCGTACCAGTACCAGCCACCCAGGGCGATCACCGCCGCGACCACGATCCCGATGAGCCACGCGACTTTGCGGCGCGCCGCGCTCTCAACATCCTCGTCCCACATCCTGCGACACCCTTCGGCTCAAGGCACGAGTGGATCACTTTACTCCTGTGGCCAGCGGCGCGCGCGGTGGGCGCGCATACAGCCGGCCCGCGCAGCGCTCACTGTACGCAGTGTGAATTCAGCGCTGCGGAGCTCCTCGTGAGCCTGCGGCTGTGGTTCAATCGCGCCATGTCCGCGGCCTTCCACCCCGCCGTCGCGCGATGGTTCGCACGCACGTTCGATGCGCCCACGCCCGCGCAGAGCGCGGCCTGGCCGGCGATCGCGGCGCAGCGTCACGTGCTGATCGCAGCCCCCACCGGTTCGGGCAAGACACTCGCCGCATTCCTCGCGGTGATCGATGAGCTGGTGCGCGGCGGTGTCGCAGCGGGAGGGCTGCTGCCGGATCAGACGCTGGTGGTGTATGTGTCGCCCCTCAAGGCGCTCTCCAACGATATCCACCGCAACCTCGAGGCGCCGCTCGCCGGCATCCGCGCGGAGCTGCGCGCGCTGGGTCTACCGGACGTGGACATCCGCACTTTCGTGCGCACCGGCGACACGCCGCAGCGCGAGCGCGTGGCCAGCGCCAAGCGCCCGCCCCACATCGTGGTCACCACCCCTGAGTCACTGTATATCCTGCTCGGTTCCGAGTCCGGCCGGCGAATGCTCGCGAGCACGCGTACGGTGATCGTGGATGAGATCCATGCCATGGTGGGCAGCAAACGCGGCGTGCATCTGTCGCTCACGCTCGAGCGGCTCGAGGCGCTCGCCGGCAGGCCGCTCACGCGCGTGGGCCTGTCCGCCACGCAGAAGCCCGTCGAGGAAGTGGCCCGCTTCCTCGTCGGGACACGCGCTCTGCGCGCCGATGGGGAAGCCGACTGCACCATCATCGACTCTGGCCACGTGCGCGAGCGCGACCTGCAGCTGGAGATCCCCGCCGCGCCGCTCGAGGCGGTGATGTCCGGAGAAGTCTGGTCGCAGCTGTATGACCGCCTGGCGCAGCTCGTGAGCGAGCACCGCACTACGCTGGTGTTCGTCAACACCCGGCGACAGGCCGAGCGCATCGCGCGGCATCTGTCCGAGCGCCTCGGCGAGCAACACGTCACCGCCCACCACGGCAGCATGGCCAAGGAGTCGCGGCTGGATGCGGAGGCGCGCCTGAAGCGCGGCGAGTTGCGCGCGCTGGTGGCCACCGCGTCGCTGGAGCTCGGGATCGACATCGGCGAGGTCGATCTGGTGTGCCAGCTCGCCTCGCCGCGCTCGATCGCCGCCCTGCTGCAGCGTGTCGGCCGCTCCGGTCACTCACTCGGCGGCACGCCCAAGGGACGGCTGTTTCCGCTGTCACGCGATGATCTGGTGGAGTGCGCGGCGCTGCTGGTCGCGGTGCGCCGCGGGGAGCTCGACCGGTTAGTTATGCCGCTGAGCCCCCTCGACGTGCTGGCGCAGCAGATCGTCGCCGAGGTTGCGGCGCGCGAATGGGACGAGCAGAGCCTGTATGCGCTGCTGCGCGGGGCGTATCCGTATCGGGATCTCGGGCGCGCCGAGTTCGACGAAGTGCTGCGCATGCTCGCCCAGGGCTACAGCACGCGCCGCGGCCGGCACGGGGCGCTCATTCATCACGACGCCGTGAATCATCGGGTCACGGGACGGCGCGGCGCGCGACTGACCGCCATCACCTCCGGCGGCACCATTCCCGACAACGCCGACTATCAGGTCATTCTCGAGCCGCAGGCGCAGTTCGTCGGCACGGTGAACGAGGATTTCGCGGTCGAGAGTCTGCAGGGCGATGTCTTCCAGCTGGGAAATGTGTCCTACCGCATCCTGCGCGTGGAGCAGGGTCGCATCCGCGTCGAGGATGCGCACGGGGAGCCGCCCTCCATCCCGTTCTGGCTCGGCGAGGCGCCCGGGCGCACCGATGAGCTGTCAGCGAGCGTCTCGCGGCTGCGGCTGGAGCTCGAGGCGCGCCTCGATGAGGGACTCGAGGCGGCGACGCAGTGGCTCGCGGCGCAGGCGGGTATCGCAACCCCGGCCGCGGTGCAGCTGGTGAACTATCTGGCCGCGGCGCGCGCCGCGCTCGGGGCCTTGCCGACCCAGCAGACGGTCATCTTCGAGCGCTTCTTCGACGAAGCCGGCGGCATGCAGCTGGTCATTCACTCGCCCTTCGGCAGTCGCATCAATCGCGCCTGGGGACTGGCACTGCGCAAGCGCTTCTGCCGCTCGTTCAACTTCGAGCTGCAGGCGGCGGCGACCGAGGACACCATCGTGCTGTCGCTGACCACGGCGCACAGCTTCGAGCTCGAGGAGGTCGCCCGTTACCTTCATTCCAGCACCGTGCGGCCACTGCTGGTGCAGGCGTTGTGCGCCGCCCCCATGTTTCCGGTGCGCTGGCGCTGGAGTGCCGCGATTGCACTGGCGCTGCCACGCTACCGCGGCGGCAAGAAGGTGCCGGCGCCGCTGGCGCGCATGGCGGCGGAAGACCTGCTGAGCGCGGTGTTTCCCGACCAGCTCGCGTGCGCCGAGAATCTCCCGGGCGAGCTCGAGATTCCCGATCATCCACTGGTGCGCCAGACGATCCGCGACTGCCTCGAAGAGGCGATGGATATCGGGGGATTGGAGCGGCTGCTGCGCGCCCTGGAGTCGGGCCGCATCCGGGTGATCGCGCGCGATCTGACCGAGCCCTCGCCGCTCGCGCTGGAAGTGCTGTCCGCAAGGCCTTACGCGTTTCTCGACGACGCCCCGCTGGAGGAGCGGCGCACCCAGGCGGTGATGAGCCGGCGCTGGCTCGATCCGCAGAGCGCCGCCGACCTCGGCAGGCTCGACCTTGATGCCATCCGCCGCGTGCGCGAGGAAGCCTGGCCCGACGCCGCCACCGCCGACGAGCTGCACGATGCGCTCCTGTGGCTCACGTTCCTGACTGAAGCGGAGCTCGAGCGCGGTGCGCTCTGGCCCGCCTTGATCGCCACCCTGGTCGCGCAGCGGCGTGTGACCCGGATCGGCGCCGCGGGGGCGCGGCTGTGGGTCGCGGCCGAGCGACTGCCGCTGTTTACCGCCCTGTACCCGCAATCGACGCCCGAGCCCGCGGTGATCACGCCCGCAGCCCACGCGCACGCCTTCAGCGCGGAAGGCGCGCTGGTGGAAGTGGTGCGCGGGCGCCTGGAGGGCCTGGGACCCACGACCGCGCCCGCGCTCGCGGTGGATTTAAGCGTGCCGGCGCCGCGGGTCGAAGCGGCGCTCGCGGTGCTGCAGGCGGAAGGCTTCGCGATGCGCGGCACATTCACCGCGGAGGCGCCGACGGGCAGCGAATGGTGCGAACGGCGGCTGCTGGCACGAATCCACCGCTACACCGTGCGGCGCCTGCGCGCGGAGATCGAGCCGATCGAAGCGCGGGATTTTCTGCGCTTCCTGTTCGAGTGGCAGCGGGTCACGCCGGCGCTGCGCATGGAGGGACCGGACGCGGTGGGCGCAGTCCTGGCGCAGCTGGAAGGATTCGAGGCGCCGGCCAGCGCCTGGGAAACGGAGCTCCTGCCCAGCCGCATCAGCGAGTACGAACCCGCCTGGCTCGATGAGCAATGCCTCGCCGGTCGTTTCGTGTGGACGCGGCTCAGCGCCCGCCGCAGCGACCCGGCGCGCGGCGCGGCGCCGGTGCGCGCCACGCCGATCGTGCTGCTCGCGCGGCGTAACCTGCGGCTGTGGTCCAGCCTGACCGGGTCGGTCGATGCGACGCACCTGTCCTCGAGCGCGCAGCGTGTGGCGCAGTATCTGTCCGCGCAGGGCGCGTCCTTCTTCGATGAGATCGCGCCAGGCACGGGGCTCCTGCCCACGCAGGCCGAGGATGCGCTCGGCGAACTCGTGGCACTGGGTCTCGTCAACTCCGACAGCTTCGCGGGGCTGCGCGCCCTGCTGCTTCCGGCCGACCGCCGCAGACCCGCCATGGGCGGCCGTCGGCGGCGGCGCATCGCGCTGTTCGGCATGGACGCCGCGGGACGCTGGTCGAGGATCGCGCGCTGCGCCGACAGCGCCGCCGACCACATACCCGGCGAGGAGACCGTCGAGCACCTGGTGCGAACGCTCCTGCGCCGCTGGGGAGTGGTGTTCTGGCGACTGTTGGCGCGCGAGGCCGATTGGCTGCCGCCGTGGCGCGATCTGCTGATGTGCTGCCGGCGCCTCGAGGCGCGCGGTGAGATTCGCGGCGGGCGCTTCGTCGCCGGCTTCACCGGCGAGCAGTACGCCGCACCCGAGGCGATCGCCTTGCTGCGCGAGGCGCGCCGCAAGCCACACGAGGGGCACTACGTGTCGCTGTCAGGCGCCGACCCGCTGAACCTCGTTGGCATCCTCACACCCGGTGGGCGCCTGCCCTCCCTCAGTGGCAACCGCCTGCTGTATCGCGACGGCGTGCCGATCGCGCTCCTGGCGGGGGGCGAGGTGAGCTTCCTGCAGGAGCTGCCCGCACAGGAACAGTGGGAAGCGCGCAACTTGCTGCTGCGCCGTCAGGTGCCAGCCCAGCTCGCAGACCTGGCCTGAGGCTCAGGTCTTCTTGTGCTCGTCCTGCCACTTCTTCACGGCGGCGAGGGTGTTCTCGACGTGCTTGTCCGGATTCATGGCGGTGTAGGAGTAGATGATTTGCCCGCCCGGCGCGATCACGTAGGAGGTGCGGTTGGCGTACTCGGGGTGCGAGGGCAGCACCGAGTCGTAAGCTTTCATGATGCCGCCGTCCGCATCGGAAGCGACCGCGAACTTGTTGCGGCATTCGCTCACCGAGAAGCGGTCGAGCTTCTCGATCGGATCGTGGGACACACCGATGACCGTGGCGCCGAGCTGCTGGAACTTCGCCGTGGCTTCCGCGAATTCATGCGCCTCGACCGTGCACCCCGGCGTGAACGCCGCCGGATAGAAATACAGCACCACCGGTCCCTTCTTGAGGGCAGCCGCGAGCGAGAACTTGAACTCCTTGCCCGCCAGCGACGCCGCGGTGCTGAAGTCCGGAGCCTTGGCGCCATCGGGCAGGGCGGCGTAGGCCGGAATCGCGATCAGGACTGAGGTGAGCGCGGCAAGGAATGAGCGTCGCATGATCGTCTCCGAGTGATAAGGGAGCCAGGGTGCCTGGGATCGGGATCATCGATCAAGACGCGCGTGCGCGCCAGTGTCGTGCCGCGTTCCGCGTTCCGGCGCGTAGCCGACCAACTCCACATAGCCGCGCCCGGCGATATTGCGTCCGGCGCGCGTTCCGCTGACATCCACCGCGCCTTCCCAGTAATCGGGCGTGGTCCTGAGCTCCTGATCGGCAAGCACGGGACGCACGCTTACCTCGAGCGCGAGCGCGGGCACGCGTATGCGCCAGAGCGCCGGGTAGCGGGTCCCCTGCGCGTTGCTCCAGTGATCTGTGACCTCGATCCTCACCTCTTCATTGGACAATGGGCGGGAGCCACCGGCAGCCTCGACCCAGGTTCCAGCGCTGTGCTGATCACGGCTGTCGTCCCGGTCGCGCAGCGCGTAGAACATGAGCGCGCTGCCGTCGTTCAGCTGCAGCGCGAACCAGTCCCAACCCACCTGCTGCGCTCCCAGGCCCCCGCTTCCCCACTCGCGATCGAGCCACGCCAGGCCCTGAAGCCTGAGCGGGTGACCCTCGCGGATCAGCTGCCCGCGCGCCGCCAGGCGCGGCATCGAGTAGTAGTAGGTCGCCGCGGACGGCTCGCCCGACTTGCGGCTCAATCCCGCATCACCGTTCAGAACCGGCGGTGCCGCGGCCTGCAGCGTGAGCTCGAGCACATACCCGGGCTGCGCGGCGCGCAGACTCCACTCCTGCGCCGCCGCGCCCGCAGTCGCGGCTTCGAGTGACCAGTCGTCGATCCACACGCGTAGCGGCAGGGTCTGCGCCCCGGCGAGCCCCAGCGCTGCGCGCGACAGTTTCTGCGCGAAGCGAAATCGCCCGGCGCTCACATCGGTGATCGCGAAGTGCGCCAGGTAGATCTGGCGTGCGCGCCAGGCCGAGGCCGCGGGCTCGAGCGCGAGCCCCGACTCGGGCTGCAGGGCAAAGCGGAAGAACGTCAGCTCAAATCCCAGGCGCTCCCCCGAGCCAGCGTCCAGATTGCCGCTGACATACCACCACTCCTGCCGGAACTGCGGATGCGGTCCGTGATCACGCGGAAACGCGAAGCTCCAGGGCGCGAGCGCCTGCGCAAAGCCCGCCGGCGCATCCTCGGAGCCTGCGCTGCGCTGCGCGAGGGGCGGCGCCGCGCTCACCATCACCCACGCTGCCGCGCCCGTGATCGCCAGCCCGGTCACTGCCCTCGCGCGGCTGCGGCGCATCATTCCTCCCGCAGACCATGCACGAGCGGCGCCCGCGCGCTGCGCCACGCCGGGTACACACCCGCCGCGAGCGCCGCGGCGAGCGCGAGCCACAGGGCATCGGTGAACTGCGCCGGCGTCAGGTGCAGGTCGATCTGCCAGCCGAAGGCACGGCGGTTGATGACGCCGGTCAGCACCAGCGCGGTCAACAGTCCCGCCGGAATCGCCGCGAGCAGCGCGGCGACGCCCATGAAAGTGGTCTGCCCCAGCACCAGGAGCGCCGTACCCCCTGGGGTGAGGCCGAGCGCGCGCAGGATCGCCAGCTCCCGCGAGCGTTCCAGCTCCCACGCCAGCAGTGCACTGACCAGGCCCACCGCGGCCACACCCGCCGCGAGCCAGTACAGCACCCGCGTAATCACGAAGGTGCGCTCGAAAATGCGCATCGACAGCGCGCGAATGTCGGCGTTGGCGCGGATGAGGAGCGACTGCCGGTGGCCCGCGGCCGCGCGCAATTCGGCAACCGCCCGCTGCGCCTCGATCCCGGGTGCCAGATAGATGCCCAGCCCGCTGATCCCCTCATCGCCCCACAGGCGCTGGTACTGAGCGAGGCTCATCAGCACCTCGCCGCGGTCGTTACCGTATTCGCGGTACACGCCCGCCACCGCAAACGCCCGCGGCCCGGAAGCGGTCGTCAGGGAAAGGGTGTCGTGGGGAGCGAGCCCCAGCCGCCAGGCGAGCGGCTCGGAGATGAGGATCGCGCCGCGCGCAAACTCCGGCCACGCGTGCGCCGCGTCCCCCTGCGTGAACTGCAGCCCCGCGTAGCTGGCGGGCGCGAGTCTGACGGCGTTCAGATCCAGCACGCCGCGCGGGGATGCGACCTCCACCCGGCGGCTCTCGCTGTGATCACGGATCCCCGGTGTCGCGAGCAGCGCGCGGATGACCGCCGCATCGAGCCGGCGTTCCGAGGCTTCCGCCGGGCCCGGAGCGCTGACGTAGATGTCCGCGCGCAGGGTGTGAATGAGCCACTCGCGCAGGGATTCGCGGAAGCTCTCCACCATGATGGCGACCCCGATCATGGCAGTGAGCGCCATGCCGAGCGCGGCGCAGGCCACGCCCGTGCGGCTGAGCGAGGCCGCGATGTCCCCGCAGGCGAGCCGCGCCACCGGGCTCAGGCGCGCGCCGATCCGTGCCGCGCCCTGTGCCAGCACGCGCAGCGCCGCCGGCGTGACCGCCGCCACACTCAACAGCAGCATGAACAGTGTGGCGAACCCGGCGAGCAGGCTCCGGCCGGACACCCACGCGATCAGGCCCGCCCCCACCGCCAGCAGTGCGCTGACGACGGCCAGGGTGCGCGTCACCCGTACCGCCCGCGTCTCGAGCACTGAACGCGCCAGTCCCAGCTGCGGTGCACTCGCGGCGACCTCCAGCGCCGGCAGCAGCGCCGCGGCCAGCGCCGTCGCCGGCCCGGCGCACAGCGCCGTGACCACGCCGCCCACGGGCACGGTGACCTCCTTGACGCTCACCACGAAATACAGGTCATTGATGGTCTGTGAAACGAGTCCCACCAGGCCCCGTCCGAGCGCCACCCCCAGCAGCACCCCGCACAGCGCGCCGACGACGCCCAGCACCGCCGCTTCGCTGAGCACGACGGCGAGCACCTCGCCGCGGGTGGCGCCCAGCGCCCGCAGCACGGCGATGGTGGCGCGGCGCTGCAGCACCGCGAAGCTCACCGCCCCGTAGATGAGAAACGTGCCCACCAACAGCGCCAACAGGCTCATGGCCTTCAGGTTGGTCGTGAACGCATCCGTCATGGCGAAGCTTTCGCGCGCCGCCGCGCGCGTCGTGTGCAGCTCCAGATCCGCAGGCAGTTGCGCGCGCAGCCACGCCAGTGCGGCCTCCGGTGCGCCCCCGGAAGCGCGCACGTCGATGCGCGACAGGCGGCCGACCCTGCCGAGCCATTCCTGTGCCTGTGCAATGTCCGTGAGCAGCGCTGCGTCGAACCCCGCGCCGGCGTCCTCGATCCGGCCGATGAGCGTGGCGCGCTGCCGCACGCCGCCGACGGTCACGTCAAAGCGGCTGTTGACCGCGAGCCCCAGCTGCCGCGCGGTCGCCGCGCTCATGACCACGGCGCCCGGCTCGCTGAACCAGCGGCGCAATCCCTCGACACCCTCGGTTGCCGGGTCGGGCGCTGCGGCGACCTGCCCCTCGCCCGCGAGCTGCGCGCCGGCAAACGGGTCGACGCCGAGCAGTTGCATGGTGCGCTCACCCACGCCGACGTACCCCGTCACCAGCGGCGCGAACCGCAGCGGCGCGCCTGCGTTGGCATGCGTGCGCAGCTGCGGGTACAACCGTTCATCGATCCCGCGCGGGCCGCCCGTGATCTGGTGGGTGGCGGCGCCATTGACCGCCTGCAAAGACAGCTCGAAGGCGCGCTGCGAGCTCGCCGTGGCGACGTCCACCGCCACGATCGTGCCCACACCGAGTGTCAGCCCGATGAGCGCCAGCGCCAGTTGCGCCGGATGGCGCAGCAGATGCCGCAGGCTGGCCGCACGCAGGGTCGGCATCATGAGGCACGGGCCCGTGGCGCGGCCGCATCGTGCAGCCGGCCCTCGCGCAGTTCCAGCACCCGATCCGCCAGACGGGACAGGGCGAGGTCGTGCGTCACGATCACGACGGTGGTGCCGCGCGCGCGCGCGAGCGACAACAGCACCGGCAGCACCTCAGCCGCGGTCTGTTCGTCGAGATTGCCGGTGGGTTCATCGGCCAGCAGCAGCCCGGGCCGATGCACCAGCGCGCGGGCTATCGCCACCCGTTGCTGCTCACCGCCGGAGAGCTGGTCCACCGCGCTGTGCGCCCGCTCGCGCAGATCTACGTCCGCCAGCGCCGCGAGGCTGCGCTCGCGAGCCTGGGCTCCGCGTGCGCCGTTGAGTTCGAGCACCAGGCGCACGTTCTCCTCGACATCGAGCGTCGGGATCAGGTTGAAGAACTGATAGACGAAGCCGATGTGGGCGCGCCGAAACAGGGTGCGGGCGGGCTCGCCCATGGCCGTCACGTCACGGCCGTCGATCTCCACGGTGCCGCGGTCGGCACGATCGATGCCGCTGATGAGATTCAGGAGCGTCGATTTGCCCGAGCCGCTGCGTCCGGTGACCGCGACCGTCTCCCCGCACCTCACCTGCGCGTCGGCTCCATCGAGCACCTGATGCACGCGCCCGCCCTCGCGGAAGCTGCGGGAGAGACTCCGAACGATGAGCATGGTGCGCATTGTAGAAACATCGCGCCTTTGGCACTGTAGGGGCACCATGTCTGATTCTGAATGGCGCCTGCTTACCACGCTGTCCGATCTGCCGTCAGCGCAGTCCCTCGCCGAGGTGCTCGCGGCCGAGGGGGTCGTGGTCAGGGTCATGTCCGATGCCGGCGTCCTCGGGCAGGCGGCGCCCTCCCGTATATACGTCGCCGCCCCCCAGTTGCATCGGGCCAGGTGGCTCCTGTCCCAGGGCACGTTCACCGACGAGGAGCTCGCATCGCTGTCGGCGGCAGCTGTGCCTGCGAGCGAACCGCCGGACGGCTGAGCGTTGATTTGAGCCGCCGGGAGCGGTGCCGGCGCGTTAACTTAAGGTGGCGAGCCGCGCGCGATTCTCGGGCTAAGCCCTCATCGCCACAGCAAAAAGTGCAGCGCGCAGGCCTGCAATCAGCCACACTCCCGACCCGCTGCGGTTCCCAAGCCGTGCCGTGCACGGCCCGCATGCCTGTAAAGGGTACCCCATGACACTGCCAGCGCCGCGCCGCGGCCGCACATTCCTCCTTTTGAGCGCCGCGGTGGTGCTTGTTGCGGGCTCGATGCTCGTGGCTGCGCAGCAACCGCCCGCGGGCGCTGCACCCGCGTCGCAAACCGCCGCCCCGGCCAAGAAGGCGCCCGCCAAGGCCGGCGCCGCCAACGAGGCGACCGCAAAGGCCAAGACCAGCTCCCCCAGTTACAGTGTCGGGGTGTCGATGGGCGAGCAGCTGCGCGCCAGCGGCATTTCACCCGAGCTGCTCAATGCGCAGCAGCTCGCGCAGGGCGTCCACGATGCGCTCTCCGGCAAGGTCTCGATGACGGACAAGGATCGCGAGAACCTGCGCTCTCTGGTGGACTCCGTGGGCGAATCCAACCACCGCGCGGCGGCCAAGTTCCTGGCCGAGAACGGCAAGAAACCCGACATCGTCACGACCGCGAGCGGCCTGCAGTACAAAGTGCTCACCGCCGGCACTGGCGCAGCGCCCAAGACGACCGACGAGGTCACGGTGAACTACCGGGGCACGCTGATCAACGGGACCGAATTCGACAGCAGCTACAAGCGCGGACAGCCGGCGAACTTCCAGGTCAACCGCGTGATCCCAGGCTGGACCGAGGCGCTGGGTCTCATGAAGCCGGGTGCCAAGTACCAGCTGTTCATTCCGCCGCAACTCGCGTACGACCTGCGCTCCGCGCCGCCCATTCCGCCCGGCTCGCTGCTGATCTTCGAAGTCGAGCTGCTGAGCGTCAAGGCGGCCCCGATCGCCGCACAACCCGCATCGCCGTCGCCGGCACAACCTGCGACGCCGCCTGCGGAAAAACCAGCGGCGAAGTGAGCGTTGCGCGGGTCGCGAGCGCAGCGAGTGCTTCAGCCGTCGGCGTTCGCGCCGGGATTGAAGCGCATGGGCTTGGTGACGCCCATCCGTGTGAGTTCGCGCAGCAGGTTCTCGGCGAGCTCCTGGCAGGAAGCGCGCTCGAACAGCGGCGCCGCTGACCAGTCGTAGGCCCAGGGCTGCGCGCCGCGCAGCGCCTCCGGCTCATCGACGTAGCGCGGGATGACGTGCGCGTGCAGCGCCGGCTCCTGGTTGCCGAAGATCGCGTAGTTGATGCGCGTGGCTCCGGTCACCTTGAGC
>DATKEZ010000119.1:0-3458 GCA_035511775.1 Steroidobacteraceae bacterium | reverse complement strand
CGACACGCGCTCGAGAATCGGCACGCACACCTCTTCCGTGCAACCCGGATAGACCGTCGACTCGTAGATCACCACGGCGCCACGGCGCAGCACCGCCCCCACGCTCTCGCTTGCGCGCATGAGCGGCCCGAGATCAGGCTGCTTGTAATTATCGATCGGGGTGGGCACCGTGACGATGAACACCTGGCAGCGCTTGAGCCGGGCGAGGTCTGTGGTGAAGCTCAGGCGCTGCGCCGCTTTGAGCTCCGCCGGCGTGATCTCGAGCGTCAGGTCGCGCCCCCGGCGCAACTGCGCCACGCGCTTCGGGTTCACGTCAAAGCCGGTGGCCTCGTATTGCTTGCCGAATTCCACAGCGAGTGGCAAGCCGACATATCCCAGCCCCACCACCGCGATGCGCAGCTTGCGCTTGTCGACCTTCATCCCGTTCGCCCGTTTCAGGCGCTCGAGCGCTGCGGTTCGGGTGCGCGCGGCAGCCGTGAGCCGGGTGCCTCACGCGCCTCGGTCGCGGCCCACAGACAGCGCCCGCCACTCACCCGGGTGATAAGCGCGAGCATGGCCTCGTGGGCCTGCAACTCTTCGGCGGTCGCAGCCAACACCGGCAGCGGGACCGCGGCGCGCAGCGGCACCCTCACGGTGCGCGTGCCGTCGGCTGCGCGTGGCGGCTCGTCGAGCTCGGCGAGGGGCAGCGCGCTCTGCCCCCCCGTCATCGCGAGGTACACGTCCGCGAGAATGCGCGCATCGAGCAGCGCCCCGTGCAGCTCGCGCGCCGAGTCATCGACGTCATAGCGCTTGCACAGCGCCTCCAGGCTGTTGCGCTGCCCGGGGTGCAGGTCACGCGCCAGGGCGAGCGTATCGAGCACCTGGCAGACGGATGCGACCTGACGCGGCTCGCCCGCCAGGCGCGCCAGCTCCGCATCGAGGAACGCGACGTCGAATGCGGCGTTATGGATCACGAGCTCCGCGCCGGCGAGGAACGCGAGCAGCTCCTCGGCGATGTCCGCAAAGCGCGGCTGCCCGTCCAGGTCGGTGCGCGAAATGCCATGCACCGCGAGCGCGCCGTCGTCGATGTCACGCTCGGGATTGAGGTAGCGGTGAAAGGTGCGCCCCGTGGCCCGCCGGTTCACCAGTTCCACGCAGCCGATCTCTATCACACGGTGATTGAGCTCGGGCTCGAGTCCCGTGGTCTCGGTGTCAAGGACGACCTGTCTCATGGCGGGGCGAGTTTACCGTAACGATCGCGGTCGCAAGGCATCGATTGCCTCGTTCGCGAGCCGATCGACCCGCTCGTTGCCGGGGACGCCCGCGTGCCCAGGCACCCAGTGCCACTCGATCTCGTGACGGGCGGCGAGTTCATCGAGCTGCTCCCACAGGTCCTGGTTCTTCACCGGCTTGCGAGCGGCGGTGCGCCAGCCGCGCGCCTTCCATGCGGTCAGCCACTCGGTGATACCGCGGCGCACGTATTCCGAATCGGTGTACACGCGCGCCCGCACCGGGCGCTTGAGCGCTTCGAGTGCGCGAATGACCGCGGTCAGTTCCATGCGGTTGTTGGTGGTGAGGGCTTCCGCGCCGTGGAGCTCTTTCTCGCGCTCACCCGTCTGCAACAGGGCCGCCCACCCGCCTGGCCCGGGATTGCCGCGGCAGGCGCCGTCGGTATAGATCTCGATCACGCCCGTGAGCGGGTCGTGGGCTTGACCAGGCCGCCGATCACGGCGGGCTTCTCGCGGAACCGCAGACGAATCGGCGTCAGGGTGTACACGCGCTTGCGCGCCCGCAGCAGGTACGCGCCCGCGGGCAGCGGGTAGGTGAGCCCGCGGCGCAGCATTCTTCCGGTCCCCTCCCCGCTCGCGAGGCCGCGGCTCCACGGGCCCAGGTACAGGTAGTGCTGCGTCGCGATGACCTCGAAGCCGAGCAGCACCAGCCACTCGCGCAGCCGCCGCTCGGACAGCACGCGCCGCATGCCCGGCGGGAAACCCGTGCGGCTCCAGCGCGCGCGCATGCCCCACAGGCTCCAGGGCTGAAATCCGAGCACTAGCAATTGCCCCTCGCCTCCGAGCACGCGATCCACCTCACGTAGAATGGCGTACGGATCGGGAGCGAACTCGAGCGTATGCGGCAGGAGCGCCGCATCAATACTGTCGCCAATTAGCGGCAACTGTGAGGGTCTCGCGATTATGTCGGCCGCGCGGGCGAAACCCGGCGCTGCGATGAGGCTCTGCCGGCGCGTGCGGCTGCCCGCGAGCAGCTCGCGCGCCGTTCCCCAGGCGCCGACCTGCAGCAATTCCCAGCCAAAAACGTCCTCCAGCGCCGCTGCGAGGAGCTCGGATTCCGCCGCCAGCAGCGCCCGGCCCAGCGGGGTTTCCCACCAGGCGCTGAGAGCCGTATCACGATCGGGGATGTGTGAAGTGCGAACTGGCACGATTGGGGTGCTGGAAATAGTATGAACTTACCGGTAAAAATGCGCGTGAGCCAGTAGTGTCATGGATGGACCCGTGCCCTGGCGCGGGAAAAGTAGCACGCCGACAGAGGGTACGGAACTTGGCGACGGCAATCCTCAAACGGACGCCTCTTGGGCTCCTGACCTTGGCTCTTCTCGCCCTGGCGGCGTGCGCCCATGCCCCTCCTCGCCCGCGCGAGTCCTCGCCAGCGCAGGTGATCACCACCGCGCCCGATGCGATACCCGCTGCGGTGGCCGCACCGGCCGCCTCGACGGGTGCGACCGGCGGCTCAACTCCTGAGCCGATCGCCCCGACCGTCGCGCCAGAGGCATCAACCGCCGCGCGGGACGCCTTAACACCTGCGCCCGTCGCCCCAATCGCGGCGACGGACGCTTCAACTGCGGTGACGAACGCCTCGACCGCCGCGCCCCTCGGCTCGACGACGACCGCAGCGCCGGAAGCATCCACAAGTGCGCCAGTCGCCTCAATGCCTGCGCCGGCCGCTTCGACAATCACGCCCGACGCATCAGCGGCCGCGACAGTGGCCACGGACGCCTCTGCAGTCGCGCCGGGGGCGGCAGCGGCGCTGCCCGAGACGACCCCGGCCGCTTCTGCCGCGCCTGCACCCGCACTCGATTCTGCACCGACGCAGCTTGCGGGACTTGCGCCTGAGCAGTACGGAGACCTGTTCGATCGGATGCGCGCGGGCTTCAAGCTCGAGGACGGGGATGAGCGGCGTGCGGTGGATCAGCAGCTGCGCTGGTACGCCTCGAACCCGGATTATCTGCAGCGCGCCTTCGGGCGGGCGGACCTGTACCTCTATCAGATCGTCACCGAGCTCGAGCGCCGCGGCATGCCGCTCGAGCTCGCGCTGCTGCCGGTGGTGGAGAGCGCGTTTGAGCCGTACGCCTACTCGCGCGCCCGCGCCTCGGGACTGTGGCAGTTCATTCCCGGTACCGGCTCGCGCTTTGGCTTGAAGCAGGACTGGTGGTACGACGGCCGGCGCGACATCGTGGAGTCAAC
>DATKEZ010000118.1:0-4428 GCA_035511775.1 Steroidobacteraceae bacterium | reverse complement strand
GACGGTTTCGAGAAGCGCTACCTCGCCCTCGTGCGGGGCAGGTGGGAGCTCGGCGCCAAGCGTATCGATGTTCCGCTGCGCACCGATACGCGGGTCGGGGGCGAGCGCACGGTGCGTGCGGGTGCTTCCGGCAAACCCTCGGTGAGTGAGTTCCGTCCGGTGCAGTTCTTCGGCAGGACGGGGACGCTGGTGGAAGTCACGCTGCGTACGGGCCGCACTCATCAGATCCGCGTGCACGCGCAGCACGCCGGACACCCGGTGGCTGGGGATGAAAAGTACGGCGATGCCGCGTTCAACGACGAGCTGCGTGCGCTCGGCCTCGGCCGCATGTTCCTGCACGCGCACAGCGTCAGCTTCGCGTGGCCGCAGGGCGGGGAGTTCAGCGTCAACTCACCGTTGCCGCCGCAGCTGGCCGCGCTGCTCGATGAGCTGGCAGCACGGCACACCAAAGCGAGCGGTGGGCTCAGGGCAGGTGGTAACCGGCGCCGCGCAGCGTCCCCGCGAGCCAGATGAGCGGCAGCCCGATGAGGGCGGTCGGATCCTGGCTCTCGATGCACTCGAGCAGCGCAATACCCAACGCCTCCGCCTTGAAGCCACCGGCGCAGTCGTACGGCTGCTCGCTCGCCACGTAGCGCTCGATCTCATCCGCGGTCAGTGAGCGAAACACCACCGTGGTGGTGTCCACGTGGGCGCGGCGCACACCCGCGCCGGCTCCGAGCACCGCACAGGCGGTGTAGAAGCACGCGGTCTTGCCACTCAAGGAAGCCAGCTGCGCGCGGCAGCGCCCTGCGTCACCGGGTTTGCCGAGCAGCCGCTCACCCTCCGCCGCCACCTGGTCGGCACCGATCACGAGGGCGCCCGGGTGCCTGCCGGCAACGGCCTGCGCCTTCGCGAGCGCGAGCCGCAGTGCATGATCGGCCGGGGATTCCCCGTCAATGCGCTCCTCGGGCACCCCGGGCGGCAGTGCTTCGAACGCGAGGCGCAGCCGCGCCAGCAGTTCGCGACGGTAAGGGGAGGTCGAGGCGAGAATCAGCGGTGGCAAGATCACTGGAAACAATGGCTTAGCCCCAAGTCGGATTTTGACTTGGGGAGAGTCGGTACCTATTATACGCGCCCCATGTCGCCGCCCTGGTCGAGGCCGCTCGAAGTGGACCGGCTGGCTGACGGCGGAGCCGACGTCGACTTTGCTGTCCCGCTCGCCGAGCTTTCCGGCTTGCGCTCGCAGCGTGCGAGCGTGACCGGCAGCGTGCACGGGCGCGTCAACTTCAAGCGCGAGGCGAGCGTCGCCGTCGCGCAGCTGGCGCTGAGCGGGGTGGCCACGCTCGAGTGCCAGCGGTGCCTGAGGCCGATGCAGGTGCCCGTCGATACGGTGGTGCGGGTGGGACTGATCGCACGCGAAGCGGATGTCGGCCAGGTGCCCGCGGATCTGGAACCGGTGCTCGCTCCGGGCGGTCGCATCAGCATCGGCGAGCTCGTCACGGAAGAGATGTTGCTGACGCTGCCCATCGTGCCTCTGCACGGGGAGGGCGAGGAGTGCCGGGCGGCGCCGGCCCCTGGCGTGGTGCAGGAGCCGGTGGGCGAGGCGACGCACAAGCCGTTTGCGCGCCTTGGCGAGCTGTTGAAACGTTAGTTTGTTGAATCTTTAGGAGCTAACACACATGGCCGTTCAAAAGAGCCGCAAGACGCCCTCGCGCCGCGGAATGCACCGATCACACGACGCCCTCGCCAAGCCGGCGCTGTCGATCGACCCGCAGTCAGGTGAGACGCACCTGCGCCACCGGATCACGCCGGATGGTTTCTATCGGGGCCGGCGCGTGCTCGAGAAGCCCGCGGCGACCGAAGACAAGGAATAGACCCTCAAGGTTCCGCCGCCGACCCAAAGGCTTGCGTGCTGCCGATCGCGATCGATGTGATGAGCGGCGACCATGAGCCGCGGGAGCGCGTTGCCGGTGCGCTGCGCGCCCTGAGCGACGATCCACAGCTGCGCGCACAGCTGGTCGGCGAGCCGCAGTCGATTATCGCAGCCCTGACATCACTCCCGGCCTCGGTTCGCGAGCGCGCCGTTGTCGTGGCCGCCTCCCAGGTGGTGGCGATGGAAGACAAGCCACGCGAGGCGATCCGTCGCAAGAAAGACTCCTCGATGCGCGTCGCGGTCGACCTGGTGCAGGACGGGCGCGCCTGCGCGTGCGTGAGCGCGGGTAACACCGGAGCTCTCACCGCGATCGCGCACTTCGTGCTGGGAACCTTGCCCGGCGTGGAGCGCGCGGCCATCATCTCAGCGATCCCCGCCGCGCACGGTCACACGCACATGCTCGATCTGGGCGCCAACACCAAGGCGACACCCGAGCAGTTGCGCCAGTTCGCCGCCATGGGCGCCATCATCGCCCGCGACGTGTACGGCCTGGCGGCGCCACGCATCGGGCTCCTCAACATCGGCGAGGAGGACATGAAGGGACACGAGGTGGTGCAGGCGGCGCACGCGCTGCTCGCGCACAGCGGGCTGAACTACGTGGGCTTCGTGGAAGGCGATGACATCTTCTCGGGTACGGTCGACGTCGTCGTGACCGACGGCTTCACGGGCAACGTTGCCTTGAAGACCATGGAGGGAGTTGCCGGCCTGATCGCCGATCGCATGCGCCAGGAGTTTCAGTCCTCGCTCCTCGACCGCCTCGCCGGCCTCATCGCAGGCCCAGTGCTGCGCCGTGCGGCGGCCGGACTCGACCCACGCCGCTACAACGGCGCGTGCATGGTGGGGCTTGCCGGGATCGTGGTAAAAAGCCACGGTCGAGCCGACGGTGTTGCGTTCGCGCGCGCGATCGGCACGGCCGCGCACGCGGCACGGCAGGGACTCACGGCGCACATCGCGCACGCACTGGCGCAAGGGGCGGCTAATTGATTCACTCGCGTATCGCGGGCACTGGCTCGCATCTGCCCGAGAAGGTGATCACCAACTTCGATCTGGAGAAGATGGTCGATACCACCGATGAGTGGATCCGCAGCCGCACCGGCATCGAGCGCCGCCACGTCGCCGCCGACGGCGAGACGACGGTCGATCTGGCGGAAAAGGCCGCGCGCCGCGCCCTGGATGCGGCCGGGGTCGCACCGGGTGAGGTGGACTTCATCGCCTTCGGCACCACCACGCCGGATCTGGTGTTTCCCAACTGCGGCACGCTGCTGCAGCAGCGCCTGGGCTGTCGCGGCGTGCCGGCCTTCAGCCTCGAGACCGCCTGTGCCGGGTTCATGTACGCGCTGTCGATCGCCGACAAGTACGTACGCTGCGGTGAGGCGCGGCGCGCGCTGGTGATCGGTGCGGAGACCCTGTCGCGCATCACTGACTGGAGCGACCGCTCCACCGCGGTGTTGTTCGCCGATGGCGCGGGCGCGGTGGTGCTCGAGCCGAGCGATGCGCCCGGAGTGCTCTCAACCCACCTGCACTCGGACGGTCAATACAAGGACCTGTTGTATTGCGGCAGCGGTGTGTCGCGGGGGTTCGCCGAGCGGCTCGCGATCATCATGGCGGGTAACGAGGTCTTCAAGGTCGCCGTCACCAAGCTCGGCAGCGCGGTTGACGAGGCGCTGGCGGCCAACGGGCTCGAGCGCAGCGCGGTCGACTGGCTGGTGCCCCACCAGGCCAACATCCGCATCATCCAGGCCACCGCGCGCAAGCTCGACATGCCCATGGAACGGGTGATCGTCACCGTGCAGGATCACGGCAACACTTCCGCGGCGTCGGTGCCGCTGGCGCTGGACGTCGCGGTGCGCGATGGGCGCATCAAGCGCGGCGACCTGCTGCTGCTGGAGGCCTTCGGCGGCGGCTTTACCTGGGGTTCGGCGCTGGTGCGCTACTGAGCGCTGCCGCCAAAAAAAACGCCGCGCTCACCGCGCGGCGTTACGGATTGTCGGGGCTCGTCGCTTACTTGGAAACCGACCGCTTGAACATCCGGTCGATTTTCTCATTGGTCGCGTCGCAGCACGACTGGCTGGCATGGGCCGCCGCCACCGCCTGGTTGGCCGTGCTCTGCGCGCCACTGGCCGCCTGATTGGCCGATTGGGCCGCGCTGTTCGCCTGATCAGCGGAGCTCTTGGCGGCCGACGCGTCGCCTTGCACCTTGGCCAGTTGAGCCTTCAGATCCGCCACTTCCGCCTGGAGGGGCTTGATATCCGTACAAGCCGCCAGTCCAACCGCCACGGCCACGGCAGCGGCCGCTTTCACAATGCTCGCGCACTTCATAAACGTCCCCTTTGGGTTGTTGAATTCGGGAGGTCCGGTAACCGAAGCGACTCCGGTGAGCAAGTTCCGCCGTCGTTCGCAGCGCGCAACTGCATCAAATTTACAACGGGAATGCAACTGCAAACACGCTCTTGTCTTCTGATCGCGACAGTTATATCAGCGGCACTGTGCCACACGCGGGCGTGTTTGCGGGCGGT
>DATKEZ010000117.1:0-1710 GCA_035511775.1 Steroidobacteraceae bacterium | reverse complement strand
GCCCCCCAGGAATCCACGATGTGCGGCGCCGCGAACGGCGCGGAGCGCAACTCGATCGGAGTGGACCCCGAAGCGAGCACCACGTGCCGGGCGGAGAGTTCGCGGCGGCTGCCGTCATGTGCGGTGAATTCGATCCGGCGTCCGGCGAGGAGCCTGCCGTGCCCCTGCAGCGGGGTGACGCCGGCAGCCTTGAACAGCGTGAGGATCCCCTGGGTCATGCCGCGCACGATGCCGCCCTTGCGTTTCTGCATCTGCGCCAGATCGAGCGTCGCGCCCGACACCTTGATGCCGTGCACGGCGAACTCCTCGTGCACGCGATGGTAGAGCTCGGTGGACTCCAGCAGCGCCTTGGACGGGATGCAGCCCGCGTTCAGGCAGGTGCCGCCGAAAGCGGCGCTGCCGTCGCGATTCTTCCATTCATCTATACAGGCGACGCTGAGCTTGTTCTGCGCGGCACGGATCGCGGCCGGATAGCCCGCCGGGCCGCCGCCAATGACCACCACGTCGAAGGCATCGGTTTGCATCAGATCCCCAGCAGCATCCGTCCCGGATCTTCCAGTGCTTCCTTGATGGCGACCAGGAACTGCACCGCTTCGCGGCCGTCGATGATACGGTGATCGTAGGTCACCGCCAGATACATCATCGGCCGCGCGGCGATCTGCCCGCCGACCACCATCGGCCGCTCCTGGATCTTGTGCATGCCGAGGATCGCGCTCTGCGGCGCGTTGACGATCGGCGTCGACATGAGTGAGCCGAACACGCCGCCGTTGGTGATCGTGAACGTGCCGCCGGTGAGATCCTCGATGGTGAGTGAGCCCTCGCGCGCCTTGCGGGCGTAGTCGGCCACCTCTTTCTCGATCACCGCGAAGCTCTTGGCGTCAGCGTCGCGCACGATCGGCACGATCAAGCCGCGGTCGGTGGAGACGGCGACGCCGATGTCGTAGTACTCGTGATAGATGATGTCGCTGCCGTCGACGGAGGCGTTCACCACCGGGAACTTCTTCAGCGCCTCGATCGAGGCCTTCAAGAAGAACGACATGAAGCCCAGCTTCACGCCGTGCTCCTTCTCGAAGCGCTCCTTGTAGCGCGCGCGCAGTTCCTGCGTGGCGCTCAGGTCCACCTCGTTGAACGTGGTCAGCAGCGCCTGGGTCGATTGCGCCTCGATGAGGCGCTGTGCAATGCGGGCACGCAGGCGCGTCATGGGGACGCGCTGCTCGGCGCGCACACCGGCCGCAGCCGGCGTCCTGAGTGTGGGTGCACGGGCCACCGGTGCCGGGGCGGCGGCAGCGGGCGCCGCTGCGCCCGCGCTCCCCGGCGGCGCTTGCACCGGCTGTTTGCCCATAAAACCCACCACGTCGGACTTGGTCAGCCTGCCGTCACGTCCCGAGGCCGGGATCGCCGACGGGTCGAGGTGGTTCTCCTCGACCAGCCGCCGCACCGAGGGACTCAACTTGCCGGCATCCTTGCCGCCGTCGCCGTCGGCAGCCGGCGGGGGCTTGGCAGCCGGCGGGGGCTTGGCAGCCGGCGAGGGCTTGGCAGCCGCGGCCACTCCCGCAGTGCTGGCCGGCTTCGGCGCGGCGGCGGCCGCGGCGCCCTCCTCGATGAGCGCGAGAACCTGCCCGCTGGTCACCACCGTGCCGCTCGGCACACGCAGCTCGCGCACCACGCCGTTGGCCGGCGCGGGAACTTCCAGCACCACCTTGTCGGTCT
>DATKEZ010000116.1:0-74357 GCA_035511775.1 Steroidobacteraceae bacterium | reverse complement strand
GGCGGACAGATCTATTTCGTGCACAACGAAGTACGCACCATCGAGAAAATCGCCGCCGAGGTACAGGCGCTGGTGCCGGAGGCGAGCCTGCGCATCGGCCACGGGCAGATGCGCGAGCGCGAGCTCGAGCAGTTGATGGTCGATTTCTATCACCGCCGCTTCAGCGTGCTGGTGTGCACCACCATCATCGAGAGCGGCATCGACGTGCCCACCGCCAACACCATCATGATCAATCGCGCCGACACACTCGGGCTGGCGCAGCTGCACCAGCTGCGCGGCCGCGTCGGACGCTCGCACCACCGCGCCTACGCGTATCTGATCGCGCCGCCGCGCCCGGCGCTGGCGCGCGATGCCGTCAAGCGGCTCGAGGCGATCGAGTCGATGGAGGAGCTGGGAGCGGGATTTGTGCTCGCGACCCATGACCTCGAGATCCGCGGTGCCGGTGAGTTGCTCGGTGAGGAGCAAAGCGGCCAGGTGACCGAGATCGGGCTGTCCCTGTATCTGGACATGCTCGAGCACGCGGTGCGGGCTCTCAAGGACGGCCGCGAGCCGGTGCTCGACCAGCCGCTGGCCGCCGCCACCGAAGTCGAGCTGCGCCTGCCGGCGTTCCTGCCTGAGGTCTACGTCGGCGACGTGCACATGCGCCTGTCGCTCTACAAGCGCATCGCCGCCGCTGACAGCGAGGCGGCACTCGATGAGCTCAGCGCGGAAATCCACGATCGTTTTGGCCCGCTGCCCGGTGCGGCGCAAAGCCTGCTGCGCATCGCCAAACTCAAACTTCTGGCGCGCGCCCTGGGGGTGCGCCGGCTCGACCTGGGCCTGCAGGGCGGCTCGGTGCTGTTCGAGGAGCGCTCACGCATCGATCCGGCCACCGTGGTGCGCATGATTCAGAGCGGCGCGCGCGAGTACCGCCTCGAAGGACCACTGAAGCTGCGTGTGTCGCGCCAACTTCCCACCGAGAATGCCCGCTTCGAGTTTGCCGCGGATCTTCTGCGGCGCCTCGGCGAACCGCCCCGGCTCCATTAGAATGCCGCGCATGGACGCCCGCCTCGCGCCGTTGCAGCTGACGCTCGGCCTCACCGCGTGCGCGCTGCTGGCCGGCGCGCTGGCGGCGGCACAGGAGCCGCCGGCGACCGTGGGCGCCGCCGGCCCCGTGTACAACATCGAGATCATCGTATTTCAGGACACCGCCACGCTCGGTGGCGCCGAGAACTGGAGCGCGGAGGCCGGCGCCGGCACCCACAGCATCGTCGCCGGCGATGAATCCGCGAGCGGCTCAGCGCAGGTGGGGCATTTCGTCGCCATGCTGCCGGCTTCCGTGTGGCAGCTGACGGAACTGGAGAACCGCCTGCGCGCGAGCGGCAGTTACGTGCCGGTGGCGCATGCGGCCTGGTCGCAGACGGCGAGCTCCTGGGGGACGCGCGCCGGCTTTGCCCTGCAGCGCCTCGGCATCAATGTCCAGGGTCTCACCGGCACGGTGTTTCTCGAGCGCGGCCAGTTCCTGCATCTGGGGATGTCGCTGACCTACGCCATGCCCTCTGCGCCGCCGGGCCTCGCCGCCGCGCCCGACACGCCCTTCACGCTCAACCAGAGCCGCCGTGTGCACTTCTACGAGCGCAACTACTTCGACCATCCGGCGTTCGGAGTGATCGCGCTGGTGACGCCTTCGCAGGGCGCGCGAGCCCCGGGGCGCTAGCGGGCGGCGCAAGTGACGGCGCCGACCCTCTACAGCAGCTGCTCGGGGGTGAATTCCCAGCTCGCCCCGCCGCGCTCATCCTGCGCGCAACGCACCCGCGCGCGCGAGGCGGCGATGAACCAGGTGTGCTGCGAATGGGGCTTGGCGCGGCCGAACGCCGCGGGGTCGAGCACCGCCGCGCACGCGGCGTGTTCGGGATCGCGCACGGATTCGTAGCGGATCAGCTGAAGGCGCGCCTGGCGCGCCAGGGCGGCGAACGCCTGCGTGCCCTGGTAGCTCACGCGGTGCGTCCACACGGGGCGGTCGCGCACCAACGGCTCAACCGTCAGATCCACGGCCGCCGCCGTGCGCACCGCGGCGCGAAACGCCGTGTGCGGCACGGGCTTCAGGTCGGGCGTTGCGGGAGAGTCGAGCAGAAAGCGCAGCCGCCAGTAGCTCTTCTCCGCCAACGCCGTGCGCAGCACCTCGGCGCCGTACCAGACTCCGGCCTCGAGCGCCGCGCGGAAGCGGGAGCTGAGATGCGGGCGGTAGCGAAACGGTGTGGCGAGAAGATAGTGGAGCCTGCGCGCCGCCGGCGGCAGCGGCGGCTTGCTCTCCTCCAGCACCAGCTCGAGGCTCGTCTGCTCCTCGAGCGAGTCGACGAGCCGCATGGTCGAGGCCGTGTGCTGCGCCTCGACTACGCGCCACAGCTCGCGGCTGTACCGGCGCGCCTCAGATGCGAGCGCGGGCGGCGTCCAGGTAGTCAACCGTGCGCACCAGGCCCGCGGGTTCGCGCATGAGCGCCAGGGGCACCCCGCCCAGGGCATGGTTATCGCTGCGCAGCCAGGCACGCGCGGCGGCATCATCCGAGCCGACGATGGCGTCGAGGGAGCGGAACAGCCGCACGAACAGCGCCGCGAGCTGCCAGGGCTTGGAGCCGGGCTCGAGTGCCTTCCGGTCGTGGGCGATGCGCGATAACGTCGCTCCGCTCACGCCGATGACCTGCGCCAGGTCCGCCTGCGCCACATCCAGGAAGCGCGCCGCACGCACCGTGGCGCGCGACAGGATGACGCCGGGGAGCGGTGCCGGGCGGGTCTTGACGGCCTGGGTGGTCATTTTCGGTGGCAATATTACCACCGCTTAATTTCTACAGCAAACAAGCCTCCGCTAGCCGGATCGGGGCCCTTGCTGCCCCGGGGCTGCCTGCGGTTGCGCCGCGTCCGAGGGCTTGAGGGGTCAGTGAAAATCCCCCGCCGCCGCGGTCACGATCCCATCCTTGCCGTTCACCTTGGCTCGCTTCAGGGCGGCCCGGCAGGCCTTCAGCAGTCCCTCGAGCGGCAGTGCGCGCGGCGGCACGAGACTCGCGATCCCGGCGCTCACGGTGACGTAGCGCCCGGCGTCGGCGGTGGGGTGATGCATGAGCAGCTCGCGCACGCGCCGCGACACCACCTCGGCGTACTGGGTGGCCTTGTCCGCGGCCTCGCCCTGGGTCAACACGGCGAAGGTTCCGCCCTCCCAGCGGCCGACGAGATCCCCGCGCCGCCGGTAGGCGGCGCCAACCACGCGCGCGACGCGCCGGATGCAGGCATCGCCCGCCGAGCGGTCGAACTTGTCGTTGTAGGCGCCCAGATCGTCGATGTCGAACAGGGTGAGGCCGATCTCGTGCGAGTCGCGCTGTGCGAGCACCCAGTCACGCTGCAGTAACTCCTCGAAATAGGCGCGTGAGTGCAGGCCGGTGAGGCGATCTTCCCGCAGCCAGGTTGGCAGCCCGTCAGGGGTGCGCTCCGCGGCCTTGAGGCGCTCGCTGGCGTCGCGGTGGTAGCCGATGAAATGAGTGAGCTGGCCGGCGGGGCTGCGCACCGGCTGCACCACCATCTCGTTCCAGAACAGCGACCCGTCGGGACGATAGTTGCGCACCAGCACGCGCGCCGGCTCGCCCTTGTCCAGTGCCTCGCGCAGGCGTGTGCGCGCCTCCTGGTCGCGGTCCGTGCCCTGCAGGATGCGCAGGTTGGTGCCCAGCAGCGCCGCCGCCGGATAGCCGCACATGTCCGCGAACGAGGAGTTGACGAACAACACCGGGCAGTCGCGGGCCGCGGCATCGCAGATCACGATGCCTTCGGGTGCGTTCTCTACCACGCGGCGCCAGGCCTCCGCCGACCAGTTGTTGTTCACGTGTCGCGTCCGGCGTCCAGCGTCAGGGCGGGAGCGGCTGCGGCGCGCGCCAGCAACTCGCGCGCGCGCGCCCATTCAGCCGAGGCCTCAAGCCCGGAACGCACGGTGCCTGCACGTCCGTGCAGGCGCACCAGGCGCAGGCTCGAGGCCGGCTGCGGTTCGGCATCCAGGTGCTCGAGCAGCTCAATGACGCTCGCACGGTTATTGCAGACCGGTAGCATGTCGCAACCTGCAGACAGTGCCTGCCGCGCCCGGGTCACGACGTCCCCGTAGGCCGCGGCGGCCCCTCCCATGGACAGATCATCGGTAAACACTACCCCCTGAAACCTGAGCTCTCCGCGCAGCACGTCGCGAATCCAGCGGCTGGAGAGGCTCGCGGGGGCCGAATCCACCGCCGGAAACAGCACGTGGGCCGCCATCACCGCCGGCAGGCCATTGGCCATCAGCCGCCGGTAGGGAGCCAGGTCGGGCGCGAGATCCGGGAGGGGGCGGCGGTCGACCGGCAGGGTGAGGTGGGAGTCGGCCACCACAGCCCCGTGTCCTGGAAAGTGCTTGGCGGTGGCCGCCATGCCCGCATCGCGCATCCCGTGCATCCAGGCTACGGCCAGCTGGCCCACGGCATCCGGCAGCGCATGGAAGGCGCGGTCCCCGATGAAGCTCACGCCATGATCGAGGTCCACGCACGGCGCGAAGGAAATGTCCACCCCGTGCGCGCGCAGCTCCGCCGCCATCAGCCAGCCCATGGCGCGCGCGAGCGTCACGCCGGCGCGCGCGTTCAGGTCAAATTCGTGACCGATACGCCGCGCGGCCGGCAGCAGCGAGAATCCCTGGCGGAAGCGCTGCACCCGCCCGCCCTCGTGATCCACGGCCACGATGAGCGGCGGCGTGCGCTCGGCATGAATCGCGCCGACCAGTGCGGTGAGCTGCTCTGGGTCGGTGTAGTTGCGCGTGAAAAGGATGACGCCGCCCACCAGCGGATGCCGCAGCAGCTCGCGGTCCTCGACCGTGACGGTGCCGCCGGCGAGGTCGATCATCAGGGGGCCGAGACTCATGCCGGCGGCGCCGTGCGTCGGGGGCGCCGGCCGCCTGGGGTCAGCAGCGCCAGCGACTCAACGTGCGTGGTGTGCGGAAACATGTCGACTATACCCGCCGCCTGCAGCACGAAGCCGTGCTCGTGCACCAGTACCGAAAGATCGCGCGCGAGACTGCCCGGGTGACAGGAAATATACACCACCCGCTGCGGCGCCAGCGCCGCCAGCGCCGCCAACACCGCCGCTGCCCCGGTGCGCGGCGGGTCGAGCAGCACGTGGGTGAAGCTCTGGCGCATCCACGCAAGCGCCGCGTCGGGCGGTGTCGCGAGGTTGGCGAGATGAAATTCGGCGTTGGCGATGCCGTTGCGACGGGCGTTGCCGCGGGCACGCTCGATGAGCGCGCCGTCGCCCTCCACTCCCACTGCGCGCCCGGCCGAGCGCGCGAGTGCCAGGGTGAAGTTTCCCAGGCCGCAGTACAGATCGAGCAGCGTCGAGGTGCAATCGAGCTGCAGCAGGTCTGCCGCGCGCTCCACCAGGGCCTCGTTGACCGCGCCGTTCACCTGGATGAACTCGACCGGCGCGAATTCCAACTCCACTCCCGAGCGCGCCAGGGTGTAGCGCAGCGGCTCGAGCGGCGGATCCAGCGGCACCACGGAATCCAGGCCCGCGGGCTGCAGGTACAGCCGTACCCCGTAGGCGGCGGCGAACTGCCGCAACCGCACCGTATCTGCTTCCGAGGGCGCGCTCAGCACCCGCAGCACGAGCGCGCTGGCCTGATCCGCGACCGCCACTTCGATCTGTGGCACCCGCTCGCGGATGCTGAGCTCGGTCAGCATGGCCGCGAGCGGCGCGATCAGCTCCCCCACGGGCGCTGCCAGCACCTCGCAGCGCGTCAGCTGTGCCACGTAGGGCGCGGCGCGCTCGCGAAACCCAACCACCACGCAGCCTTTCTTGCGCACGAACTTCACCCCCAGGCGCGCCCGGCGGCGGTAGGCCCACTCCGGTCCGGCAAGCGGCGCCAGCCATCTGGCGGGCTGGACGCGCGCCACCCGCGCGAGGGTTTCGGCGAGCTCGGTCTGTTTCGCCTCCCGCTGCGCCGCGGGCGCCAGGTGCTGCAGGGCGCAGCCGCCGCACACGCCGAAGTGGGCGCAGCGCGGCGCGACCCGCGCCCCGGACGGTTCCAGCACCTCGAGCAGCTCGCCGTCATCGTGCTGGCGGTGGCGCCGCGTACGGCGCAGGCGGATGCGCTCCCCCGGCAGCGCGCCCGCGACGAACACGGTCTTGCCGCCGCGCACCACGCCCTCGCCCTCGTGGGTGAGCGCGCTGACGAGCGCGGTCTCGATGGCGGCGGCGCTCAAGCCGCCTCCCAGGCGCGCAGGAACTCGCTCAGGTGCGGTTCCTGCGCGTCCCGCAACAGCGTCTTCACGCGCTCGAGCTCCTCGGCGTGCTGCAGGCGTGTGAGCTGGCCACGCAGCTGCGCGAAGCGCAGGTAAATGAGCCAGGTGTTGAGCACATCGGTCTCGCAGTAGCGGCGGATGCCCGCGAGGTTGCCGCTCTGCCAGGCCTCCCATACCTGGCTACCCTCGAAGCCGAGCTTGCCCGGCAGCCCGAGCAGACACGCCATGGTGGCGAGCGACACCCGGCCGCGGCTCTGGAAGCCCGACAGCACGTCCATGAGATCAGTGTGCCGCCAGTGGTAGCGGCTGAGGTAGTTGTTGTAGCGGAACGCGGGGTCCTCCGCTCCGGTCTCCCAGAAGCGCGGCGCCTGAGCCCCGGCGAGCAGCGCGCGATAGGTCAGCACCGGCAGATCGAACGCCGAGCCGTTCCAGGACACCAGATCGGGCGAGAACTTCTCGACGCCGTCGAAGAAGCGCTGCACCAGTTCGCCCTCGGGGGTCGCACAGTCGCCGAGACTCCACAGCCGCAGACCCTCAGGCGTACGCAGCGCACACGAGATCGCCACCACGCGGTGCTGCTCCAGGGACAGAAAATCCCCGCCCGTGTCCTGGCGGCGCAGTGCAAACATGGCCTTCGCCACCTGAGCGTCCGGGAGACCCTCCAGGCCGTACAGCCGCCGTCCGAGGGCGACGTCCGGCACGGTCTCGATATCGAACACCAGGGTGTTCATGAGTCGCGGGCTATTTACGAGGCTCTCATGAGCACCGCCACCGCCACCACCAGGCCCGCCTCGTCGGTGAGGGTCACGTGCGCTTCCCCGACACCCAAGCCGCGGCGCACACGCTCGCCGCGCGCCGAGAAGATCACCTCGGGCTTGCCCCACGCGTTCTGCACCACGCCCACGTCGCGGATCCACATGCCGTGCGCAAAGCCGGTCCCCATGGCCTTGACTATGGCCTCCTTGGCGGCGAAACGCATGGCGAGAAAGCGCTCGCGGCGCTGCGTGCGGCCGAGCTGCGCGTGCTCCTCGGGCATGAGCAGATGCTCGATGAAGCGTGTGCCGAAGCGCTCGAGCGTGCGCACGATGCGCGCGCTCTCCAGCACATCGACGCCGATGCCGAAGATCATGCGCGCGCCGCCGCCATCAGCGCCTTCATGTCACGCACCGCCGCGGACAGGCCCACGAACAGGGCGTGCGCTATCAGGGCGTGGCCGATGTTGAGCTCGACGATCTCGCGCAGCGCGGCCACGGGGTGCACGTTGCGGTAGTTCAGGCCGTGGCCGGCATGGACCTCGAGCCCGAGGCTTGACCCCAGGCGCGCGGCGGCGCGCAACCGCTCGAGCTCGGTCGCCGCACTCGCGCCGGAGGCGGCCGCGTACGCGCCGGTGTGCAGCTCGATGACCGGGGCGCCGACGTGCGCGGCCGCTTCGACCTGCCCGGGGTCGGGATCGATGAACAGCGCCACGCGCACCCCCGCCTGGCGCAGGCGGGTAGTGGCATCGCGCACGCGTGCGGCCTGGGCGCTGACGTCCAGCCCCCCTTCGGTGGTGATCTCCTGGCGCCGTTCGGGCACGAAGCAACAGTCCGCCGGGCGCACCTCGGCGGCGATGACGAGCATCTCCTCGGTCACTGCCAGCTCGAGATTCATGCGCGTGTGCAGCAGCCCGCGCAGCGCGCGCACGTCATGATCCTGGATGTGGCGGCGGTCCTCGCGCAAGTGCAGCGTGATGCTGTCGGCGCCTGCGATCTCGGCGGTGAGCGCCGCGTGCACCGGATCGGGATGGCGGCCGCGACGCGCCTGGCGCAGCGTCGCCACGTGATCAATGTTGACCCCCAGTGAAATACCGCCGCCCGTCATCGCGCCGCCTTTCGCGCTATCGACTTTGCCACGGCGCGGGTGGCGAGCGGGCGGCCCTCGAGGCACTCGCCGAGCGCCGCCTGCAACACCCGCCGCGCATCCCCGAGCGCCCGCGCGCTGCTCAGGCTCTCACGTGCCAGGCTCAGGAGCGAGCGCCCGGCGAGCGCGCCGGCGCGGTCCGCAGCCGCCGCAACCAGCCCCTGCCCGGCACGGAAATGATAGTACCCCTGCGGCTCGATGCGCTTGCCGGAGTGTGCCTCGGCGGCCAGATCCAGGCCGTAGCCGAGTACCTCCAGCAGCCGCTTCTCGAAAATGCGCAGCGCCGGCTCGAGTGGCGCCCCGGCGCGCAGGCGCGCCAGCGTGCCGTGATAGTGATCGAACAATTGCGGCAGCGGATCGTGGCGCGTCGTGAGCCTGATCAGCAGCTCGTTCAGGTAGAACGCGGCCAGCAGACACTCGCGCGGCAGCGCGGGATCGTGCTGGGCGCGCTCCGCGCCGGTGAGCTGCGGCGCCTCGCCCCGCCCGCTCCATGACAACAGCAGCAGCTGGAAGGGCTGCAGCACGGGCGCGAGTTTCGCGCTCGGCCCGCGCACCCCGCGCGCGAACAGCGTCAGGCGCCCGTGCTCGCGCGTGAGCACCTCGAGGATGCGGCTGGTATCACGCCACGGCCGGTGGTGCAGCAGGTACCCGGGAGTGAGCTCGACGCGGCGAGTGCTGCGGGTCATTCCAGTCCCAGCTCGCGCAGCGCGCGGGCGTTGTCCGCCCAGTTCTCCCGCACCTTGACCCACAGGTTCAGGTGCAGGCGCTGCTCGAGAATCTCGTTCAGCGCCAGCCGCGCCGAGCGACCCACGCGCTTCAGCCGCTCACCGCGGGCGCCGATCACGATCGGCTTCTGGCCCTCGCGATCGACCCATATCGCTGCGTCAACCATAAGCTGATGTTCTTCTACCGTCAGGCGCTCGACCTCCACGGCGATGCCGTAGGGCACCTCCTGATTCAGTTCGAGCGTCAGCTTCTCGCGGATCATTTCCGCAATCCGGAAAGGCAGACCGCGGTCCGTCAGCTCGCCATCCGGGAACAGTGCCGGAGACAGCGGCAGGTGCACCGCAATGGCATCCCGCAGAGCCCCGATGTTGTCGGCCTTGAGCGCCGAGACCGGCACGAGGGCGAGAAATGTGTGCCGCGCGGCGAGCTCGCCCAGATACGGCAGCAGCCGTTCGCGCGGACGCACGCGATCGATCTTGTTGACGGCCACAATCACCGGGTGGCGCGCCTGGACGATGCGCTTGAGCGTCAGCTCATCGTCCGGCAGCCACTTCGACGCTTCCACCACCAGCACCGCGACATCCGCGGCCTCGAGTGCGGCGCTCGCGGTGCGGTTCATCGCCTTGTTGAGTGCGCGGCTCGCGTGGGCATGCAGGCCGGGCGTGTCCACGAACGCGATCTGCGCCTGGGGTAAAGTGAGCACGCCCAGAATGCGGTGGCGCGTGGTCTGCGGACGCGGCGTGACGATGCTCAGCTTGTGCCCGACGAGCGCATTGAGAAGCGTCGACTTGCCGACGTTCGGCCGTCCCACCAGTGCAGCGTATCCGCAGCGGAATTGCGACGATGGGTCGGCGGTCAAGGGTGCCTGTCCGGTGCGGTCTCGATCTGGGTGAGCATGCGCTCGGCCGCCTCCTGCTCCGCGCGGCGGCGGCTGGAGCCGCGCCCCTGCACGCGCTGCCCGAGGCCGGGTACCTCGCAGCTCACCTCGAAGGTCTGCGCGTGGTCCTCGCCTTCGATGTTGAGGACGGCGTAGAGCGGCAGCGCAAGATTGCGCGACTGCAGGTACTCCTGCAAGCGTGTCTTGGCGTCCTTGAGAGCCTCCGGCTCAGGCAGCGCTGCGATGCGCGGCGCGAACAGCCGCGCGATCACCGGCTCCACGGCGGGGAGTCCGCCATCGAGAAACAGCGCGCCGCAGACCGCTTCCAGTGCGTCGGCGAGGATCGACTGGCGGCGAAAGCCCCCGCTCTTGAGCTCGCCGGAGCCGAGTTGCAGGGTCGCACCCAGGCCCAGCGTGAGTGCCACCTCGGCGAGCGGCTCGCGGCTCACCAGCTTGGCGCGCAGGCGGCTCAGGTCCCCTTCCGCTGCCTGCGGGAAGGCCGCATACAGATGCTGTGCGATGACCAGATTGAGGACGGCGTCACCGAGAAACTCGAGCCGCTCGTTGTTGGGTCCCGAGGCGCTGCGGTGGGTCAGGGCCGCGCGAAACAGCGCCAGGTCGTGCGGCTCGTAACCCAGGCGGTCCTGCAGCCAGCGCCCCGGCCAGTCAACACTGCTCATGTCCCGCCGATCGGCATGCACTGAAAAGATGGGGTGGCGCCGCTAGTCACCGCCGCCGGCACTGGCGCGCACGACCTTGTCGAAAGTCACGTGCAGCGATACGCTTCCGAGCAGCGGCGCCTCATCGTCGTACTTGGCCTCGATCACCCACGCCGTTCCCTCGCGCCTGATCTGGATGTCCTTGGTGGTGGGATAGTCGACCATGTCGATCTCGAAATGCCTGTCGATCGCGGTACGGATCGCCACCTGATCGCCGGCGCCACCCTTGGCGCTGCTCGCCGCCACCTCCATCGCCCGCACCACCTTCATGTAGTTCAGATAGAGCGGCGCCAGGCGGATGCCGGCGTAGAGGACGATCGCAAACGGCGTGAGCAGAACCAGCCAGCCGATTGCGGTGATACCCTGCTGCCTGTTACGCATCGCTAACCCCCAACTGCTGCCTGCGGAGCGCAGCGTACGCCCGCGCCGGTCACGGAATGGCGGAACCGATGCGGCTCCACATGGGACCGCCGGAGCGGCGCAGATCCCAGTTGAACCAGATCCGCGTCGCCCTGCCGACCAGGTTCTCCTCGGGCACATAGCCCCAGCGGCGCCCGTCGTCGCTGTTGTCGCGGTTGTCGCCCATCATCAGATAATGCCCCGGCGGCACGTCGCCGACAAACGGATCCATGCGGCTGCCTCCGGGCGCGTCCTCGTCCCCGCAGACGTAGCCGCGCACGCCGCTGCGGTTGCACGCCGGCAGCACCGGCTGACGATCCAGCGCCACCGGACAGAATATGGCCTGGTGCTCATGGCTGCCGAGACGTTCCGTGGCGCTCGCCAGGTTCATATAACAGCCGTCGGTGTAGCGGTCCTTCTCGAGGCTGAAGTCCACCGGCTTGCCGTTGATGCTGATGCGGTTGTCGCGCACTTCGACGTGATCGCCCGGCAGCCCGACCAGGCGCTTGATGAAGTTGGTCGAAGGGTCCACCGGCCAGCGGAACACCACCACGTCGCCGCGCCGCGGCTCGCCGACCTCGAGGATCTTGCGATTGATCACCGGCAGGCGCAGCCCGTAGGCGTACTTGTTGACGATGATGAAGTCGCCGTCGAGGAGCGTCGGCATCATGGAATCGGAGGGAATGCGGAACGGTTCGAACACGAACGAGCGCAGCAGCAGCACCACCAGCGCGACCGGAAAGAAGCTGCGCGCGTAGTCGACGGTCCCCGGCTCGGGCGTCAACATCGGGTCCCGGCCGGCGGCGCGCGCGGCGGCCGTGCGCCGCGGAGCCAGCAGGGCGGCGTCCAGGCCCCACACCAGGCCCGTGAGCACCGTGATCGCCAGCAGCACCGCGCTGAAGTCCAGCCGCTCGGCGAGCAGCAGCCGCAGCACCGCACAGGCGATCAGCACCGGCAACGCGCCGTACAGCACTCTCATCAGCGCCCCGTCGCGCACGCTCTGCAGGCCGGAGGCGATCACGCGCCGTGGGCGCAGCACCCAGTCATCGACGATACATAGCAGCGTCACCGGCAGCGCCAGCCAGGACAGAAGAACGATGAGCGGCATCAGCGTCTGTAACATGGGAACCCTTCGTTCAAGTGCGCTAGTGCTTGCGGCCTACCTGCAGAACCGCCAGGAACGCTTCCTGCGGAATCTCGACATGTCCAAGCTGCTTCATGCGTTTCTTGCCTTCTTTCTGTTTCTCGAGCAGCTTGCGTTTGCGCGTCACGTCACCGCCATAGCATTTCGCCAGCACGTTCTTGCGCAGCGCCTTGACGGTGGCACGGGCGATGACCGCGCTGCCGATCGCGGCCTGCACCGCGACTTCGAACATCTGCCGCGGGATGAGCTCGTGCATCTTGTCCACCAGTTCGCGGCCGCGCTGGTAGGCGCTGTCGCGGTGCACGATAACCGACAGCGCATCCACCTTCTCGCCGTTGATGAGGATGTCGAGTTTCACCAGCGGCGCGGCTTCGAAATGGCTGAACTCGTAGTCGAAGGAGGCGTAGCCGCGGCTCGCCGACTTCAGGCGATCGAAGAAATCCAGCACCACCTCCCCGAGCGGCAGCTGGTACTGCAGCGCCACCTGGGTCCCGAGGTACTGCATCTTGTTCTGCGTGCCGCGCTTGTCGTTGCACAGCTTCAGCACCGCGCCCACGTGATCCGGCGGCACCAGGATGTTCGCCACGATGATCGGCTCACGGATCTCCTCGACCTCGTTGACCGGGGGGAGCTTCGCCGGGTTATCGACGTACACGACACCTGAGTCGCGGCGCGCCACCTCGTAGATCACCGTGGGCGCGCTGGTCACGAGCGTCAGCTCGTACTCGCGCTCCAGACGCTCCTGCACGATATCCATGTGCAGCAGTCCCAGAAATCCGCAGCGAAAGCCGAAGCCGAGGGCCCCCGACACCTCCGGCTCGTAGTGCAGGGCCGAATCGTTGAGGCGCAGCTTGGCGAGCGCGTCACGGAATTTCTCGTAATCCTCCGAGTTGATCGGAAAAAGCCCGGCAAACACCCGCGGCTTGATCTGCTTGAATCCGGGGAGCGGCGCCGCCGCCGGCCGGTGCTCCAGCGTGATGGTGTCGCCGACAGGCGCGCCGTCGATCTCCTTGATGCCCGCGACCACGAAGCCCACATCCCCGGCGGCCAGCTCGTGTTCCACCACCGGCTTGGGTGTGAAGCGCCCGAGCCGGTCGACGAGGTGGCTGCGGCCCGTGGATACCACGCGGATCCGGTCGCCGCTCTTCAGGCTGCCATTCATCACCCGCACCAGCGACACGACGCCGACGTAGTTGTCGAACCACGAATCGATGATCAACGCCTGCAGCGGCGCATCCTCCGAGCCGCGCGGCGCGGGAATGCGCCGGATGAGAGTCTCCAGGAGCTCCGGCACCCCCTCGCCGGTCTTGGCGCTCACCCGCGCGGCGTCGGTGGCCTGGATGCCGATGATCTCCTCGATCTCGCGCGCCACACGGTCGGCATCCGCCGAGGGCAGGTCGATCTTGTTGATGACCGGCAGCACCTCCAGCCCCTGCTCGGTGGCGGTGTAGCAGTTGGCGACACTCTGCGCCTCGACACCCTGGGACGCGTCCACCACCAGCAGCGCCCCGTCGCAGGCGGCCAGCGAGCGCGACACCTCGTAGGAAAAATCCACGTGCCCCGGCGTGTCGATCATGTTCAGTTGATAGCGCTCCCCGTCACGCGCGGTGTAGTAGAGCGTGACGCTCTGCGCCTTGATCGTGATCCCGCGTTCGCGCTCCAGCGCCATGGAGTCGAGCACCTGCGCCTGCATTTCGCGGTCGGCCAGGCCGCCGCACAACTGGATGAACCGGTCGGCGAGGGTCGATTTGCCGTGGTCTACGTGCGCGATGATGGAAAAGTTACGTATGTGCCGCATGAATCCGCAAGATGCCGCCGCGTGCTGCCGCGCCTTAAGCCTTGCGGCCGGCGGATTATAGGGAAGTTTGGCCCCTTGAGTAGCGCGCTGCGCTCAGGGGCGCGCGTCTCGGCCCGGACGCAGCAGCCGCTCGAGCTCGCCCCGATCGAGGCGGTGACGACAGACCACTGCACCATCGAGTAACAGCACCGGGACGTCGAGCCCGTGGCGGCGGCGAAGCTGCGGGTCCGAATCGACGTCGAGCAGCTCCAGCGGGGGAAGCGCGACAGTCCTGCCGAGGGCTTGCAGCTGCGCCAACATCTCCTCGCACAGGGCGCAGTCGTGGCGCCGCACGAGCGTCAGGCGCTGCGCCGTCATGGCGTCAGTGCCGCCGTGAGCTGACCGCGGGCAGTTCTTCGGCCTTGAGCTGGCTGGCGATGAATCGTACTGTGTCCGGCGGAACCTCGCCCACCGCCGTGATCTTGTGGCCGTCGATCACGGTCGAGAAGGCCGACGACGAGCCCACCGCGGCGGATTCGGGCACCGCGGGCTGATCGGCCTGCGCGCTCCGCTGCGCTTCGACGAACACCGAGACCGAAGCAAGCCCGTCGGTAAACACCAGATGGTCCACCGGGTCGGCCGAGCCGGGCAGAGTCTGGGCCGCGCGTGCCGTCATGCGGAAGCCCGGCGGCAGGCGCATCGCATTCCAGGCCAGCGTCGCCGCCGTGGGCGCCGGTGGCGCCGATTCGTTGCGCAGCCACTGGAAGCCGGCGGTCGAGACTTCGGGCTTGAACGCGGAGTCGGAGATATGCGCGGGGAGCGTGAGGCTCGCGAACACGATCTGCTCGATGACGTGCCCACGCCTGTCGCACAGCTGGGTCTTGAGCGGCATGGCGGTGGAATCGTCGATCCACAGCCGGTAGCCGTAGCGATACTCATCCCTGGGCGAGACCGTGATCACGTGAGTGTCGCGGCGGTTCAGGCGCGTGCGGGTGACTTCGCGGATGTCGTAGAAGCTCGCGGTCTGATCATTGACAGCGGGAAAGCCCACCAGCGACTCCTCCGGCGGTCGCTGTTCGACCAGCACCGTGCGTTTGTCCGGCAGGTAGCAGGTCAGACTCGCACCGCTGCGGATGAACTCCCGCCCCGAGCCATCGAGCGACGCCAGCCGCTCCGAAACCGTGCCATCCTGCACGCGGTGGATGATGCGCAGCATCTCCACGTGACCGCCGTGCCAGTGCGAGAAGGTACCGTCGTAGTTGCGCGTCGTGAGCGCCCGGTTCATGCGCTCGAGCCAATGCGCTGGCGCCGATTCGAGTGATGTCTTCTGCGCTGGCGCCGATTCGAGCGATGTCTTCTGCGCCGGCGCCGGCGCACGATCGGGCGAGGCCTCCTGGGCCAGTGCGGCCCCGGCGACCGCCCAAGCGAACGTCAGGGCGACTAAGCGCTCGCTACTGGGCATGGACTACGGGCTCGTCCGGCGGTTCCTCGGCGGCGGTGCCCGATTCGCTGGTCATGAAGGCCGATAGCAGATTGCGGCGCGCGACGGGTGAGGAAAACACGCTGTGCGCCACGACGTAATTGGCGAGCTCGGTGCTCGGCACCATGGCGCGCACCGCAGGCGTACGCGGCACGACATAGCTCTGCGCGGCGCCCGCCGCAGCGGCCGGGACCACCGGTGCGCTCGGCACGCTCACCGTCGCGGCAGTCAGGTGCGCGCTCAGGGGCGCTCCTGCCAGCGGGTCCTGGGCGCGCAACCACAGAACTGAGGCCACGGCGACACCCGCGGCGACCGCGGCCCCGGCGAGTGGCTGCCACCAGCGCACAGCGGTCGGGCGTGCGCCGGGCGCCGTGGCAAGCGCCGGCTCGGCCAGCAGGACAGCACTCACGCGGCCGGCCAGCGGGGCGTTGAGCCGCACGCCACGCTCGGAGCGGATCGCCGCCCCGATCACTGCGTAACGACCCCAGCGGGCCTTCAGTTGCTCATCGCGCGACAGGCGGCGGGCGAGCAGCTCGCATTGCTCAGGCGCCAGCTCGTCGTCGAACATGGCCGATAACTGGCTGTCTAGTTCCTCGTTCATCCGAGTTCCTCCGCGCGCCCCAGGCCACCCTCGAACACCTCCCGCAGGCGGCGGTCGATGGCCTCGCGCGCTCTGAAGATGCGCGAGCGCACGGTCCCCACGGGGCAGGCCATGGCCGCGGCGATCTCCTCGTACGAAAGCCCTTCGAGCTCGCGCAACACGATGGCGGTGCGCAGGTCCTCGGGCAGGGCGTCAATCGCTGCGTTGACGGTGGAGCGGATCTCCTCCGTCAACACGAGACCCTCAGGGGTCTCGGAATCCTTCATCCGGCCTTGCATGTCATAAGACTCTTCGTTGCTGCGGTCGAGGTCATATTCGATGGGGCTACGGTCACGGGAGACCACGGCGTTCTTGGCGGTGTTGATAGCTATGCGATACAGCCAGGTGTAGAAGGCGCTGTCGCCGCGAAACTGCGGCAGGGCTCGATAAGCCTTGATGAAGGCCTCCTGGGCGATATCCTCTGCTTCCGCCGGGTTACGCACGTAGCGCATGACCAGCTTGACGAGTTTGTGCTGGTACTTGAGCACCAGCGCATCGAATGCCCCCTTGTCCCCGCGTTGCACGCGGCGTACCAGGCTCAGATCACTTGCATCGGCGCTCATCGCGCGCCCCCTCTACTGCCGCTCAGAGGGCCGCGGTGCCGTGCGCTGAGTAGACTGTGACCTCACCTGAAAGTTCAGCATCCGTCGAGAATAGCGCCGACCCGCCTTGCATTGCGACATAAGTCCGAATCTTCCCCGCCAGGCGCGCCAATCGGGGCTCCGGCGGCGTGTTTTCACCCAGCAGGTACCCCGCCAGCAGGGGGTCTGGGAGCGCCAGCAGCTCTTCGAGCGCCCCGAGCTCCTGCGGCGAGGCGTGCGCCAGAGCCTCAGGCGCAAAACGCTCGAGCATCACATCGAGCTCCTTCATTCCCCGGCGGCAGCGCCACAGCAGGCGCCGTGCCTGCGCGTCCAGCGCCGCGGCGGGGGCTGGCTTGGGGTGGCTCGGGGCTACACGCATCAGCTGTGCCGCTCGACCAGCATCTTCTTGATCTCGGCGATCGCCCGGGCGGGGTTCAGGTCCTTCGGGCACACGTCGGTGCAGTTCATGATGGTGTGGCAGCGGTACAGCCGGAAGGGGTCCTCGAGCTCATCCAGCCGCTCGCCGGTCGCCTCGTCGCGGCTGTCGATGATCCAGCGATAGGCGGCGAGCAGCGCCGCCGGACCCAGGAAGCGCTCGCTGTTCCACCAGTAGCTCGGGCAGGCCGTCGAGCAGCACGCGCACAGGATGCACGCCGCCGGGCGGTCGATCCGCTCCTGCTCCTCTTTGGATTGCAGCCGCTCCCGATCCGCAGGCACGGGCGTGCGCGTCTGCAGCCAGGGCTTCACGGACGCATACTGCGCGTAGAAGTTGGTGAGGTCCGGAACCAGGTCCTTCACCACCGGCAGATGCGGCAGCGGGTAGATGCGGATCTCGGCCGGCAGGTCCCGCGTGGCAGTGGTGCAGGCGAGGCAGTTGACGCCGTTGATGTTCATGGCGCACGAGCCGCAGATGCCTTCGCGACAGGAGCGGCGGAACGTGAGTGTGGAATCCACCGTGGCTTTGATCAGGATCAGCGCATCGAGCACCATCGGACCGCAGCCGCTCGCGTCGAGCTGGAAGGTATCCATGCGCGGATTTGCGCCGCTGTCCGGATTGAAGCGATAGATGCGCAGGGCGCGCAGCGCGCGCGCGCCTGGGGGCGCGGCGTGCGTGACGCCCCTGACGGGGCGCGAGTTGAGGGGCAGGCGGAATTCGGCCATCACAGTCCCTCAGTAGGTGCGCGCCCTGGGCGGGATCGACTCGACGTCACCCGTCAGGGTGTTCAGATGCACGGGGCGGTAGTCGAAGCGGGCACGCCGCGGTCCCTCGATCCACACCAGGGTGTGCTTGAGCCAGTTACGGTCGTCGCGCAGCGGGAAATCCTCGCGCGCGTGCGCGCCGCGGCTCTCGGTACGATTCGCCGCCGAATGGATGGTGGCCGTGGCCTGCAGCAGCAGGTTCTCGAGCTCGAGGGTCTCGATCAGATCGCTGTTCCAGATAAGCGAGCGGTCGCTGATGCGTACGTCGGTGAAGGAGGCGAAAGTCGCCCCGATCCTCTCGATCCCCTGCGCGAGGCTCTCGCCGCTGCGAAATACCGCCGCATCCAGCTGCATGGTCTTCTGCATCTCCACGCGGATCGTAGCGGTTGAGCGCGCCCCGTCGGCGTTGCGCAGGCGATCGAGCCGCGCCACCGCAGGCTGCCCCGCATCCGCGGCCCAGGGGCGGTGGCGGCTGCCGGGCTTGACGGTCTCGGCACAGCGCCGCGCCGCCTCGCGTCCGAAGATCACCAGATCCAGCAGCGAGTTGCTCCCCAAGCGATTGGCGCCGTGCACCGACACGCAGGCCGCTTCCCCCACGGCCATGAGCCCGGGGACGACGCTGTCCGGATCGCCGTCCTTGGGCCGCACCACTTCGCCGCGGTAGTTGCAGGGGATGCCTCCCATGTTGTAATGCACCGTCGGCTGCACCGGGATGGGCTCGCGGGTGACGTCGACGCTGGCGAATATGCGCGCCGTTTCCGCGATTCCCGGCAGGCGCTCGTGAATGACCTCGGCCCCCAGGTGCTCCAGGTGCAGAGCAATGTGATCGTGCTCGGGGCCCACTCCGCGTCCCTCGCGCACCTCCACCGTCATCGCCCGGCTCACGACGTCGCGCGAGGCGAGATCCTTGGCGTTGGGCGCATAGCGCTCCATGAAGCGCTCGCCCTTGGAGTTGGTAAGATAGCCACCCTCGCCACGCGCCCCTTCGGTGATCAGGCAGCCCGCGCCGTAGATGCCCGTGGGATGAAACTGCACGAACTCCATGTCCTGCAGCGGCAGCCCGGCGCGCAGCACCATGGCATTGCCGTCGCCGGTGCAGGAGTGCGCCGAGGTACATGAGAAATAAGTGCGCCCGTAGCCGCCGGTGGCCAGAATGGTCACGTGCGCGCGGAAGCGGTGCAGCGTGCCCTCGGTCAGATCGAGCGCCACCACGCCGCGGCACGCGCCATCCTCCATGATGAGATCGATCGCGAAGTATTCGATGAAGAAGGTCGCGGCGTGGCGCAACGACTGCTGATAGAGCGCATGCAGCATCGCATGCCCGGTGCGGTCCGCCGCGGCGCAGGTGCGCTGCGCGACACCCTTGCCGAAGTGCGTGGTCATGCCGCCGAAGGGACGCTGGTAGATGAGGCCGGCTTCGGTGCGCGAGAACGGTACGCCGTAGTGCTCCAGCTCGATCACCGCCGCCGGCGCCTCCTTGCACATCAGCTCGATCGCGTCCTGGTCGCCGAGCCAATCCGAGCCCTTGACGGTGTCGTACATGTGCCAGCGCCAGTCGTCCTCGCCCATATTGCCCAGGGCGGCGCTGATTCCGCCCTGGGCAGCCACGGTGTGGCTGCGCGTCGGAAAGAGCTTGCTGATGCAGGCGGTCGACAGACCGCTTTCGGCAAGTCCCAGCGTGGCGCGCAGGCCCGCGCCTCCGGCCCCGATGACGATGACGTCGTAGCTGTGATCGATGAACTCGTACGCGCTCATGGCGCCGCCCCGAAGGCCACCTTGAGGACGGCAAACACGCCCGCCGCCGCGATCAGCGTATGCGCGAACAACGCGCCGACCAGCGTCACGGTCCTCGCCCCGGCGCCGTGAACATAGTCCTCCACCACCACGCGCACACCCAGCTGCGAGTGCCAGGCGGCCACCAGTACCAGGAGAATAAGGAGCAGCGCCGTCCAGCTGCCGCTCATCCACGCGACCACGGTCTCATGATCGAAGGACGGCAGCGACAGCAGCGACACCACGAACCAGACCGACAGGGGCACCAGCGCCACCGAGGTGAGGCGCTGCCTCCACCAGTGCTGCACGCCGGACTTCGCCGACCCCGCGCCCAGCACCCTGCCCAACGGGGTGCGCAGGCTCACGGGGCGCGCGCTCCGCTGAGCCACGCGCAGTAGCCGATGAGCAGCACGAGGGCGATGCTGACCCAGGCTACCAGCCACGCGCTGCGCTGCGCCTGGGCGCGCTCCAGTCCCCGTCCGGTGTCCCACACCAGGTGACGGATGCCGGCGATCAGGTGGTAGCAGAACGCAACGATGAGAGCGGCAAACACCGGCTTCATGAGCGGCAGCGACAGCAGCCACGTGGCGCGCGCCTGAGCGTGCGCCCCGCCGGCCACCGCCATGAGCCAGTACACCAGCAGCAGCAGCCCCACCGACAGGGCAAGTCCGGCGAAGCGATTCAGGATCGAAGTGGTCAGGGTGTACTTGAACTTGTACACCGACAGGTGAGGCGATAGCGGCCGCGGCGGCATAGACTAAAAATCGATGCAGCGGCCGTTCTTTTCCCAGTCCCCGAAGCGCGTGGGCTCGAGCCCCGCGGGGCCTGCGAGCTCGCGTGGCCGCAGGGCGAGCGGATCGCCGGGCGCGCGCGCGAGCTCTACGGCCGCGACGCCGGGAGCCGGAGAGTCAGCGGGCGGGTTGGAAAAAGCTGCGCCTGGGTTCTTGCGATGCGGCGTCGGCATACCCATTAAGTCTGACAGAATTCGCCCTCGGCAGCACGGTCAACTCCATGTCCAGTGAATGGAATTCAGTTCCGCTCGACTCGCTCGGCGTGCTGCGCGTGCGCGGCGCGGACGTGGTGTCGTTCCTGCAGGGACAGCTGTCGAACGATATCGCGCTGCTGGGACCGGGGAACTCGCTGCTCGCGGGTTATCACAACCCGCAGGGACGCGTGATCGCGCTGCTGCGACTGCTGCAACTGGCGCCGGATGATCTGCTCGCAATCCTGCCGCGCGAGCTGATCGGCGTCGTGGTGCAGCGTCTGGGCAAATTCGTGCTGCGAGCGAAGGTGAAGCTGGCGGACGACTCGGCCGCCTGGACTGTCACCGGGCTCATGGGTGGCGCGCCGCTGCGCCCGGCGCCGGCCTCCGCGCCGGCATCGCAGGCCGCGGCGCTCGGCGCGCCATCGTTCGCGCAACAGTTACCCGCGACGGTGAATGGCGTGGCGCGGATCGATGCCTCGCTCGCGCTGCGCGTGGCCGAGGAGCCGGCGCGCTGGCTGCTCGTCAGCCCGCTCGCGCATCCGCCGCCGGTGTCCGGCTGCAGCCCCGTCGGGGTGCAGGTGTGGCAGCGCCTTGCGATCGCGGCGGGCGAGCCGCAGGTCTATGCGGCCACCTCCGAGGCGTTCGTTGCGCAGATGCTCAATCTGGATGCACTCGGGGCCATTGCGTTCGACAAGGGTTGCTACACCGGACAGGAGATCATTGCGCGCGCGCACTATCGCGGTAAGGTGAAGCGGCGGTTACAGCGCTTTCGCGCACAGGTTGCGGCCCCGCTCAAGCCCGCCGATGACGGTGAGTTCCCCGACGGCCGTTCGTTCAAGGTGGTGGATGCGGCGCAGCGGGCGGACGGCCTGTGCGAGTTCCTCGCGGTGACCACGCTGGGGCATGTTGATGCGGAACCGGCCGCAGCGCGGGCGCCGGCCGAAAGAGCGCCGCTCAGCGCCGAGCGGCTCGCACTGCCCTACGCTCTGCCGGATTGAACGGGCGTGTCTGCGCAGTGTGCGCGCTCGACCGGTCCAGCAGCCGGTCAGCCAGTTTCCGGGCGCATGTGCGGGAAGAGAATGACGTCGCGGATCGAGTGCGCGTCGGTGAAGAACATGACCAGCCGGTCGATACCGACACCGAGTCCCGCGGCCGGCGGCATGCCGTACTCGAGCGAGCGCACGTAGTCGGCGTCGTAGAACATCGCTTCCTCGTCGCCCTGATCCTTGCGGGCGGCCTGGGCGCGGAAGCGCGCCGCCTGCTCCTCGGGATCGTTGAGCTCGGAGAAGCCGTTGGCGATCTCGCGCCCGGCGAGAAAGAACTCGAAGCGATCGGCGATGAACGGATCGGCATCGTTGGGTCGCGACAGCGGTGACACCTCCACCGGGTAGGCGTACACGAAGGTCGGATCCAGCAGCGCGCTCTCCGCGGTCTTCTCGAACAGCGCGATTTGCAGCTTGCCGGGGCCGTCTTCGCGCTCGACCTTGATGCCGTGCTGCTCGCAGCGCTTGCGCAGGTACGTGAGGTCGCGCATCGACAGCGGATCGATCCCCGGGCTGTGGTCGATGATGGCCTGCTCGAGGGTCAGGCGCTGGAACGGCCGGGCGAGATCGTAGGCGCGCCCCTGGTAACTGATCTGCTGCGAGCCGTGCAGCGCCTCGGCCAGTCCGCGGGTGGCCTTCTCGATCCAGTCCATCAGGTCGCGATAGTCAGCGTACGCCAGGTACAGCTCGAGCATCGTGAATTCCGGGTTGTGCTGCGTCGACAGCCCCTCATTGCGGAAGCTGCGGTTGATCTCGTAGACGCGCTCGAGCCCGCCGACGATCAGGCGCTTCAGGTACAACTCCGGGGCGATGCGCAGGTACATGTCCAGATCGAGCGCGTTGTGATGCGTGCGGAACGGGCGCGCGCTGGCACCGCCCGGGATCGGCTGCATCATCGGCGTCTCGACCTCGAGAAAATCGAGCGCGTCGAGAAAGTCGCGCAGGTAGCGCACCAGCCGGGCGCGGGTGCGGAATACGTTGCGGCTTGCCTCGCTCATGATCAGGTCGACGTAGCGCTGCCGGTAGCGCGTCTCGGTGTCGGCGAGCCCGTGCCACTTGTCCGGCAGCGGCCGCAGCGACTTCACCAGCAGCCTCAGGGCCTGCACGCGCACCGACAGCTCGCCGGTCCTGGTGCGAAACAGCACGCCGCTCGCGCCCACCAGGTCGCCGACGTCCCACCCCTTGAAGGCCTCGTAGGCGGCGCCGAGCGCCTCCTGTTGCAGGTACAGCTGAATCTGCCCGGTGCGGTCGGCGATTTTTCCGAAGCTCGCCTTGCCCATGACGCGCTTGAACATCAGCCGTCCGCCGACCGCCACGTGCGTCGGATTGGCATCCAGCCACTCGCCACTGCGCTCGCCGAAGCCGTCGTGCAGCTGCGCGGCGAGCGCGTCGCGGCGAAAGTCGTTCGGGAACGCAGGTCCCTGTGCGCGCCGCGCCGCGAGCTTCGCGCGCCGCTCGGCGATCAGCTTGTTCTCATCGCCGCCATCGTCGCCGCCGTTACCCTTGGCCGCGGGCGCCGGAGCGTCTTTTCCCTGTTGCATTTCTTATACGCCTGCCTTGAGCGAGGCTTCCAGGAACTGATCCAGATCGCCATCGAGCACCGCGGCGGTGTTGCCCACCTCCACTCCGGTTCGCAGGTCCTTGATGCGCGACTGATCGAGGACGTACGAGCGGATCTGGTTGCCCCAGCTGACATCCGACTTGGAATCCTCGAGCACCCGGGCGGCGGCATTGCGCTTGTTGACCTCCAGCTCGTAGAGCTTCGCCTTGAGCATCTTCATGGCGGTGGAGCGGTTCTTGTGCTGGCTGCGCTCGTTCTGGCAGGCGGCCACGATGCCGGTGGGCATATGGGTGATGCGCACCGCCGACTCGGTCTTGTTGACGTGCTGTCCGCCCGCTCCGGAGGAGCGGTAGACATCCACCTTCAGGTCCGCGGGATTGATTTCGATCTGGATGTCGTCATCGATCTCGGGGGAGACGAACACGGATGCGAAGGAGGTATGGCGGCGGTTACCGGAATCGAATGGCGACTTGCGCACCAGGCGATGCACGCCGGTCTCGGTGCGCAGCCAACCGTAGGCGTACTCGCCCTGCACTTCCACGGTGGCGCTCTTGATGCCGGCCACTTCGCCGGGACTGGAATCGATCACCTCGCAGGCGAAGCCACGCGCCGCGCCCCAGCGCAGGTACATACGCAGCAGCATCTGCGCCCAGTCCTGCGCCTCGGTACCGCCGGCGCCCGCCTGGATGTCGAGAAACGCGCTGTGCGAGTCCATTTCCCCGCGGAACATGCGTTTCAGCTCCAGGTGCCGCACCTCCGCCTCGAGGCGCTGCCCGTCGCGCTCGAGGTCGCGCGCGGCGCGCTCATCGCCCTCGGCCTCGGCCAGTTCCAGCAGCTCGGTAGCCTCGCCGATGCCCTTGGTGGCGCGGTCGATCTCGCCGAGGTCGCTCGTCAGCCGGGCGCGCTCGCGCCCGAGCTCCTGCGCCCGCGCCGGGTTCGACCAGACGGCGGGATCCTCCAGCTCGCGCGCAACTTCCTCGAGCCGCTCGCGCTTGCGGTCGTACTCAAAGAAACCCCCGTAACGAGGTAATACGTTCACCCAGATCCTTGAGTTGGCGCTTGAGTAGATTGACTTCCATACACGTCCTGGCCCGCGCGGAGCGCGGCGCGCGTGAACCAAAGTTTGGCATGCTAACACCGCGGCGCGCAGCTTAGCGAGCGGCCGGCAGCACGTGATCGATGAGCAGCTGCAGGCGCCGTTCGCCCTGGTACTCGTTCACTTCCAGTCGGTACACGAGCTGGGCCAGGCCCGAGGGTGGCACGAACTGCGCACCCTCCTCGAGGTGGTTGAAGGCAATCGCATCGAAGGCGCGACCGCTCGCCGGCACCTCCACCCACATCTTCAGGTGCCGCTCGGCGATGACGCGCGCGCTGCGGATGCTGAACAGCCCATCGAAGCACGGCTCGGGGAAAGCCTGGCCCCACGGGCCGCCGGCGCGCAGGGCGTGGGCGGTATCGAGCGCGATCTCCGTCGGCGCGAGCTCCCCGTCGGTCTCGATGGTGTCGGCGGCGGGAGCGCCGGCCGTCCAGCGCGCAACCTCCTCGTCGAATGCGCGTGCGAAGCGCTCGAGCTTGGCACGCTCGAGCGTCAGTCCCGCGGCCATGGCATGACCGCCGAAGCGCTCGATGAGATCCGGGTGCCGCGTCGCGATCGACTCGAGCACGTCGCGGATGTGGATCCCCGCGACCGAGCGCGCCGAGCCGCGCAGGCTCGCTTCATCGGCGATCGCGAAGGCGATCACCGGGCGCCGCACGCGATCCTTCACCCGGCTCGCGACCAACCCGACCACGCCCTGGTGCCAGCTCTCCTCGAACAGGCATACGCCGCTGCGCTGCAGCGCCCCGGGGCCGGGATCGGCGAGGCAGCGCACCGCAGCCAGTGCCACCTGCTGCATGCGCGCTTCGATCGAGCGGCGCTCCTGGTTGAGCTCATCGAGACGCGCCGCCAGACCCTCGGCGGTGGCGGGATCATCGGCGAGCAGGCACTGGATACCGATGGTCATGTCGTCGATACGGCCGGCGGCGTTCAGGCGCGGCGCCACACCAAAGGCGAGATCGCTTGCCGTGAGATCGTGCGCCGGCCGGCCGGCGATGGCGAGCAGCGCCCGGATGCCGGGCACGCAGCGGCCGGCGCGAATGCGCTTCAGCCCCTGCGCGACCAGCACGCGGTTGTTGGCATCGAGCGGCACCACGTCGGCGACCGTGCCGAGCGCCACCAGGTCCAGCAGCTGCGCCGCGCCGGGGGTGGCGGGGAGCCCCGCCTCCTCGAGCCGGCGTGCGAGCGCCGCCATGACGTAGAAAGCGACCCCGACACCGGCCAGCGAGCGGCTGCCGAAGCGGCTGCCCCCGAGGTTGGGGTTGACGATCACGTTGGCGTCGGGCAGCAGCGCGCCCGGCAGGTGATGATCGGTGATCAGCACGTCGATCCCGCCCGCGCGCGCGGCGGCGACGCCGGCGTTGCTCGAGACGCCGTTGTCGACCGTGACGATGAGCGTCGGCGCGCGCGCGGCTGCCAGCGACACGATCCCGGGGGTGAGCCCATACCCGAACTGAAATCGGTTGGGCACCAGAAAGTCCACCGCCGCGAACCCGAAGCTCCTCAGCGCGCGCACCATCAGCGCGCTGCTGGTGGCGCCGTCGGCATCGAAATCCCCGATGATCAGCACGCGCCCGGCCGTGCGGTGCTGCAGCAGCAGGTCCACCGCCGCCGGAATGCCCTCGAGCGTGCCCACCGGCAACAGCCGCCCGAGGGAAGTGTCCAGATCCGCCGCCGAACGTACGCCACGCGCCGCGTACACGCGCTCGAGCACCGGGTGCAGATCCCCGCCCAGCGGCGCGGCCGGCGCGCGGCGCACGACCCGCAGCCTCACGCGAAGCTCCGCAGGCCCGCCCGCGGGCGCCGCCACAGCCGCAGATGACTGCGGCGGCGCAGCGTGATTCGCGTGTCGTTGGCGATCAGCGTCACACTCCCGACCTCACCGCGACGCAGCGCCTGGAGCGCCGGCGACACGAAGCGCGCATCGAGACGCGCCAGGGCCTGGTGGAGCGTGTCGTGCCGGTCAGGCTGCAACTCCCGTCCCACCTCCACCACCAGCACCACCCCGGAGGCGCGCTCGTCGGGGAGCACATCCTGCAGGCGCTGCGGAAGCGCGCGGCACAGGTCCGCCTGCAGGCGCCACAGACCGCTCACATACGGGTCCGCCCCGAAGGCGCGCAGGGCACGCCCCGCACGCCGCTCTGGCTGCAGCGCCCGCCCCTCGGCACCCCACGGCCACAGTGTCGTGACCGGCGGCTCGCCGCGGCGCAGGCGCGCCTCGTTCAGCGCCTCACCGTGCAGCCACATCTCGATCTCGGCCAGCAGGCGCCGCAGTGGCGCGGCGGCGGCTCCGCGAGGCAGGGCATCGGCGACGTCGCCGCCCGCGCAGCGGGCCGGCTCGGTGGTGGCGAGGGCGGCGATGCCGGCGGTGCTGAGGAGAAAGTCCCCCGACGACAGCGGCGTAAGTGTGAAGCCGGAAGCGCCAAAGGTCTGCTGAAAGGCGGCCGCGAGAGTTGCGAGCTCGGCGTGCGGCAGGCGCAGGACGCCGCGATGATCCAGATCCAGGCGCGCACCGCCCGCGCTGAGGTGCAGCGGGGTAGCGATCCACAGCGTGCCGCTCGCGCCCGCGGGCGCAGCCCCCGGCGCCAGCTCCGCGGCGGCGACGCATGCCGGGGCGGCGCCGGCGAGATCCCCGCGGCCAAGCGCGTGCGCGAGCCACTCGCGCCAACCGTGCTCGAGTGCCGCGCGCTCCCCGAAGCGGCCCGCGCTTTCGATTCCCGGAGCGGCCCCCGGTTCGGCGGCGCCGCCGAGCGGCGCGCCATTGGCGCCGCGCGGCAGGTACAGGTCGGCGACCACAATGACGATCTCGCGCACCGGCGCTATCGTACTGCGGAATGAAGTTCACGCTCGAACCGGGCACGCGCGCCAACCTGATCCGAGGCTACTCGGCTGCCGAGATCCGCATCGGCGAACACAGCGTGCAGCGCAGCTGCATCGTCACGGCGGACCGGCTGATCACCGATTGGGAGCCCGGGAGTTTCGCCGAGCTGACGCCCGCTCACCTCGAGGCGATTCTCGCGCTCACACCGGAGGTGGTGCTGCTTGGCACCGGCGCGACGCCGCGCTTTGCGCCGCCGGCGGTGCGCGCGGCGCTGGCGCAGCGCGGCATCGGGCTCGAGGCCATGCAGCTGGGTGCAGCCTGCCGCACGTTCAACGTTCTGGTTCAGGAGGAGCGGCGGGTCGCCGCGGCGCTGTTTCTGCGCTAGCGCCTGGAGGCGCAAGGATGATCGGCAGAAGACACAGGGGGAGGCTCAACCAACCAAACAATCATTCGAAGCTGACAGACTCGAACAATTGCACTGTTTTTTTTGTTTCGGACCGTTGTTGCTCTTGTCGCGACTCCCTCCACCCTGTGTCTTCTGCCGGTTACCCTCCGCTTTGGCTTTTTTGGCTGTCGTCGTTAGCAGACAGGGAGCGCATGTTAAACGCGTCGCAGAAGCCCCTGCAAGCTCTTTGAGGGATAAAGATTTTTCCTGCCGCCAGTGGGGGCTTTCCCGGCATCCGCACGTAGTCCTGGGCCGCTGATTTGTAGGGCTTTTCTCCTGCGCTGCTTGATCCGAGTCAGAGGGCTAGGATATTTTTAGCGCTTGTAATCAAAGCGTTAGCACGTATACATCATGTGAATACTCTACCGGGGAGTCTGGCCGGCAGCCCCGAGCGTCGGCGGGAGGACCGCGCCTCGCCAGATGCCTCCGGCGCTCCAGGCTCGCCAGGCAAAGCGCAGCCAACGCGCAAGCGCGATCGCGATCCACAACGCCCAGGCGAACATGATCGTGCGGTAGACCCACAGCGGCAGGCTATATACCACCGGGTGCGGCAACGTCGAAGCCGCCCGATCGACGAACCAGCTGAAGGTATTGCCACCGGAGCCCGGCCCCGTGACACCCATGTCGGGCGAGGCCAGCAGCCCATAACGCACTCCGGAGAAGACGAGACTCGTCACCGCGAACAGCGTGAGCGCCGCGAGCGCGCACTGCAGCAGGTTGAACTGCCAGCGCTCGAGAGCGTACGCGCCGCGCCACTGCTCTCGCCAGCGCATCGCGAACAGCCACGCGGCCACCGTAACGAGCACCCGCCAGGAGAGAGTCGAGAGCCCCAGGCCGAGCACGAGCCACTCGGTGGTGCGCAGCGGTGACCGCGGCCAACGACCGAGTAATGTCGCCACGACGAGAAACACCAGCAGCTCACCCCAGTACAGAAAAGCCGGTCCTACGCCGCCGCCGATCGCAACCAGAGGCCACCGGTCGGCAGGCAAGGCGAGAGTCGTCGTGACGTTACTCGACGGTGCGCTCAGGTCCACGGTGTCAGGACGGGACGCCATCGACGCGCCGTCCTTCGAACGCCATGCAATGCGGACCGTGTGCTCGCCGGGCAAGACAGATAAGGATAGCTCACCCCTGTCGGGCCGAATCTGAGTTGGCTTGCCGTCGACTTCCACCTGCGTAACGTTGCCCTCCTTCGGGAGCTGGATCGCATGGCGGCCGCCCTGGGTGCTGCGATAGCGCAGCTCGAGTTCGTGTTCCGATGAGTGGCGTCCGATGCGGGCACGCTGGTGCACTGCATCGATGGCGAGTGTTCGCCCCGGCACGGCCGCTGGACGCGTCACCGCGAGTTCGAGTTGCTCGCCGACGCGCGGCCGGTATTCGAACACCCACGCGGTGGCAGCCAGATCGTCCGGCAGCACCGCCGGTGGTCCGCTGAACTCCACGCGCCACTGCGGGCTGACAACGAACCGCCAGACCTCGGCGCGGGCTGGCGTCGCGGTGAGCCGCAGCGCCAGCCGATCGCTGCGCGCGAGACTCGAAGTCCACTCGAGCTCGGCCTGGCCGGGCGCCAGCCCTACGAGCGCGACACCGTCGCGTCGGACGTCGAGACCTTCGCTCAGCACCGATTCTCCCGCAACGAGCGGCACGGCCACCGTGAAGGCCGCCGATTCCGGAGCGACTCGCTGAACGGTCGTCGCAACCGACCAGTCAAGATCGAGCCGGAAATTTCGCACGACGCGCACGAACGCCGGGAAAGCCTCACCGGCTGCCGGATTCGGGGTCGTCGCGACCGATCCGGTGCGCGGCTGGCGCGTGAGATCCAGGGCACCGGACACCAGCCGTCCAGCGTGCACGCCTGCCACATCCCAGCCCGCTGCATCGACCGAGACCGTGCGCGGCACCAGTGGAAAAGCCAGGTGCACGCTGTCGCCCACGAGGCGGCCCTCGATGCGGATCGTGCGTACCCCGCTCTTGAGCGGCACCCACAGCGCCTCGTCGGGCTCTCGTGCTACCGCAAGACTCGAGGCACCGTCGACTGCCACCGAATCGATCTGCCAGCGATCTCCTGCGGAGGGTACGGCCACAGCCAGCGGGGCGAGCGCGCTCGCTTTCAAGTCGATCTGGACCCGATCTGCGCTGACGTGGACTTGCGCCTGCATGATCTCGGCACACGTCGGAGCGCACTCCGGCGCCTGGGTCAAACGATCACGCAGCTCGTTGAGCAGTGCTGGATCGGGCGTGGACTCGGCACGCGCGCCGTGAGGGACCGCGGCGACGCACGCCAGCATCAGCGCGCCCATCGCGGCGCCCGGCCTCAGGAATCCGGGTAGTCGCAGACGCGTGCCGAAGCTGTTGCGCGCCAGCCGGATGAAGAACCACGCCAGCGCTGCCACACCGGCGATGCGCCACAGGGCCACCCCGATCGGGCCGAGCACGACAAAGCGCAGCGATTGATCGGGCTCGACCGGACCCGTCCAGCCGAACGGCTGCGTCCCGTAGTTCCACGCGGGTATCCCGGGCCCCGCCTGTACCAGCGTTCCGGCGGCGTAGCGGGCGAGTATCGGCTCCGCGGCCGAGGTCGCTCGACTGCCGCTCACCACGAGGCTGCTCATGTCCGCTCGGGCGGCGGCCGAGGTAATTTCCTCTACAACCCTGCTTTCGAGTGGCGCAGCAGCCGGCATGGGAGCCGCCACCCGCTGCCGGGCGTAGCCGCTCACCTCGAGCTGCGGATAGATCGCGTGCCGTACCTCGCTCCAGGTGAACGGCACAAGCGCGAGAGCAAGTACCGCGAAACTCACCGTCCTGTAAACACTCGCGACCCGCGCGAGTCGCCCCTCGGGGGCGGCGCGCGCCAAGGCGATAGCGGCGAGCAGATTGCCCCAGACCCAGATCAACTCCGGAGCAGCCTGGTAGGTCAGAAGGAGGCCGAGCCCGCCGATCGTTGCGGTAGAAGGCCCCGCGACCCAGTACGAGAACACCACGATCACCAGCACGCCGAAGAGGTTCCACAAGCCCCAGCGGTCGAGCCAGGCGGTCGGGGATACATCGGCCCCGAGGACGGCAAGCAGACGATGGCCGGGGGGCAGATACAGCTCGCCTGATACCCCCTCGAAGCTGTTCGTCCAGCCCGTCGCGGGAAGGGCGCGATACGGGTGCGCGCTGCGCGCCACCACGCTGAGCCGCACGGAGGGGCTACGCAACTCGACACCCGTCTCTGCCTGGGATGCAGAACTCGTCACGAGCAACGCCTCGGTGCCGGTGCGCGCGCTGGCGAGACGGTAGGGCTCTCGCATCCCGAGGCGCCAGTCGCGTCGCAGTGTGCCGCTCACTTCGTCGACAGCGGTGAAACCGTCGTGATCGAAGTCGAGCCACAATCGACGCCGCAAGTGCAGCCGGTTCTGGTCCGTGTTGGAGAGGCCGCGGCTGCGTTCGACGATCCTGAGCTCCGAACCCGGTGCCATCCGAAATGCAGGGTACCCGCGCCAGTCCTCCGGCACATTCGCCTGCGCCGGATCGATCCCCGCACCTCCCTCGACCGCGGCGACACGCAGCCGATCGTTGGCCGCAAAACTCCACACTTCGTCGCGCGCAGCAGCGGGTTCCCCGGGTGAGGACAGCGTCGCCGAGGGCTGAGCCTGCCGCGCGGTGAGAACGAGCTCAAAGCGACCGGCACGTAACTGGACACGCAGTCGACCGTCGGACTCGAGCCGTGCGGGCAGTGGGCCCTGGAGCGACACCGGAATGAAGCCGGCCGGGAGCAGCCGCGCAAGTTGCTCCTCACGCGCGTCTCCGGCTGCGCGCAGCCGCAGGCGCGTCACCAGGCGCAGGGGAATGTCATCCTCGATCAGCCGATAGACCTGCACATCGAGCCGGCGCGGTTCGGCGGCCGCGCCCTGGTGCCCGAGCGCGAGCCGGCCGGCCGGCCGCTCCGGCTGCAGCACACGTTGCCCATCAACGAGCAGATCGAGCAGCGCCGTCTGGGTGGGAATCGTCAAGGTCTCGGGCCGCGCGTCCCAGACGAATCTGCCACTCAGCGCGTGAGAGCCGGCCGTCAGCCGCACGTAAGGCACGTCGCCCCGGGCGACCAGCGCCGCGGGAGCGCCGTCAACCGATACCGCCTGCGGCCAGCGCTCAAGATCGCCCGGCAAGGCGACCCAGCTCTCGGTGTAGACCTGCCAGCGCTGGCTGAAGGTTCCGCCGTGCGCGTCGACGCTGAGCAGCAGGCGCTCCGGCCAGACACACCGATAGGAATTGGCGTCGGCGATGTTTGAGCCCGCGAGGAAGGGACAGCGATGAAATTCCTTGCCCTTGAGCACCCACCCCTGCCAGTCCTCGAGCGCGCGCGGAACGAGGGGCTGTTCCGCCGTCCCACGAGCGCCCGCAGTGGCCGAGACCACAACCAGAGCCACAGCCGCCAGTAGCCTCATGTGCACCCCCTGCTATGAACGGGACTGTAACTGTCTCGGGTTGGCGGGCCGGCTAGGCTGTGCCACCCAGCAACGGCACGAAGGCCACGGCTCCCAGTGACTCGCGCTGCACACCCTGCTCGCGGCGCGTGATCCGTACCAGCTCCTGCTCGCCTTCAGGCCCCAGGGGCACGAGGAGCCGCCCGCCGACGCGCAGCTGCCTCACGAGCGCCTCGGGCACCGTGAGCGGCGCGGCCGCCACCAGGATGCCATCGAAGGGTGCGTGCGCCTTCCAGCCGAGGGTGCCGTCGCCGTGACGAAAGCGCACGTTCCTGATCCCGAGCTCCTTGAGGCGCTCGCGCGCGCGCGTCAGCAGCGGTTCGATACGCTCGATCGTGTACAGGCGCGCCACGAGCGGCGCGAGCACCGCGGTCTGGTAACCACACCCCGTGCCCACCTCCAGGATGCTGTCGGCCGCGCCCGCCTCGAGCAGCGCCTCGGTCATGCGCGCCACGATGTAGGGCTGTGAGATTGTCTGGCCGAAGCCGATCGGCAGCGCCGTGTCCTCGTAGGCGCGGCTGCCGAGCGCTTCATCGACGAAAATATGACGCGGCACATTGCGAATACGATCGAGCACCGCGAGATTCGCAATGCCCTGCTCGCGCAGACGCTGCACCAGCCGATCGCGGGTGCGGGCGGAAGTCATGCCGATCCCGGACAGGCGCAGATCAGTCATTGATGCCTTCCAGCCAGCTCCCCACTGCGGACAGCGCCGCGTGACGGGTGAGGTCGACCTGCAGCGGCGTCACCGACACGTATCCCTGGGCGACGGTGTCGAAGTCGGTACCCGGACCCGCGTCCTGCTCCGCGCCGGCGGGACCGATCCAGTACACCGCACGACCGCGCGGGTCCTGCGCCCGCATGACCGGCTCGGAGCGGTGGCGATAGCCGAGCCGGCTGGCGCGAAAGCCTCGCAGCTGTGCGAACGGCACGTCGGGCACGTTGACGTTCAGGATGAGCGCGGACTGCAGCGGCCTCTTCAGCAGCTGCGCCACCAGCCGGCGCGCGACCTCGGCGCCGGTTGTGAAGTGGCCGCCCCCGGCCGTGCCGGTGCACAGTGACACCGCGATGGTCGGCAGGCCGAGGAAGCGCCCCTCGACCGCCGCCGCCACCGTGCCGGAGTACAGCACGTCGTCGCCCAGATTCGCGCCGTCGTTCACCCCCGAGACCACCATGTCGTGCTCGAAGTCGAACAGGCCGGAGATAGCCAGGTGCACGCAGTCGGTGGGCGTGCCCGGCACGAAGTACACCCCCGGCTCGGACTCGAACACGCGCAGCGGCACATCCAGAGTGAGTGAGTTGCTCGCGCCGCTCTTGTTGCGGTCAGGCGCGACGACGGTCACCTCGGCGAGCGTCGCCAGCGCCTCGCGCAGGCGGCGGATGCCCTCGGCACGAAAGCCGTCATCGTTGCTGATCAGGATCTTCACTGCGAAAGGGGATGGAGCCGCCGAGAGTGCGCGTGACTATACTTCAAGAAAGACGTTGCGGCGGAGCGGGCGTGATTTCCCCAGGCAATGACAATCCGGACGAGGAAACCGACGAGGCACGCCTGTTCCGGGAGGCGGTGCGTGGTGTGCGGCCGCTCGGGTCGCGTGCGCCGGCACCACAACCGCCGAAGGTGCGGCCGCGCGCGCGCTTCACGCGCGCCGACCGCGCCGCCGTGCTGCAGGAGAGCCTCGCCGCAGACAGCGCCGACCCGGCGCTGGCAGGCGGTGAGGAGCTCATCTTTCGTCGCCCGCAGGTGCAGCTCGGGGTGTTGCGCCGGCTGCGGCGCGGTGAGTATCGCGTGCAGCGCGAGATCGACCTGCACGGCCTCACGGTCGCCGAGGCGAAGCAGGCCTTGCGGCAGTTCCTCATCGACGCGCTCGAGCACGAGGTGCGCTGCGTGCGCATCATCCACGGCAAGGGCTTGCGCTCCGGTCACCGCGGGCCGGTGCTCAAGGCTGCCGTCAATGCAGTTCTGCGTCGCACCGGTGCGGTGCTCGCCTACGTTTCCGCACGGCAGGTGGACGGCGGAACCGGCGCCGTCTACGTGCTGTTGTCTTAGGTGAGCTGTCTAGGGTGAGTCTGTGTCGGGCGGCGGCTGAGCGCCCGGCGGCGCCTCGATCAGTTCGCGCAACACCGCGGTCGCAAAGCCCCCGCGCACCAGTCGAAACTTGAGCACCACCGCCTGCGCTTCGGGCTCGCTGCTAAGCTCGCGCACCGCGAGCCGCAGGCTGCGCCGCTCCTGGGTCATGCCGGCGGCCACGCACAGTGCACTGTGCTGCGCCAGCGCGGCGGCGAGGTGCAACTCGAGCTCGAGCACCCGCGCGAGCGTCGCGGGTGAGCCCTGTCCCCACAACGGCCCGGTCGGGTGAATCTCCAGCCGCTGGGAGCGCTCGCCGAGCGTGTCATCGGCTCCGTCCACCGGGAAGAAGCTGCCGCGACCGTCTAGGTTGGCGAGGTCGCCGGCCTCGAGGTGCTCCCAGCTGCCATCGGCCACGCGTGCGGCAAGCACCGCGTTGAACACGGCGCTGCGCGCGGCCGAGAGAACGAAACCCCGCTCCTGCGGTGCGAGGCGGCGCAGCTCCGCACCGGCGCGCGACAGATTCGCGCCATCGCGACCGAAGCGCTGCGGCCCGAAGTAATTCGGCACCCCGCACCGCGCGATGTGTGCCAGCGGCAGGGCGAGGCCCGCGGCGAGCCGCGCGCCGTCACCCTGCGGGGCGAGCAGGCGCACCACGAAGCGATTGCCCGCCAGCGCGCCGCGCGGGAGCTTGCGCGTGTGCGGATGCGCCTCGAGCACCTCGAACTCCGCATTCCCCACCGCCAGCCAGCCGATGGGCGCGCGCGGGCGCGGCACGGAGAACCACTGGATGGCAATGGCGCGGCGATCCTTGAGCCCGGCGTACCCGACCTCGCCGGGGCGGCAACCTGCGATCCGCGCCAGCTCGCGCGCGACCCATTGCGTGTTGGCGTTGTGCTTGCGCACCCGCAGCAGCAGGTGCTGACCGGAGCCGGCGGGCGCGAAGCCGAGATCCTCCTCGACCACGAAGTCCGCCGGCGTGGCGCGCAGCACGGCCGAGGGCCGCGGCGCATCGTGGGCGCGCGGCGGCGCCAGTGCGGCCTCGCGCACGTTGAGTTCGCGCCCCTGCATCTCACCCGCTCCCGTGCGCTAGTCGCCGCTCAGCAGCACCACGGCCTGTGCGGCAATGCCTTCCGCGCGGCCGAGGAACCCCAGGCCTTCGGTGGTGGTCGCCTTGATGTTGACGCGCTGCTCGTCGATCTCCAGCAGCTGCGCGATCTGGCGTCGCATGGCGTCCCGATAGGGGGCGATCTTCGGCGCCTGCGCGAGCACCGTGAGGTCCACGTTAGCCACGGCGAGGCGCCGTGCGCGCAACTGAGCGAGCACGCTCACGATGAAACGGCGGCTGTCGGCACCCTTCCACTGCGGGTCGGTATCGCTGAAGTGCTGCCCGATGTCGCCCAGGCCCGCTGCGCCCAGCAGCGCATCGCACAGCGCGTGCAGCACTACGTCCCCGTCCGAATGCGCCACCACACCGTGGGAGTGTGGGATGCGCACCCCGCCGAGCATGATGAACTCACCGGGGCCGAAGGCGTGCACGTCGATTCCTGAGCCGATTCTCATGAGCATGAGCTGCCCCCGAGCGCCTGGCTGCGGCGCGCCGCCAGCACCGCCGCGGCCAGCACCAGGTCCGCGCCGGTGGTGATCTTGAGATTCGTCGCCGCCCCTTCGATGAGCAGCGGGTGCTCGCCCAGCCACTCGAGCGCCTGCGCCTCGTCGCTGGGGAAGCGCCCGGCTGCGTGCGCCCGATCGAGCGCCGCGCACAAGCGCGCGTAGCGGAACATCTGCGGGGTGAGCGCGCGCCACAGACCGGACCGGTCCACCGTCTGCGCAACCCCGGCCCCCGTGCCCTCGCCCCCCTGGGCGCGCTTCAGAGTGTCCGTCGCAGGGATCGCGAGCAGCCCTCCCACCGGGTGCGTGCCGAGCTGCCCGAGAAGGCGCTCGAGGTCCTGCGCATCGAGGCACGGGCGGGCCGCATCATGCACCAGCACCCAGTCATCGGGCTGCGCGCGCCCCTGGAGCCCTGCCAGCGCGAGGCGCACCGACTGGCTGCGCTGCGCGCCCCCGCGAACAGCGGTGACGGTGCTCGTGCCCCTGGTGTTCAGCCGCGCGGCCACCTGCTCCCAGCCGCTATCCTCCCGCGCCAGCGCCACGACGATATGCGCACAGCGTGCGTCGGCGAGAAACGGCGTGAGCGCCCATTCGATCACGGTGCGTCCGGCGAGCGGCGCGTATTGCTTCGGTCCGTCCGCGGCGAAGCGGCTGCCTGAGCCCGCGGCCGGCATGACGAGCCAGTAACGCATCGGCAGGGACCCCGGAGTTCAGCGAGCCGCTGCAGTGCGGGTCGGAGGGTGGCCGGCGTCGGCCGGGCGGGCGGGAACCACCTGGTAGAAGGTCTCGTTGCGGGCGATCATGCCCAGATCGCTGCGGGCGCGCTCTTCGAGCGCATCCATGCCGGTCTTGAGGTCACGCACCTCGGCCGCGAGTTGCCGATTGCGTTCGGCGAGCTGCTCGTTGTCCGTCCGCTGCGTCGCGACCGCGCGCTTCAGGCGCTCGACCTCGCGAACCCCGTCCTCGGAGAACCACACCCGGTATTGCAGCAGGATGACGGCAACAGCGAGCACAGCGGCGAGCCACTTCATGGGCCCGACAGCGTATCACAGCGAAGGTCGCGAGCGAGCCTGCCGGCGAGCATCCCCGGGTGCCTCAGATCCTGACCGGAAACGCCTCTCGGCCGGCGTAACGCACCTGGCCGAGCTCGGCTTCGATGCGCAGCAGCTGGTTGTACTTGGCGATGCGATCCGAGCGCGACAGCGAGCCGGTCTTGATCTGCGAGGCGGCGCTCGCGACCGCGATGTCGGCGATGGTGCTGTCCTCGGTCTCCCCGGAGCGATGCGAGATCACCGAGACGTAGCGCGCCTTGTCGGCCATGTCGATCGCTGCGAGTGTCTCGGTGAGCGTGCCGATCTGATTGGGCTTGATGAGAATGGCGTTGGCGATGTGCCGCTCGATCGCCTCCTTCAGGATCCTGGTGTTGGTCACGAACACATCGTCGCCGACCACCTGGATCTTCTTCCCGAGCGCCTGTGTCAGCTGCGACCAGCCGTCCCAGTCGGACTCGCTCATGCCGTCCTCGATGCTGATGAGCGGGTAGCGGTCCGCGAGGCCCGCGAGATAGCGGGTGAACTCAGCGGCCGAAAAGCTGCGGTGCTCGGACTCGAGCTCATAGGTGCCGTTCTTGAAGAACTCCGAGCTCGCCACGTCGAGCCCCAGATACACATCCGTCCCCGGCCGGTAGCCGGCCTTTTCGATGGCCTGCAGGATGAGCTTGAGCGCCGCCTCGTTCGACTCCAGATTCGGCGCAAAGCCGCCCTCATCCCCCACCGCGGTCGACAGTCCCCGTTCGGCGAGCAGCTTCTTGAGGGCGTGGAACACCTCCACGCCGTAGCGCAGCGCCTCGCGGAACGTGGGCGCGCCCACGGGCAGGATCATGAACTCCTGGATGTCGAGGCTGTTGTTGGCGTGCGCGCCGCCGTTGATGATGTTCATCTGCGGCACGGGCATGACCGGCTCGCGGGCGCCGCCGATCAGCCCTCCGAGATAGCGGTACAGCGGCACGCGCGCGTCTTTCGCCGCCGCGTGGGCGTTGGCGAGCGACACGCCAAGTATGGCGTTGGCACCGAGCCGGCTCTTGTTCTGCGTGCCGTCGAGCTCGATCATGCGCCTGTCGAGCTGCGCCTGGTCGCGCGGGTCCTGGCCCAGGAGCGCCGCGCGCAGCTGCGTATTCACGTGCTCCACCGCCTTGAGCACGCCCTTGCCGGCGTAGCGCTGCGGGTCCCCGTCGCGCAGTTCCACCGCCTCGCGCGTGCCGGTGGAGGCGCCCGAGGGCACCGCCGCCCTGCCGAGCACGCCGCTGTCCAGGATCACGTCGGCTTCGACGGTAGGGTTGCCGCGCGAGTCGATGATCTCGCGCCCGCGGATATCGGTGATTCGGCTCATTGCCACGACTTCCTCACAGCAGGGATTCCTCGAAGGGCACTTTCTTCACCGCCCGGTCGAGCTCGCACAGCGTGCCGAGCAGCGGCTCCATGCGCTCGAGCGGCCAGGCGTTCGGACCATCCGACAGCGCTGCTGCCGGGTTGGGGTGCGTCTCCATGAACAGCCCCGCCAGCCCGGCGGCGACCGCCGCGCGTGCCAGCACCGGAATGAACTCGCGCTGGCCGCCGGAAGCCGAGCCCTGCCCGCCCGGCAGCTGCACCGAGTGGGTGGCGTCGAACACCACCGGGCAGCCGGTGGCGCGCAGGATCGACAGCGAGCGCATGTCGGACACCAGGTTGTTGTAGCCGAACGAGAAGCCGCGCTCGCACACCAGGATCGCCTCATTGCCGGTGGAGCGCGCCTTGTCGACGACGTTCTGCATCTCCCACGGCGAGAGGAACTGCCCCTTCTTGATGTTGACCGGCTTGCCCTGCGAGGCGGTGTTGCGGATGAAGTTCGTCTGGCGGCACAGGAACGCCGGGGTCTGCAGCACATCGACGACCGCGGCCACCTCCGCCAGCGGGGTGTCTTCGTGCACGTCGGTCAGCACCGGCACGCCGATAGCGCGGCGCACGTCGTCGAGAATCTTCAGGCCCGCCTCGATCCCCGGGCCGCGGAAGCTGGCGCCGGATGAGCGGTTGGCCTTGTCGTAGGAAGCCTTGAAGATGAAGGGGACGCCGAGCCGGGTAGTGATCTCCTTCAGCCGCCCGGCGATCTCCTGGGTGAGGGCCGCGCCCTCGATGACGCACGGGCCGGCGATCAGGAACAGCGGCCGCCCGGCTCCGACTTCATGTCCCGCCAGCCGCATGGCTCACGCGCCCGCGGCCTGCGGGAGCTGCGAGGCGCGCTGCGCGCGCGCCGCCCGGACGAATCCGGTGAACAGCGGGTGCCCATCACGCGGGGTGGAGGTGAACTCCGGGTGGAACTGGGTCGCCAGGAACCACGGGTGGCTGGGCAGCTCGATCACCTCCACCAGGCCGTCGCGCGAGAACCCCGAGAAGCGCATGCCCGACTGCCGATAGCGGTCGAGGTAGTTGTTGTTGAATTCATAGCGGTGCCGATGGCGCTCCATGATGGCGTCGCGGCCGTAGAGCTCGCGCGCGCGCGTGCCGGCCCCGAGCAGTACCTCCTGGGCCCCGAGGCGCATGGTGCCGCCCTTGGCGGAAGCCTCGTCGCGCGTTTGCGCGCCGCGCGTCTGGTCCTGCCACTCCGAGATGAGCGCGATCACCGGGTGCGGGCCGGCGCGGTTGAACTCGGTGCTGTTGGCATCGGTGAGCCCCAGCGCGTGGCGGCCGAATTCCACGATCGCCACCTGCATGCCGAGGCAGATCCCCAGGTACGGAACGCCGTGCTCGCGCGCGTAGCGCACCGCCTGGATCTTGCCCTCGATGCCGCGCTCGCCGAACCCCCCGGGCACCAGGATCGCATCCACCCCCTTGAGCGCGTGGATGCCGCGCTGCTCGATATCGGTGGACTCGACGTAGTGGATATTGACGCGCGTGCGGGCCTTCAGGCCGCCGTGCATCAGCGCCTCGTGCAGTGACAGATAGGAATCGCGGATCTGCACGTACTTGCCGACCATGGCGATGTCCACCTGGCCGTCCGGATTGGACTTGGCGCTCACCACCTGGCGCCAGTCGGCCAGATCAGTGGGCGGCACCTCCAGGCGCAGCTTGTCGACGACGATGTCATCGAGCGCCTGCTCGTGCAGCAGGATCGGAATCCGGTAGATATCGTCCGCGTCGACCGCGGAAATAACCGCGCGCTCCTCGACGTTGGTGAACAGGGCAATCTTGCGCCGCTGCTCCTCGGGCAGCGGGTGCTTGCAGCGGCACAGCAGCACGTCCGGCTGGATGCCGATACCGCGCAGCTCCTTCACCGAGTGCTGCGTCGGCTTGGTCTTGATCTCGCCCGAGCCGCCCACTATCGGCACCAGCGTCAGGTGCATGAACGCGCAGTTGTTGCGGCCGAGCTCGACACCGAGCTGGCGGATGGCCTCGAGAAAGGGGAGCGACTCGATGTCGCCGACCGTGCCGCCGATCTCGACCATGCAGACATCCGAGCCGTCGGCTCCCAGCTTGATGCTGCGCTTGATCTCATCGGTGATGTGCGGAATGACCTGCACGGTCGCGCCGAGGTAATCGCCGCGGCGCTCCTTGGCGATGACGCGCTCGTAGATGCGCCCGGTGGTGAAATTGCTGTTGCGCCCGGTAGTGGTGCGCACGAAACGCTCGTAATGGCCGAGGTCGAGATCGGTCTCGGTGCCGTCCTGGGTGACGAACACCTCGCCGTGCTGAAACGGGCTCATGGTGCCCGGGTCGACGTTGATGTACGGATCGAGCTTGACCATCGCCACCTTGAGGCCGCGGGCCTCGAGAATCGCGCCCAGCGAGGCGGAAGCGATGCCCTTGCCCAACGAGGACACGACGCCACCGGTGACGAATACAAAACGCGTCATATGTAAGTCAGGGAGTTCCCGTCGCACGAAGTCGCGGCCACAAAATCGGCGCAACCACGACGGGCCAGCAGGTTAGCACATCTGCCCGCACCAGTGTGGGGCAGGTTCGACAGCTAAGCCGTGCTCCAGATCAGGCGGGCGCGCCGCCGGCTCGCAGCGCTCGCCTGCACCGACTCATCGAGCCACAGGCCAGCGACCGCGACCAGCGTCGAGCCCGCGAAAATCAGCGGCAGTCGCGCGCGCTCGGCCACCGGTACGCGCGCTTCCTGCAGCAGGCTCTTGAGCGCGCGACGCCGCCCGCCGCGCAGCGGGCGCAGGCGCTCGCCCCCCCGGCGTGCGCGGATGATGAGCGCGGCGGGGAGTGCCTCCAGATCCAGCGGTCCGCGCGCATCGCGCTTCAGCGTGAGCCGTCCGAGCGGCGCGGGCAGCACGCAGGTCCTGCGCCGGCGCCACGGCCAGCTGACTTCCTCGAAGCGCGCTCTTGCGGCCGGCGGCTGCGCCGCGGCGCGCCGCGAGCGAGCGCTCCCGGGCAGTGCGCCGGGCGACGCGCCGGGTGCGCCCCCGGCAGCCGCGCGCAGCGACAGTAGATCCGCCTGGCGCTGCAGCAGCGCGCCCTCCCAGGTCACGACGGGCTGCGCATCGGCACGCGCCTGCAGCAGCGGACCGGCAATCTCCTCGAGCCGGCTGGCGGGAGGCGCGCGGTACCCCGCGGCCGTGATCCAGAACCGCAGCGCGTTGCGGCGGCGTTCGGGCGGCAGTGCGCGCAGCCGTTTCGCCGACAGCATGGGCCCGAAGCTCGCGCGCGCGGCATCGGCGCCACCCAGGGCCTCGAGCAGCCGCTGCGCTTCCGCGGCATGGCGCGCCGCACGCGCCACGGTGGCCGCGGCCGCGGGCCAACGCTCCCGGATCAATGGCAGCACCCGCGTGCGCAGGTAGTTGCGATCGTGACGCAGCTCGGCATTACTCGGGTCCTCGATCCACTCCAGCCCCTGCGAGCGCACCCAGGCGGTGAGCTCGGCGCGCGACCAGGACAGCAGCGGACGCACCAGGGCGCCACGCGCAAAGGCCGCCCGTGCAGGCATGGCGGCCATGCCGGCGAGACCCGCGCCCCGCAGCAGCTGCAGCAGCACGGTCTCGAGCTGATCATCCTCGTGGTGCGCCGTCAGGAGCGCCTCCTGCGGCGCGAGCGCCGCGGCGAGCAGCTGGTAGCGCGCGGCACGCGCGGCGGCTTCGAGCGACTCGCCGCGCAGGCGTGCGAGGTTCGCGGTGCGCACCTGCAGCGGCACGCCGAGGGCGCGCGCCACCCGCCGGCAGTGCGCTACCCAACGCACCGAGTGCGGGTGCAGGCGGTGATCGATGTGCAGGGCGCGCACCTTGAGCGGCGAGCGCTTGAGCTGTGCCAGCGCGGCGAGCAGAGCGGTAGAGTCCGCCCCGCCGCTGAAGGCCACGCACACGGCGACGTCCGGGAAGCCGGGCAGCAGCTGTGCCAGACGGCGGCCGAGTGAGCGCGGGCCAAACCCCTCGGTCCCGCGGCGCACCGCGCGTGGCACGGCCTTAGGCCGCGGTTTCGGCAAACACGCCGAAACCGGCGATCTTGGCAGCGCGCTCCGCGCGCAGCTGATCGCGCGGCACGGCGTCGAGCTCGTCCAGATGACGGACCAGCGCAGCCTTGAGGCTCGCGGCGCTTGCGGACGGATCGCGATGCGCACCCCCGAGGGGCTCCTCGATGACCTCATCCACCAGCCCGAGCTTCAGCAGCCGGTCGGCGGTGAGATTGAGTGCCTCGGCCGCCACTTCCTTCTTGTCCTGGCTCTTCCACAGGATGGAAGCGCAGCCCTCGGGTGAGATGACCGAGTAGGTGCTGTACTGGAGCATCAGCAGGCGGTCGCACACGCCGATGCCGAGCGCACCGCCCGATCCGCCCTCGCCGGTAACCGCGGTCACGATCGGAATGCGCAGCACCGACATCTCGAAGAGGTTACGGGCAATGGCTTCGCTCTGGCCACGCTCTTCGGCGCCGACGCCCGGATATGCGCCCTGGGTATCGATCAGCGTCACCAGCGGCAGGGCGAAGCGTTCGGCGAGACGCATCAGCCGCAGCGCCTTGCGATAGCCTTCGGGCTTGGGCATGCCGTAGTTGCGGCGCACGCGCTCCTTGGTGTCACGGCCCTTCTGATGGCCGATGATCATGAGCGTGCGCTCGTCGATGCGCGCCAGCCCGCCGACGATGGCGCCGTCGTCCGCGTACATGCGGTCTCCGTGTAGCTCGTTGAACTCGCGGCAGATGGCGTTGACGTAATCGAGCGTGTAGGGCCGGTGCGGGTGGCGCGCGAGCTGGGTGATCTGCCAGGGCGTGAGACTGGCGAAGATGCTCATCGTGAGCTGCCGGCTCTTGGCCTGCAACCGGCCGATCTCGTCCTGGATGTTGACTTCGCTGTTTTCCGAAGTGACGTGCCTGAGCTCCTCGATCTTCGCTTCGAGCTCGGCGATCGGTTGTTCAAAGTCCAGGAACGAGACGGCCATGCGTGCAGGGTATCCTAACTCAGCGGCCGTCGGCGGAGAATGACGGGCCCGGGCTCGCCGACGGCGGCCCGTAAAACACCTGCAGCGCGCCGTGTCCCAGCAGGCCTTCGAGCTGCTCGAGCAGCTCGCGGCTGGCGCGCACCGTCCACTCGTCTCCGAGCGTGAGCGCGCCGCAGGCATCACGGCCGGTGTATTCGATGGTGACCGGGCACGGCCCCGGACGCCAGGGCGCGAGCGTTGCGGCCAGCCGCTCGGACAGCGCGGGAGCGTCGGCGTGTGTGCAGCGGATCACCAGGCGCTGCGCACACCGCGCGAGCACCTCTTCGAGCTCGCTGATGCGCCGCGCGGACAGCCGCCAGGCGTCACTGAACTCATCGAAACGCAACACACCCTCGACCAACACCAGCGCGTCCTTGGCGATCAGATCGCGGTGCTTCTGCCAGCTCTCCTCGAACAGCATGGCCTCGAGGCGCCCGGTGCGGTCATCGAGTGTCAGGATCACGCGCGGCCCGCGTTTCTTCACCTCGTCGATGAGTCCCGCCACGGTGACCGGCTTGCCGGCGCCGAAGCGCCCGCTCTCCAGCCCGGCGACCGGCCGGTCACTGACCAGATCGCCGATGCGGTGGGACACGAAGCGCGCCAGACTCGACTCGAAGCGCGCGAGCGGATGGCCGGTGAGATACAGGCCGAGTGTCTCGCGCTCCCCCGCCAGGCGCACCGCCTCACTCCACTCCGGCAACGGCGGGCTGCCGCGCAGCGGCGCGGCGCTGGCACGCTCCCCGCTCGCGAGTCCGAACAGATCGTTCTGCCCCGCCGCGTGGGCGCGGGTGTTCTGGTCGCCGAGATGCATGGCGCTGCTCAAGCGGTCCATGAGCGTCGCGCGGTTCTCGCCCAGGCCGTCCAGGCTCCCGGCGCGCAACAGCGCTTCGAGCACGCGCCGGTTGACCTTCTGCAGGTCGAGGCGCCGGCACAGATCATCGAGACCCGAGTACGCGCCGCGCGCGCTGCGCTCCGCGATCAGCGCCTCGGCCGCTCCCTCACCCACGCCGCGCACCGCGCCCAGCCCATAACGGATGCTGCGCTCGCCGCAGGCGGCGAACTCGTAGCCGGAGGCGTTGACATCCGGCGGCAGCACCGCGAGCCCCAGATCGGTGCATTCCTTGATGAGAGTCACTACCTTGTCGGTGTGATCCATGTCGGCCGACAGCACCGCCGCCATGAAAGCCGCCGGGTAGTGCGCCTTCAGGTACGCCGTCTGGTAGGCGAGCAGCGCGTAGGCGGCGGAATGCGACTTGTTGAAACCATAGCCGGCGAACTTCTCCATCAGGTCGAAAATGTGCACCGCGACCTGCTCACGCACCCCGCGCGCCACCGCACCGCTGACGAACACCGAGCGCTGCTGCGCCATCTCTTCGGGGCTCTTCTTGCCCATCGCGCGCCGCAGCAGGTCGGCGCCGCCGAGCGTATAGCCCGCCAGCACCTGCGCGATCTGCATCACCTGCTCCTGGTAGAGGATCACCCCGTAGGTGGGCTTGAGGATCGACTCGAGGCTCGGATGCAGGTAGTCGATCGGGCCATCGCTCCTGCCGTGCTTGCGGTTGATGAAATCATCCACCATGCCGGACTGCAGCGGGCCGGGCCGGAACAGAGCCACCAGCGCCACGATGTCCTCGAAGCAATCCGGTTGCAGCCGGCGGATGAGATCCTTCATGCCGCGCGACTCGAGCTGGAAGACGGCAGTGGTGCGGCAGGACTTGAGCAACGCGTAAGTCGGCGCGTCATCCATCGGCAGCGTGCTCACCGTGAGCGCTGGCGCCTGGGACGGCCGCGCGCCGTTGATGAGCGCCGCGGCGCGCTCGATGATGGTGAGCGTGCGCAGTCCGAGGAAGTCGAACTTCACCAGTCCCGCAGCCTCGACGTCGTCCTTGTCGAACTGGGTGACGATGTTGCCCCCGGACGCATCGCGGTACAGCGGCGCGAAGTCGGTGAGCACCGAGGGAGCGATCACCACGCCGCCGGCGTGCATGCCGGCGTTGCGCGTCAGACCTTCGAGCGAGCGCGCCAGGTCGATGAGGTTGCGCACCTCGTCCTCGCTCTGGTACAGGCGCTTGAGCTCCGGCTCCTTCTCCAGCGCGCCATCGAGCGTGATGCCGAGCTCGAAGGGAATGAGCTTGGCGATGCGGTCAACGTAGCCGTAGGGCATGCCGAGCACGCGGCCGACGTCGCGCACCACGGCCTTCGCGGCCATGGTGCCGTAGGTGATGATCTGCGACACGCGGTCGCGCCCGTACTTGCCCGCTACGTAATCGATGACCCTGTCGCGGCCGTCCATGCAGAAGTCGATGTCGAAATCGGGCATCGAGACACGCTCGGGATTCAGGAAGCGCTCGAACAGCAGGTCGTACTTGAGCGGATCGAGGTCGGTGATCCTCAGGCTGTAGGCCACCAGTGAGCCCGCCCCCGAGCCGCGCCCCGGTCCCACCGGCACGCCGTGTTCGCGCGCCCAGCCGATGAAATCGGCGACGATGAGAAAGTAGCCCGCGAAGCCCATCTGACAGATGACCTGCAGCTCGCGCTCCAGGCGCTCGCGGTAAGCCGGCGGCGCGCTCACCGCCGCGCTGAAGCGGGCGCTGAGTCCGCGCGCGGCTTCGGCGCGCAGGAACTCCTCGGTGCTCACGCCCGCCGGCAGCGGATATTGCGGCAGGCGCACCTCCCCGAGCGTCAGCGTCAAACTGCAGCGGCGCGCGATCTCCACGCTGTTGGCCAGTGCCTCCGGCACGTCGGCGAACAGCGCCGCCATCTCCTGTGGCGTGCGCAGGTACTGCTGGCGCGAGTAGCGGCGCACACGGCCGGAGTCCGCCAGCAGCGTGCCGTCGTGAATGCAGACGCGCGCCTCGTGCGATTCGAACTGTTCGGGCTTGAGGAACCGCACGTCGTTGGTCGCCACTACCGGCGCGCCGCTGCGGGCGGCGAGCGCGAGCGCGCCGGCAATGTAGGTTTCCTCGAACGGTCGGCCGAGGCGCTGCAGCTCCAGGTAAAAGCGCCCGGGAAACAAGCCGAGCCACGCGGCGAGCAAGCGCTCGGCGTCGCGCTCGCGGGCATTCGCCAGCGCGCGGCCGATGTCGCCCTCGGTGGCGCAGGACAGGCCGATCAGGCCCTCGAGCTCGGCCGGCGACAGCCAGCCGCGCTCGATGCACGGCGTGCCGCGCTGCTGCCCCTCGAGGTACGCACGGCTCACAAGGCGTGCGAGGTTCCGGTAGCCCCCCGGCGACTGGCACAGGAGCGTGAGGCGCGTCGGTGGCTGCCGCTCGCCCTCCTCGCGCACCTGCAGGTCCACCCCGACGAGGGGCTTGACGCCCGCCTTGAGCGCCTCGCGATAGAACTTCACCATCGCGAAGAGATTCCCCTGGTCGGTCACCGCGACGGCCGGCATGCCCGCGGCGGCCACCGCCGCGATGAGCTCCGGCACCCGCACCACGCTGTCGCTGAGGGAGTACTCGGTGTGCAGCCGCAGATGAACGAAACCGTGTGGCATCGGCGCGAATTAAGGCTCGAGCCCGCAGTCTGTCAAGGGATCCTCGTCCCGGCGCAGCGGACTGAACGAGCGGCGGTGCAGGCGCGAGGGTGCGCGAAGCTGCAGGGCGCTCAGGTGGGCGGGGGTGCCGTAGCCTTTGTGCGCCGCGAGCTCGAAACCCGGATAGCACGCATCGAGCGCTTCCATCATCCGATCGCGGTAGACCTTCGCCAGGATCGAAGCCGCGCTGATGGCCGCCACCCGCGCATCTCCCGCCACGATGGCCTCGAGCGTGCACGCGAGCGGCAGGTCGGAGATGCACGGACAGCGGTTGCCGTCGATGCGCACGTGGGTCGGGCACACCGGCAGCGCGAGCAGCGCGCGCCGCATGGCGAGCAGCGTTGCCTCCAGTATGTTCAGGCAGTCGATCTCGTCGCGATCGGCCCAGCCGATCGCCCACGCCAGGGCGCGGGCACGGATGATGGGCGCGAGCCGCGCGCGCTCCTCGGGCGAGAGGACCTTCGAGTCCGCGAGTCCCCGTATGCGCCGCCGCGGATGCAGGATCACCGCCGCCGCCACCACCGGTCCGGCGAGCGGCCCGCGGCCGGCCTCATCGACGCCGGCCACGCGCGTCAGGTCGTGGCATTTCCGTGCCGTGCCCTCAGAGCGCGGCATGCCCGCCGCCCGCGCCGCTCACGCGCCCGGCGCACGTGAGAACCGCCTCCGCCGCCCGCGCGGCGCCGCCACGGCGCAGCGTGCGATGCACCGAGGCGAATTCTTCCAGCAGCTCACGCACGTGCCCGGGATCCTCGAGTTCCTGCAGCAGCGCCTCGCCGAGCGCCGCGCCGCTCACCTGCTCCTGAAAGAACTCCGGCACCAGGTGCCGGCCGGCGAGCAGGTTCGGTTGCGAAAAGTATCGCACCTTCACCAGCCCCATGGTCCGCAGCAGGAAGGCGGTGACGGGGCTCACTCGATACGCGACCACCATCGGCCGCGCGCTGAGCAGCGTCTCCAGGGTCGCGGTTCCGGAGGCGACGATGGCCGCATCGCAGGCTGCGAGCGTCGGCTGCGCCTGTCCGTCGAGCACACGAATCGCAGGCGCATCGGGTAGTTGCGCGATTTCCCTCTCAAAGACCTCACGCACCTCGGGGGACGCCATGGGCGCGATGAAGCGATAGCCGGGGCGCCGCGCGCCGATGTGGGCGGCGGCCGCGGCGAAGGGCGCCGCGAGCCGCGTGACCTCGGCCAGGCGGCTCCCCGGCAGCAGCGCCACCAGCGGGCCGTCACCGCGGATCTCCAGCGCGCGTCGCGCTGCCTCGCGATCGACGGCGAGCGGAATCTGATCCGCCAGCGGATGCCCGACGAACACCGCCCGCACCCCGTGCTGCGCGTAGAACTTTGCCTCGAACGGCAGCAGACACAGCACCAGGTCGCAGGCGGCGCCGATGGTGCGCACCCGCCCCTGCCGCCACGCCCACACCTGGGGGCTGACGTACTGCACGGTGCGCATGCCCGCGCCCCGGAGCGTGCGCGCGAGCCGCAGATTGAACTCCGGTGCGTCGACGCCGATGAAGATATGCGGGCGGGCGGCGCGCAAGCGCCTGACCAGCGCGGCGCGCAGGCGCAGCAGGCGCGGCAGGTGCCGCAGCACCTCGGTGAGTCCCATGACCGCGAGCTCCTCGGCCCCCCACCAGGCCTCGCAGCCGGCGGCGATCATCTTCGGTCCCGCGACTCCGAAGCAGCTCAAGTCGGGCACGCGCTCGCGCAGCGCCGTGATCAGTGCCGCACCCAGCTGATCCCCCGAATGCTCGCCCGCGACGATGCCGATGCGCAGCCCCTGCGTCGCGGCGGCGCGCGCCCCCGGCGCGCTCATCGCGCCAGGCTGCGCGTGGAGGCGTGGATGAAGTCGACGAACGCGCGGATCTCGGGGCGCCCGTCGGTCTGCGGCGCGAGGCGCGCGAGTGCCTCGGCGAGCTTCAGATCCGAGCGGTACACGATGCGGTAGGCGTCGCGGATGTTGCGGATCTGCTCCTCGGTGAAGCCGCGGCGCCTCAGCCCCTCCGAGTTCACCGCGTGGGGAGCGGCGGGATTGCCCGCGACCATCACGTACGGCGGCACGTCGCGCGTCACGATGGCGCCGCCGGCGAGAAACGCATGCGCACCGATCTTGGTGAACTGATGCACGGCGGTGAGTCCGCCGAGGATCACCCAGTCGCCGATCTCGACGTGGCCGCCGAGCGCGGCGCAGTTGGCGAACACGGTGTTGTTGCCCACCACGCAGTCGTGCGCGACGTGCGCGTACGCCATGAAGAGGTTGTCGCTGCCGATGAGCGTCACGCCCTTGTCGTGGGTGGTGCCGCGGTTCACGGTGCAGCTCTCGCGAAACACATTGCGGTCGCCGATCGTAAGGCGCGTCGGCTCACCCTGGTATTTCTTGTCCTGCGGCGCATCGCCGATCGATGCGAACTGGAAGAAGCGGTTGTCGGCGCCGATGGTGGTCGGCCCGTTGATCACCACGTGCGGTGCGACCACCGTGCGCGGGCCGATCCGTACCTGCGGACCGATGATGCTGAACGGCCCGATACAGACGTTGGCCGCGAGCTCGGCCTCGGCCGAGACGATCGCGCGCGCATCGATCACCTGGAGGCCTCCGGTGCCACCATCATCTCGGCGTGCGCCACCTCGTGCTCGCCGACCGAGGCTGCGGTCGAGTATCGCCAGATCCCCTTGAGGGTGCGCTGCAGCTGCGCGGTGAGCACCAGCTGGTCCCCGGGCACGACCGGCTTGCGAAAGCGCGCCTTGTCGATGCCGACGAAGAAAAAGCGCGTCTTGGCATCGGGAATCACGTTGGCGGTGACGAAGCACAGTACGCCCGCCGCCTGCGCCATCGCTTCGATGATGATCACGCCCGGCATGACCGGACGCCCGGGAAAGTGGCCGGGGAAGTACGGCTCGTTGTAGGTCACGTTCTTCAGCGCGCGGATGCTGTGCCCGGGGCGGCACTCGAGCACCCGGTCGATGAGCAGAAACGGGTAACGGTGCGGCAGGCGCTCCAGGATGGCCTGCATGTCGAGTTGCAGCGGCTCAGTCATGATCCTCTTCCTGCCCGGACTTCAGCCCCGTGGCACGCTCCACAGCGCGCACGCGGGTCTCGAGCAACCCGCTGCGCTTGAAGCGCGCGACCAGCCGGCGCCAGGCGTGTGCTTCTTCGAACGGCAAGGTGCCGGAATATACGCCCGATCTCGCGATCGAGTGGGTGACCGCCGAATAGCCGGTGATGACCACGTCGTCGGCGATGGTGAGGTGGCCGGCGAATCCGGAGTGACCGCCGATCATGCAGCGCTTGCCGATGGTGGTGCTGCCGGCCACGCCGATGCAGGCGGCGAGCGCACTGTGGGCGCCGATGTGCACGTTGTGCCCGATCTGGACGAGGTTGTCGAGCTTCACCCCTTCCTCGATCACGGTATCGTCGATGGCGCCGCGGTCGATGGTGGTGTTGGCACCGATCTCGACGTCCGCTCCAACGCGCACCGCGCCCAGCTGCGGCACCTTCAGCCAGGTGCCGCGCTCGGGCGCGAAGCCGAAGCCGTCGCCGCCGATCACCACCCCGGGCTGCAGCACGCTGCGTGCACCGATCTGCACCGCGCGGCACAGCGTCACGCGCGCCACCAGACGCACGTCGTCGGCGAGCTGCGCGCCCTCCTCGAGGTTGCAATGCGGACCGATGAAGGCGCGCGCCCCCACCACGACGTTGGGCCCGATGACCGTGTAGGCACCGACCTGAGCGCTCGGATCGATGCGCGCGCTCGCCGCCACCACCGCGCTCGGATGCACACCGGGCTCGAGCTGCGGTAAGGGGTGCAGGATGGTGGCGATGCGCGCAAAGGTCGCGTACGGGTTCTCGCACGACAGCACCGCCGTGGGACACTCGGCAGCGCTCGCAGGGTTCAGCACCACCGCGCCGGCGCGCGTGGCGGCGAGTTGCGCGCGGTAGCGCGGGTTGGCCAGGAACGCGATGGAGCGCTCGTCGGCCTTGGCGAGCGCCGCGACCCGCTCGACGCGCGCGTCCGGATCGCCGCGCAGCTCGCAGCCGAATCGCACCGCAAGCTCCCCGAGCGATACCGACATGGCGAGTCTTCGAAATACCGCCGGCCGCGCTCGCGCCAGGAGCGCTATTTCGGCTGCGGCTTGGCGGGCGGCGCCGGCTTGGCCGCCGGAAGCGCCGTCGGGGAGGCCGCATTGCGCGCCTGCAGCGCCGTCAGGATCGCCGGCGTGACGTCGTAGGCGGGTGCCGCATACACCACCCCTTCGGTGCTCAGCACGATGTCGAAGCTCTGCGCCTTGGCGTAACTGCGCACCTCGTCGCCGAGGGTTTTCTGCAGCCGCGACATCTCCTCGTTGCGGCGCGCGCTGATATCGTCCTGGAACTCGCTGCGCGCGCGCTCGAAATCCCGCGCGCCGTCGCGCAGTTCCTTCTCGGCGCGCGTACGCTGTTCGTCCGTCATGGTAGCGCCGTCTTTCTGCAGCTTGTCCTGCTTGGCCTTCAGGGCCTGCTGCTGCGCCTGCAGGGTGCGCTCGCGCGGCGCGAACTCGGTGCGCATGGCATCGAGCATCGCCTTGCCCTGCGGGGATTCCTCGAGCAGCCGCTGCGGGTCGACGACCCCCATCTTGGGCTCGGCCCAGGCCGGCAACGCAGCCAGCGCCCCGCATGCCGCCATGAACCCCACCGCCAACTTGCTGCTGATCAGACGCTTCACGGAACTTCTACCTCGTAAGCAATTGTCTTGTGATCCGCTTCGGGCCCGAGGCCCGCCGGCCTAAACGCGTAGTATCGCGTAGAACCCGCCCCGGCGGCTCGATTGTTTCAGAAGGCATTGCCGACCGAGAACTGGAAGCCTTCGGTCTCGTCCCCCCAGGTCGTCAGGCCGTCGCCGCGCTTGGAGTTGAGCGGCACGCCGAAACTGAAGCGGAAAAGGCCCAGCGGTGCCAGCCACTGCACCGCGACGCCTACCGAGCGCTTGAGGCTGGCGAAGCCGGTGAACCGGTAGGTCTCCGGAGAAACGAAGTCGGGACCGTAGAACCTGAGCTTGCTGCCGGTCTGATACACGTTGCCGATATCGTAGAACGCGCTCACGCGGGCGGTCTGCGCCCATTTCGAGGGCATCGGGAAGATGAGCTCGTTCTGGCTGACGATGCGCAGATTGCCGCCATAGGGGTTGCCGAACTGGTCCTTGGGACCCAGACGGCTCTCGCGATAGCCGCGCACCGAATCCGGGCCGCCGCCGTAGAACTGCCGGTAGGGAGGGATGGCCGTGGTGCTGCCCAGCGGTGCGCCGTAGTCCACGCCGTCCAGGAACGACAGCGCCCAGGTGCGCCACAGCGGCACGTACTTCAGGAACTGGTAGTTGCCGATCCAGTACTTGACATCGCTCCCGGGCGTGGTGACCGAGAAAGACAGCGACTGGCGCATGCCGCGATCGGCGAACAGGGTGCGGTTGCGCGTATCCCAGTCCCAGCCGGCCACGGCCTCGAGGCTCTTGAAGTCACTGCCGTAGAAGACGTATTCGTTGTTGGTGGCGTCGTCGTGGGCGAGGCGGGTATGGGGGTGACCATTCTGCTGCACCCACTGCTGCGCCTGCAGCGCGCTGCTCAATGAATTGGTGAGCAGCTGCGAGCTGTCGAAGGCGGCGCCGGCGCGTATGTACATGGTCTCGGCGATCGGGTACGCCCAGGTAGGCCCGAGGCTGAGAGTGCGCGAGGAGAAGGTCGAGGAGGACGACACGAACTGCGTCACGTCGCTGTAGGTCACCGAGATCGTGCGCTGCAGGTTGTCGATATTGGTGTACGGGTTGGTGTGCGAAACGCTGTACACCTTGCTGAAGGCGCCGCCGTTCAGGTTGACGGCGATGCGCTGGCCGGTGCCGAGGAAGTCGGCGTCCGCGTAGCTGCCGTTGAGCATGAACTTGTAGGTCTCGGAGTAACCGATGCCGCCGGAGAGCTGCGATGCCGGGCCCTCCTCGATCTTGTAGTTCACGTCCACCAGATCCGGGGATCCCGCTACCGGTGTGGTCTCGAAATCCACGCTCTTGACGTACGGCAGGCGCTGGATGCGCTGCTTGGAGCGCTCGAGCGAGGTATTCGACAGCCAGCCGCCCTCGAGCTGGCGCATCTCACGACGCAGCACCTCGTCGTTGATGCGGTTGGCGCCGGTAAAGCTGATGTTGCGCACGTACACGCGGTTGCCCGGATCGACGAAGAAGGTGAGCGACACCGTGTGATTGGCGTTGTCGGCGGTGGGTACCGGCTCGACCTTGGCGAAGGCATAGCCGTCGCGCCCCATGCGGTTCTGCATCAGTTCCTGCGACGAGGTGATCAGCTTGCGGTTGAAGGTCGCACCCGGGTGTATCAGCAGCAGTTGCTCGAGCTCGCGCTGCGGCACCACGAACGTGCCCGCCAGCTTGATCTGCGACACCTTGTAGACCTGGCCCTCATCGATGTTCACGGTGATGAAGATGTCTTCCTTCTCCGGAGCGATCGCCACCTGGGTCGAATCCAGCTGGAAGTTCGCGTAACCGCGATCCATGTAGAAGTTGCGCACCTTCTCCAGGTCACCCTGCAGCGACTCGCGCGAGTAGCGATCGTCTTGACGGTACCATGACAGCCAGTTGGGGGTCTTCAGCTCGAGGGTCTGCAGGATCTCTTTCTGCGGAAACCTGGTGGCGCCCACGATGTTGATCTGGCGGATCTTGGCGCGTGCGCCTTCCTTGATCTCGATCTTGATCTTCACGCGGTTACCCGCCTCCTCCTCCACATGCGAATCGATCTTCACGCCGTACTTGCCGCGGGCGAAGTACTGGTCGGTGAGATACTGGGTAACGTCCTCGAGCACCGAGCGGTCGAAGGTCTTGCCGGTCGCGAGCCCGACGTTGCGCAGCGACTTCTGCAGATCCTCGGTCTTGATGTCCTTGTTACCGGTGATCTCGAAGCTCTCGATGGAGGGGCGCTCCAGCACCACGACGATGAGCGTGCTGCCGTCGCGGCGCAGCTGCACGTCGCGGAAGAAGCCGGTGGCATACAGGGCGCGGATCGCTTCGCGCACGCGCTGCGCGCTCAGGTGATCGCCGATGTTTACCGGCAGGTAGTTATAGACCGTGCCCTCTGAGACACGCTGCAGACCCTCGACGCGGATGTCGCCGACGGTGAAGTCCGTCGGGCTCACCGCCGGGCTCACCGCCATTTGCGCGAACGCCAGCGCGCAGCGCAGCGCCAGCGCCAGGGCGGCCAGGGCACTGCGTGTTTTCATTCTCCAGCCACCGATATCCCCCTGAGCGTGCCCGAGCGACGCGCCCGAAACTCTTGCCTTGTACTGTTCGAGGACTGGAGACTCACGCCCCCAGTGTGAAAACTCCGGGGCGCCGTTTGCGCCCCGCTCAGCCCGCACGCTCAGCCGAACTGGCGCGCAATATCGTTGTAGAGCGCGACACCCATCAGGACGATGAGCAGGGCGATGCCAAGCTGCTGTCCCAGAGACTGGGCCCGCTCCGACAACGGGCTGCCCTTCAGCCACTCCACCAGCTGGAAGACGATCTGCCCGCCATCCAGGATCGGAATCGGCAACAGGTTGAGGAACCCCAGCGACAGGGAGATGAGCACCAGGAAGCCGAGGAACGCCGCCACGCCCGCCTCGGCCGAGTCGCCGGCGAACTCGGCGATCGACAGCGGGCCGCTCAGATTCTTCAGCGACACGCGCCCCAGCACCATGCGCCAGAACAGGCGCGCCTGCAGCACAGTCATGCTCCAGGCTTCCCCGCCGGCGCGCACCAGCGCCACCGCCGCGCCGAGCTCGGTGTGCCGCAGCATGCTCTCGGGGTAGCCCTTGCCGGGTGGCTGGGTGACGTGGATGCGGCCGACGCGCTTGCCCGCGACCTGCTCGGTCAGTACCTGCAGCTGCACGCGGTGCGCGCTGCCGCCGCGCCGATAGTCGATGGTCACGCGCTCGCCGGGGTGCGCGCTGATGAACGCGACGATTTCGCGGAAGTCGTGCACCGGCTCCCCGTCGATCGCGACGATCTCATCCCCGGGGTGCAGTCCGGCGCGCGCCGCCGGCCCGTCGGGCATCACCTGACCCAGCACGGCCGGGAGCGGGGGCGTCCAGAACTGAAATCCGAGTCCGCGGAACAACTCCGCCGGTTCGGTGAGGCGCCGGCGCTGCTCGGCATCGGGCACGCGCAGTTTCGCGTCGCGAAGCTCGCCGCTGCTGCCGCGCACGCTCAAGGCAGCTTCGCCCCGCGAGCTCATGGCGTCCAGCAGGCCGAACACCACGTCGCGCTGACCCGCCACCGCGCTGCCGTTGACGGCGCGAATCTCATCCCCGCTATGCAGGCCGGCGGCGGCGGCCAGCGAGCCCGCGGCCACATCGCCGACGATCGGCCTGACCTCGGTGACACCGTTCACCCACAACATGCCCCACAGCACCAGCACCGCGAACAGGATGTTGAAGGCAGGTCCTGCGAGCAGCACCACGATGCGTTGCCAGGGCGGACGGCGCGTGAAGGAGCGCGCCAGCTCGTGCGGCTCCACCGGACCTTCGCGCTCATCGAGCAGCTTCACGTAGCCGCCGAGCGGCAGCGGGGAGATCCAGAATTCGTGCCCCTCGGGATGGACGTACTTCCAGAGCGGCTTGCCGAAGCCGATGGAGAAGCGCAGCACCTTGAAGCCGAGCCGGCGCGCGACCCAGAAATGGCCGAACTCATGCACCGTGACCAGCAGGCCCACGGCGATCACGAACCACAGCGCGTACCAGACCACACTCATGCGTGAGCGCCCCTTACCGCTGCACTTCTCGTGATGCCGTCGATCCGCTCGCGTGCGCGCACTCTGCCTTCTGCGTCGGCGGCCAGCACGTCATCGAGCCCGCCGATCGCCCCCCCGGTGCCGCGCTGCACTACGGCTTCAATGACCGTCGCGATACCGGGAAAGTTCAATCGGCGCTCGAGGAATGCCTGGACCGCGACCTCGTTGGCCGCGTTCAGCACCACCGGATCGAGCCCGCCGGCGCGCGCCGCGGCCTGCGCCAGCGCGAGGCACGGGAACCTGGCGGTATCGGGGGCCCGGAACTCGAGCCGCCCGACCTTGAGCAAGTCGAGGAACTCTACCCCGGAGCTGATTCTCTCCGGCCAGGCGAGCGCGTGAGCGATCGGCGTGCGCATGTCCGGCGCGGACAGCTGCGCGAGCACCGAGCCGTCGAGGTACTCGACCAGGGAATGCACGATGCTCTGCGGGTGCACGAGGACCTGCACCTGTGCGGGCGTCAAGCCGAACAGCAGGCACGCCTCGATGAACTCCAGCCCCTTGTTCATGAGGGTGGCGGAGTCGACCGAGATCTTGCGGCCCATGACCCAGTTGGGATGCGCCAGCGCTGCTTCCGGAGTGACGGCGGCGAGCGCCTCGCCCGGCAGGTCGCGAAACGGCCCGCCGGAAGCGGTCAGCAGTACGCGCCTTAAGCCCGGCGGCGCCACTCCCGGGATCACACCCGGCGGCAGGCACTGGAAGATGGCATTGTGCTCGCTGTCGATCGGCAACAGCGTGGCGCCGGAGCGCTTCACCTCTGCAATCAGCAGCGGGCCCGCCATCACCAGCGCCTCCTTGTTGGCGAGCAGCAGCCGCTTGCCGGCCCGCGCCGCCGCCAGAGTGGAGCGCAGGCCGGCCGCGCCGACGATCGCGGCCATGACACACTGCACCTCGGCGACCTGTGCGATCTCCTCGAGCGCTGCGCCGCCCGCGAGCACGCGCGTCTGCGGGGCCGCGCGGCCCAGCAGCTCACGCAACTCGCCCGCGGCCCGCTCGTCAGCCAGAGCCGCGTAGGCCGGGCGCCAGGTGAGCACCTGTTGCGCGAGCTTCGCGGCGTTGGTGTTGGCCGCGATCGCCACCAGGCGGAAACGATCCGGGTGACGCGCGAGCACCTCGAGCGTGCTCTCGCCCACGGAGCCGGTCGAGCCGAGCACGGCGACGCCGATCACCGCACCACTCCGAGCAGCGTGAGCCCGAGCAGCAGCACCGGAGCCGCCCCGGTCAGACTGTCGATGCGGTCCATGACCCCGCCGTGTCCCGGAAACACGCGGCCGCTGTCCTTCACGCCGGCGAAGCGCTTCAGCAGACTCTCGGTGAGGTCGCCGATGATCGAGAAGGCAACCGCGGTGAGACACAGCGGCAGGAACGCCGCGAGCGGCACATGAAACCACAGGCTGCCCGCGATCGCGACCAGTGCGCTCAGCGCAATCCCTCCCAACACTCCCTCCCAGGTCTTGCCCGGCGACACCTCGGGCGCGAGGCGCACGCGCCCGAAGCGGCGGCCGAAAAAGAACGCGCCGATGTCCGCGACCCATACGAGCACCAACGCGAACAGCACCCATTGTGCGCCGTGCGGCAGCGCGAGGCGCAGGCGCACCATCGCGAGCCAGGCGGGCACCAGCGCCAGCACCCCGGCGGCGGCGGCGGACCAGGGCGAAACGCGCCGCGGCGCGAAGGCGATCCACAGCAGCGCCGTCAGCCACCACAGCACCGCCACGCTGAGCAGCAGTTCGCGGCCCTCGGGCGTGGCGCAGATGCGCCACGCGCCCAGGAGCAGCGCCGCCACCAGCAGTACGTAGGCGGCGCGCAGCGCCGGAGCCGGCAGCAAGAGGAACGCGGACCACTCCCACGCCCCGGCCAGCACCAGCAGCGTCATCACGCCCACGGTCGCTCCCGCAGGCAGCCACAGCACGATGGCAAGCAGTACCACGGCCAGCACCACGGCGGTCAGGACTCGTTTGCGCAGCGACTCGGTCACGGTGCCTTCAGGCTTGCGCCGCCGCGGATGGCGCCGCGGTGTGGCCGAAGCGCCGCTCGCGGCTTGCGAAGAACGCCAGCGCATCCTCCAGGTCCGTCACCGTGAAATCAGGCCACAGCCGCGAACTGAAATACAGCTCCGCGTAAGCGAGATCCCAGAGCAGGAAGTTGCTGACGCGGTACTCACCACCGCTGCGGATGAGCAGCTCCGCCGGCGGTAGTCCCGCGAGCGCGAGCTCAGCCGCGAAGCGGCCCTCGCTGATATCCTCCGGCCGTAATGCACCGCTCGAGCATTCCTTCGCAAGCTTCTGAGTCGCCTGAATAATATCCCAGCGTCCCCCGTAACTCACGGCCACCTGGAGCTTGAGCCCGCCGTTGCCGGCGGTGCGCTCCTGCGCGGCCGCGAAGCGTGCCTGCAGCCGCACCGGCAGATCGCGGCGCTCCCCGATGAAGCGCAGCCGCACCCCCTTGGCGTGCAGCTCCTCGAGTTCGCGCTCGAGCGCCTCGAGGAACAGACCCATGAGACTGCCGACCTCCTGCGCCGGCCGCCCCCAGTTCTCGCTCGAGAAGGCGAACAGCGTGAGGGCCTCCACGCCGCGGCGCGTGCATTCCTCGATACACATGCGCACCGGCGTGAGCCCGGCGCGGTGTCCGGCGGAGCGCGTGAGACCGCGCGCCGCCGCCCAGCGGCCGTTGCCGTCCATGGTGATCGCGATGTGCCTGGGAGTGAGTTTCAAGGCGGGGACGACCATCACACCTGCATGACCTCTTTCTCCTTGGCGGCGAGCAGTGCCTCGATGTCGGCGATGTGTTTGTCGGTGAGCTTCTGCACCTCGAGCTCAGCGCGCCGCTCATCGTCCTGCGAGACCAGTTTCTCCTTCAGCATGTCCTTGATGTCGTTCATGACATCGCGGCGTACGTTGCGCACCGCGACGCGGGCGTTCTCCGCGTCGTGCCGCAGCACCTTGGTGATCTCGCGGCGCCGTTCCTCGGTGAGCGGCGGCATGGGAATGCGGATCACGGTGCCGGCGGTCATGGGCGTGAGCCCGAGATCGGACTTGAAGATCGCCTTCTCGATCGCCTGCACGCTGCTCTTCTCCCACGGGGAAATGACCAGCGTGCGGCCCTCCTCGACCGCGATGCTCGCCACCTGCTGCAGCGGCACCTCCGAGCCGTAGTAATCCACCTTCAGGTGCTCGACGAGGCTCGGGTGCGCCCGCCCGGTGCGCAACTTCTTCAGGTCCGCCTGGAAGTTCTGTACGCACTTCGCCATGCGCGTAGCGGCATCTTTCTTGAGGTCTTCGAGCATGGGGCGTTCTCCTCGATGCTGCGCTGCTCACTCGAACGTCACGGCCGTGCCCACATCCTCGCCGCGTACGATGCGGGTGAGATCCCCGGGATTGTTGAGATTGAACACCCGCAAAGGCAAGCGGTTGTCGCGACACATGACGATGGCGGTGGCATCCATGACGTTGAGCTTCTCGCTGAGCACCCGGTCGAAGGTCAGGCGCGCGTAGCGCACCGCGCCGGGGTTGCGCAGCGGATCATCCGAATACACGCCGTTCACCTTGGTGGCCTTCAGCAGCACGTCGGCGTTGATCTCGATGGCGCGCAGCGCGGCGGCGGTGTCGGTGGTGAAGAACGGGTTGCCGGTGCCGGCGGCGAAGATCGCGACGCGACCCTTCTCCAGGTGCCGCATGGCGCGGCGGCGGATGTAGTCCTCGCACACTTCGTTGATGCGGATCGCCGACATCACCCGGGCGTGCATGCCCAAGCTCTCGAGCGCATCCTGCATGGCGAGCGCATTCATCACCGTGGCGAGCATTCCCATGTGGTCGGCCGCCACCCGGTCCATGCCGGCACGCGCCAGGCCCGCGCCGCGGAAGATGTTGCCGCCACCGATCACCACCGCGACCTGCACCTCCATCTGCCGGATGTCCTGCAGCTCCCCGGCGATGCGCCGGATGACCGCCGGCTCGATGCCGTAGTCGCCAGTCCCCATCAGCGCCTCACCCGAGAGTTTCACCAGGATCCTCGAGTAGCGCGCCTTGGCTTGCGTCATCTCAGCACCTCCGCCGATGGAAAAAACCCCGCGCGCGGCGGGGTTTGCGTCCTTGAGGAGTACCCGCGCTTCAGTGCCTGACCGCAGGTCCCGCGCCGTCCTGCCTCTTCTCGATGCCGGCACCGACCTCGAAGCGCTCGAACGCCACGACCTCCGCCTTGGCACCCTTCAACAACTTCTCGATCGTCACGTCCAGATCCTTGACGAACGGCTGGCCGGCGAGGGTGATCTCCCCCAGGGCCTTACGGAGCCTGCCCTCGACCATCCGGGCGACGATCTCGGGCGGCTTGCCCTCGCCCTGCGCCTGCTGCGTGAGAATCTCGCGCTCCTTCGCCATAACCTCCGCAGGCACCTGGGCCTGCGTCAGGTAGCGGGGGTTGCTGGCCGCCACGTGCATCGCCAGATCATAAGCGAGACTCGCCCCGCCACCCCTCACCGCCACTAACGCCCCGATGCGCGTGCCGTGCACGTAGGCCCCCAGGTGCTCAGGCGTGCTGAGCACTGCAAAGCGCCGCACGCTGATGTTCTCGCCGATCTTCGCCACCAGCGCCCGGCGCCGCTCCTCGATGCTCTCGCCGGACGGCAGCTTCGCCTCCCCCAGCGCCGCGAGGCTCGCCGGCATCGAGGTGAGAGCGCACTCGGCCACTGCCTGGGCGAAGGCGCGGAAGCTCTGCTCGCGGGCGACGAAGTCGGTCTCGCAGTTGATCTCGACCATGGCGGCGGTGCGCTCATCGGCGGACCTGGCGATGACCACCACACCCTCGGTGGCCACGCGCGCCGCTTTCTTGTCGGCCTTGGCGTGCCCCTGCTTGCGCATGAGCTCGGCGGCGGCGTCCAGGTCGCCCTTGGCTTCGACGAGCGCCCTCTTGCACTCCATCATGCCCGCGCCGGTGCGCTCGCGGAGCTGCTTGACTGCGTCTGCTGTGATGTTCATGGGCAAACTGTGGTCCTTGCTTTACTCGGCCGAACCGGCGCCCGCGGTGCCACGGCCCTTGCGGCGGCCGGGCGCGGCGGTGGGCCGGCGCGCCACGGCCTCGGGTGGCGGAACCGTGCCGGCGGCCGCGACCGGCTCCGCCGCCTCCTCCGCCTCGAGATCCTCGTCCTCGGCGCCGAGCAGCTCCTCGACCGCGACGGCCGGTGCCTTGACGGGCGGGAGCTTGCGCCGTGCCGGTGCCTTCTTGCGCACCGTCGCCTGCGGGCGCTGCCGCCCGCGTGCGGCCTTCTTGCGCGGGTTGCCCGCCTCATCGAGCTCGACGAACTCGTCCTCCCCGACCGCGACCTGCGGCACCGACTCCTTGCCCTCGAGCACCGCGTCGGCGATCCCGGCGGCATACAGCTGGATGGCGCGCATGGCATCGTCGTTGCCCGGGATCACGTAGTCGATGCCATCGGGGGAGCAGTTGGTGTCGACGATGGCGACCACCGGAATGCCGAGCTTCTTGGCCTCGTGAAGCGCGATGTTCTCGTGCCCTACGTCGACCACGAACAGGGCGTCCGGGAGCGAGTCCATGTGCTTGATGCCGCCGAGACTCCTCTCGAGCTTGTCCATCTCGCGCCGCAGCTGGGTGGCCTCTTTCTTGCCGCGCTTCTCCAGCGCACCGGAGGCGGCGAGCTCGGTGATCTCCCCGAGCCGCTTGATGGACTGGCGGATGGTCTTGAAGTTCGTGAGCATGCCGCCCAGCCAGCGCTGGTTCACGTACGGCTGCGCCGCACGCTCGGCTTCCTTCTGGATCGACTCGCGCGCGGAGCGCTTGGTGCCGACGAACAGTACCTTGCCGCCGTCGGCAATCACTCCCTTGATGAACTGCGCAGCTTCCGTGTACATCGGCTGCGTCTTCTCGAGGTTGATGATGTGGATCCGGTTTCGCTCGCCGAAGATGTAGGGAGCCATCTTCGGGTTCCAGAAGCGGGTCTGATGTCCGAAATGGACTCCCGCCTCCAGCATCTGTCGCATGGACACGCCGGGCATGAAAGACTCCTGTGTGGGTTGAGCCTCCGCGCATCCCCGTGACCATCCTGCGGTGAGCCGTGAGGCTCGTCCTTCAGGACACCCAGTCACCAAGGTTAACGATGCGCGTGTGGGTTACGTTGCCAAAAAAGGCCGCGCTTTATACCATGAAGACCTCGTTGGAACAATGTCTTACGCTGCCCCGGCAGCCGCTTGCCTTAAGGCGCCGCGACCGAAATTTCCCATCCCATGCAAGTCACCATCAAGTCCCCCGAGGAACAGGCGAAGATGCGCACCGCCGGGCGCCTCGCCGCGGAGGTGCTCGACATGATCGCGCAGCACGTGGTGCCGGGGGTGACGACCGAGGAGCTCGATCGCCTCTGCCACGACTATATCGTGAACGTGCAACGCTCGGTGCCTGCGAACCTCAACTACCGCGGCTTCCCCAAGACCATCTGCACCTCGGTGAACCACGTGGTCTGCCACGGCATCCCGAATGACAAGCGCCTGAAGGCCGGCGACATCGTCAATATCGACGTCACCGTGATCCGCGACGGATTTCACGGCGACACCAGCCGCATGTACCTGGTGGGCAAGGCGCCGGCGCACGCGCAACGCCTCATCGAGACCTGTTTCGCCGCCATGTGGCGCGGCATCGAGACGGTGCGTCCGGGCGCGCACCTGGGCGACATCGGCCACGCCATCCAGAGCTTTGTCGAGGAAAACGACTACTCGGTGGTGCGCGAGTACTGCGGCCACGGCATCGGGCGTGTGTATCATGAGGATCCGCAGGTACTGCACTACGGCGAGCCCGGCACCGGGCTCGAGCTCAAGGCGGGCATGACCTTCACCATCGAGCCCATGGTGAACGCGGGCAAGCGCCACGTGCGCCTGCTGCCCGACGGCTGGACCGTCATCACCAAGGATCACTCCCTGTCCGCGCAGTGGGAACACACGGTGCTGGTCACCGACACCGGGTTCGACGTGCTGACCCTTCCCGCGAACGGGGCGCAGCATTAGTCCGCGCACGATGGGCGCCTGGGACTCAGAGCTGCTCGAGGAAACGCGCCCCGTCACGTCCCCCGCCGCCTCCTGGCCGCTGCTGGCGCAATTGCCGGCACAACTCGCCGCCGCGGACCAGCCGGCCGCCTGGCGTGAGCTGCTGCGCCAGGCGCACGGGGAGCTGAAGGCGCGCTTCGTCGCGCAAGAGGCGGTCGAGCACCTGGTGCACGCGCGCGCGGCGCTCATCGACGCGGCGCTGCGCGAGGCATGGCGCAGGCACTGCGCCGCGCTCGCCGGGGCCCTGGTCGCGGTCGGGGGTTACGGACGCGGCGAGCTGCACCCGTGCTCCGACATCGACATCCTGCTGCTCGTGCCGCGGCCGCCGGACGCCGCGGGGAGCGCGGTCATCGGCACCCTGGTGGCGTTCCTGTGGGACATCGGGCTCGAGGTCGGGCACAGCGTACGCACCGTGGCGCAGTGCGCCGAGGAATGCGTCGGCGACGTCGGCGTCATGACGACGCTCATCGAGGCGCGCCTCCTCGCCGGAGATGCGCAGCTGCTCGCCGCCATGCACGGCGCGCTCGCACCCGAGCGGCTCTGGCCGGTGAAGCAGTTCTTCGAGGCGAAAGTGCGCGAGCAGGCCGAGCGGCACCTGAAAGCCAACGACACCGCCTACAACCTCGAGCCCAACGTCAAGACCGGCCCCGGAGGCCTGCGCGACATCCAGACCATAGCCTGGGTGGCGAAGCGGCATTTCGGCGGCGCCGACAGCCTCGATGCCCTGGTGACGCACGGGTTCCTCACGCTCGCGGAGCTGCGCCGCCTGCAGCAGGCGCAGGCGTTTCTGTGGAAGGTGCGCTTTGGCCTGCACACCCTCACCGCACGGCGCGAGGACCGCCTGTTGTTCGACTACCAGATCCGCCTCGCCCAGAGCTTCGGTTACGAGGATGCCTCCTACACCCTCGCGGTCGAGCAGTTCATGCAGCGCTACTACCGCACGGTGATGGACGTGAGCCTGCTGAACGAGCTGCTGCTGCAGCTGTTTCGCGAGGCGATCCTCAGTGAGAGCGAGCCGCCGCGGCCGCTGAATGCGCGCTTCCAGGTGCGCAACGGCTCGCTGGAGGCGGTCAGCGAGGAGGTATTCGCGCGCACCCCCGCGGCGCTGCTCGAGCTGTTCGTGCTGCTGCAGCAGAACCCGGACATCGGTGGCGTGCGCGCCTCGACCATGCGTGCGGTGGCGCGCAACCTGTGGCTCATCGATGAGGAGTTCCGCCAGAACCCGCGCCATCACCGCCTGTTCCTCGAGATCCTGCGCTCGCCGGTGGGCGTCACGCACGAACTGCGGCGCATGAACACCTACGGCGTGCTGGGACGTTACATCCCGGCATTCGGGCGCATCGTCGGGCGCATGCAGTACGACCTGTTCCATGCCTACACGGTCGATGCACATACGCTGTTCGTGGTGAGCAACCTGCGCCGCTTCGCGATCCCGCGTTACGACCATGAGCTGCCGGAAGCCTCGCGCGTGATGCAGCAGCTGCCGCGCAGCGAAGTCGCCTACCTCGCCGCGCTGTTCCACGACATTGCCAAGGGGCGCGGCGGCGATCATTCCGAGCTCGGTGCGGTGGACGCGGAGGCGTTCTGTCTCGAGCAGGGTCTGTCCCCGTACGATGCGCGCCTGGTCGCCTGGCTGGTGCGCAATCATCTGCAGCTGTCGATCACCTCGCAGAAGCAGGACATCGGCGACCCGCAGGTCATCAACGCCTTCGCGCGCAAGGTCGGTGACGAGGCGCATCTGGATTACCTGTACGTGCTCACCTGCGCGGACGTTCGCGCCACCAATCCGAAGCTGTGGAACTCCTGGAAGGCATCGCTGTTCGGGGATTTCTACCAGCGCGTGAAGCGCGCCCTGCGGCGGGGACTGGAGAGCCCGATCGATCCGGAGCACCTGGTGCGCGAGACCCAGGACGCCGCGCGGCGCGTGCTGCTCGAGCGCGGTGTCAGCGAGCGCGACATCGCGGCCGCGTGGACGCGCTTCTCGGCCGGCTATTTCCTGCAGCACTCGCCCGAAGAGATCGCCTGGCATGCACGGCTCCTTGCCGAGCGTGACGCGGCATCCGATGAGCCGCTGGTCGCGCTCGAGCCGCGCAGCGTGCGCGGCACCACCGCGGCGCTGATTTACACGCGCCCGCGGCGCCATGGGTTCGCGCGTACCACCGCGGCGCTCGATCAGCTCGGCCTCAACATCGTCGATGCGCGCATCACTCCGAGCGGTGACGGCTTCAGTCTCGACCTCTATCACCTGCTGGAGGACGACGGCGCGCCGATCACCGACAACGACCGGCAGGTGGAGATCGAGCAGGCGCTATGGGGGTCGCTCCGAGGACCGGCGGATGCGCCGTTCGCGGTGTCGCGGCGCGCGCCGCGCCAGGCGCGCATGTTCAACACACCCACCCAGATCACGCTCAGCGTCGATGAGCGCAACCGTCGCTCGGTGCTGGAGCTGACCGCGGGCGATCGCCCGGGCCTGCTGTGCGAGGTCGGCAAGGTGTTGATGGCGGAGCGCGTCGAGCTGCACGCCGCCAAGATCATGACCGTCGGCGAGCGCGCCGAGGACGTGTTCTACCTCACCGATTTCGACAACCGCCCGCTCGAGCCGGCCGCCGCCGAGCGGCTGCGGGATCACCTGGTGCAGGTGCTCGATGAGCGCCAGGCGGCGCTGCGCGAGCCGGCTGCCGACGCGATGCGCACATGAACCCGCGCCTCGAGGCCCTGCACGCCTATCCCTTCGAGCGCCTGGCACGGCTCAAGGCCGGCATTACTCCACCCGCGCAGCTTGCGGCCATCGCCATGTCGATCGGCGAGCCGCAGCACACCCCGCCGGCGTTCCTGCTGGAGGAGCTGCGCCGACATCTGGATCGGCTGGGAAGTTATCCTGCGACCGCGGGCCTGCGTGAGCTGCGCGCCGCCTGCGCGGGCTGGCTCACGCGGCGCTACCGACTCACCGCCGGCAGCGTGAATGCCGACACCATGGTGCTGCCGGTGAACGGCACCCGCGAGGGGCTGTTCGCGTTCGTGCAGGCGGCGGTGGATGGCGCCCGGGCACCGCTCATCGCCATGCCCAATCCCTTCTACCAGATCTACGAGGGCGCGGCTCTGCTGGCCGGCGCGCACCCCTTGCTGCTGGATACCACGGACGCGAACGATTACCTCCCCGACCTGGCCGCGGTGCCCGCGGCGGTGTGGCGGCGTTGCCAGGTGCTGTTCCTGTGCACTCCCGGAAATCCCACCGGCGCCGTCCTGCCGCTGTCGCTGCTGCAGCAGGCGCTCAGCCTCGCCGATCGCTACGACTTCCTCATCGCCTCCGATGAGTGCTACGCCGACATTTACCTGGATGAGCGCGACCCGCCCCCGGGATTGCTGCAGGCAGCCCAGGCGGCCGGCCGCGCACGGTTCGAGCGCTGCGTGGTGTTCCATAGTCTCTCCAAGCGCTCGAGTGTCCCGGGCCTGCGCTCCGGGTTCGTGGCCGGGGACCCTGCCATCATGGCGCGCCTGCTGCTGTACCGGACCTATCACGGCAGCGCCATGCCGGTGCCGACGCAGCTCGCCAGCGTCGTCGCGTGGCAGGACGACGCCCATGCCGCCGCCAACCGCCGCATCTACCAGGAGAAGTTCGCGCGCGTGCTGCCGCTGCTTACCCCGCTGCTGAACGTTGCGCGGCCCGCGGGCGCGTTCTATCTGTGGCCGCACGTGGGGGGCGATGACGAGCGCTTCACACGCGAGCTGTTCGCGCGCGCCAACCTCACCGTGCTGCCCGGCAGCTACCTCGGCCGCACGGGCGCGGCGGGCAATCCGGGCGCCGGGCGCGTGCGCATCTCGCTGGTGCCGCAGCTAGCGCAGTGCGTGGAAGCGGCGCAGCGCCTGCGCGAGTTTCTGCAGGCGCACTGGCTGGCGGCGGACGCGAGAACTCCCGCGTGAGCGATCTCGCCAGCCTCAAGTCCAGCATCGATGCCGCGTACGAGCGACGCGCCGAGCTCAGCCCAAAGAATGTGCCGCGCGAGCTCGAGACCGCCCTGGAGGAGTGCATTGGGCTGCTCGACAGCGGGCGGGCGCGGGTTGCCGAGCCGCGCGCCGGCGGCTGGGTGGTCAACGAATGGCTGAAGAAGGCGGTGCTGCTGTCCTTCCGCGCCCGCGACAGCACTGCGATGGATGGCGGGTTTACTCGCTTCTACGACAAGGTGCCGCTGAAGTACGCCAACGCCACCGAAGAGCAGCTGCGCGCCGGCGGCGCCCGCATCGTGCCGCACGCGCTGGTGCGCCGCGGCGCCTACATCGCACCGAACGTCGTGTTGATGCCGAGCTACGTCAACATTGGCGCCTGGGTCGGCTCCGGGACCATGGTCGACACCTGGGCGACGGTGGGTTCGTGCGCGCAGATCGGTCGCAACGTGCACCTCTCAGGCGGGGTCGGTATCGGCGGGGTTCTCGAGCCGCTGCAGGCCAGCCCCACCATCATCGAGGACGATTGCTTCATCGGCGCACGCTCCGAGGTCGTCGAAGGCGTCGTGGTCGAAGCGGGCGCGGTGATTTCCATGGGGGTCTTCATCGGGCAGAGCACCCGCATCTACGACCGCACCACCGGCACCATCCTGCAGGGGCGCGTGCCGGCGGGCTCGGTGGTGGTGTCCGGGACGCTGCCGTCGGCGGACGGGCGCTACAGTCTCTACTGCGCGGTCATCGTCAAGCGCGTCGACGCACAGACGCGCGCGAAAACCTCCATCAACGATCTGCTGCGCAGCGCTGATTAGGCAGCGCGGTGGGGAGACCGCCCGGCCGCGCACCGGCTGCAGCGCTTATAACCGCCCTGTTACCGCCCTCCGACTGACTTCCTAACCGGGCGCTTCCTAACATCCGTTCCGCGCGCCGTGGGCGTGCGCGTTCACCACCACCCGCAGTCACGGGGAAGCGAGAGCCATGACCCGCACCGCCCGTCTGGCGGCGGCCGCTCTGCTGCTGTTGCCGGCCGCGACGTTTGCCCAGAGTGAGGCTGCGCCCGACGGCGCCGCGCTCCGGAAACGGATCGAGGAGCAGGACAAGCGTATCGAGGCGCTCGAGCGCGCGCTCTTACGCCTCGCTGCGTCCGTGCCCGCTGCCGGCGGCGGCGCTTCGCTGGCGCCCCCTCCTCTCCCGGCGGCCGCGGCGGCGCCGGCAGTGCCCAGCGTCGGCGCTGCAGGTTTCACCTTCACCAGTGACGATGGCGCGACCCAGCTGCGGCTGCGAGGCAATGTCTCGGTAGATGGCCGCTGGTACAGCGACAGGGTGACGCCCGAATCCGCGGACACCTGGCTGTTGCGCCGCGCACGCCCGGACATCCAGGGCACTTTCGCGCGCATCTACGACTTTCGCCTGATGCCCGATTTCGCCAACGGCAAGGCGTTGCTCATGGACGCGTGGGTCAGCGGACACTTCGAGCCGTGGTTCGTGCTCCAGGCCGGCAAGTTCAAGGCCCCGGTGGGCCTGGAGCGTCTGCAGTTCGAACAGTTCAACCGCTTCCTTGAGGTGGGGCTGCCCTCGGCGCTCCTTCCTTACCGCGATCTCGGCCTGCAGGCGAGCGGCGAGGTGTTCGGCGGCGCGCTCAGCTTTGCCTTCGGGGTATTCGACGGCGTTGCCGATGGCAACAGCAGCGACGCCAACCCCTCACCCGATGCCGACAGCAACGATGGGCGCAAGGACTACGACTGGCGAGTATTTGCACGGCCCTTCACCGGTTCCGCGATTGCGGGCCTGCGGGGATTGGGATTTGGCATGGGCGGCACGTGGGGTAACGAGGCCGGGACGCCGGCCGCGACGTTGTTGTCGGTGTATCGCACGCCGGGCCAGCAGACCTTTTTCACTTTCCGTACCGACAACGGCGCGACCTACGCAGACGGACGGCGCTACCGCGTGACACCGCAGTTCTACTACTACGCCGGCAGCCTTGGAGTACTCGGTGAGTACGCGCGCTCTTCGCAGCAAGTCACGCGCCAGCTGGATCCAAGCGCAAGCCGCTCGGCCCGGCTCGGCAGCGACGCCTGGCAGCTCGCGGTCACGTGGTTCCTCACCGGCGAACGCGCGACCTATAACGGCTTCGCCCCCTTGAGCACCTTCGAGCCCGGTGACTACGGCTGGGGCGCCTGGGAGCTGGTGGCGCGCTGCCATGAGCTGCACGTCGATGAGGCCGCGTTTGCAGGCGGCGCGGCCTCCTTTGCCGATCCCACGGTGTCCGCCCGGGCGGCACGCGCGCTCGGCATCGGCGTCAACTGGTACCTCAACCAGAATGTCAAATGGATGTTCGACTACGAGCGCACGCGCTTTGACGGCGGCGCCACCTCGGGAGACCGCCCGGATGAGAACGTGCTGCTGACGCGCTTCGCCCTCGTGTTCTGACGGCTCTCAGCGACGCTGAGGCAGTCTGATCGGGGCGGCGGCAGCCGGAGGCGCTCAGCGCGGCGCTTCCGGCAGCTGCGCGTCCGCGGCCGCGGGCGTGCCGATCTGATAGTTCAGGTCGGCCTCGCGGATCAACACCTCGTAACGCGCCGTGGTTTCATCGATCTGCGCCGCCGTCAGCTGCAGTTGCGCCTGGCTCAACTCCACTATGGAGCTGCTGCCGGCCCGGTAGCGCGCGTCGGCCAGTTCGTAGGCGGTGCCGGCATAGCGGCGCAGCTGCCCGGTGGTGCGCAGGCGCTCGCGCGCGTTGTTGAGGCTCAACCATGCGATGCGCACGTCACGGCTGACGTTGTCCTCCACGGTGCGCAGCGACTCGGCGGCCGCCCGGGCGCGCAGCTCCGCCTCGCGCTGGCGGGCCTGGTAGAAGCCGCCGGCGAACAGCGGCACGCTCACCTGGATACCCCCGGCGCTGTAGCTGTCCGGTAGCCGCACGTCGTGCGAAGGAGCATCGCCAGCGGCGAGCACCGCGGAAATCGTCGGCAGACGCGCGTCGCGCAGCGAACGCGCCAGGTATAGCGCCGCGTCGCGCTGATCGCGCAGGCTCGCGAGCTCCGGCCGGTCGTGCAGCGCCTGCTCGATGAGCGGCGCCACGTCCGCCGCCGCCGGCACCGGTACCGAGGCCTCATCGGCGAGCGTGAACGGCCGCTGCTCGCGGTAACCGAGCACCGTTGACAGCGCTGCCAGGGTCGAATCGACCTCATTCTGCGCCCGCTCGAGCAACAGGCGTGCGTCCTCGAGGCCGACCTGCGCAAAGCTCACATCCAGATCCGACTTCAGCTTGTTGGCCGCCAGAATGCTTACGCGGTCGAGGAGCAGCTGGCGGGTGTCGAGGGTCTGGCGCGCCACCGCCCGCACGCCCTGCGCCTGCAAGGCACCGAAGTAGCTGCGATCGACCTCGAGCAGCACCTGTTCACGCGTCGCGAGCGCGCTCTGATCCGCGGCGCTCGCCTGCAGCCTCGAGCTCGCGGCCAGGTTGGTGGTACGTCCGAAGTCGGTAATGAGCTGGCTGACGCCCGCGCCCACCGCGCTGCGGCTGAACACGGTGGGATTGTTGAGCCCGCCCGCCATGAGGCGGGTGTTTGCCGAGTCCGCATGCACCTCCGAGCCATAAAGATTCACCTGCGGCAGCAGGCCCGCGCGTGACTGCACGAACACTTCGTGCTCCGCCTGCGCGCGGTAGTTGGCGGCGGCAATGTCCGGATGGTTGCGCAGCGCGATGGCGTGCGCCTGCGCCAGCGTCAGGGACGGCGCCGGCGCCGGCCCCTCGGCGGCTGCCGCCAACGCAGCTGCCGGCACCTGCGCCGGCAGCGGTCCCGGGCCCACCCCAAGCGCACACACGGCCGCCAGCAGCGCGCTCCTCACGCTGCGGCCTCCTGCGCGTCGCGCCGGTGCATGATGAAATAGGCTGCCGGGACGATGAACACCGTCAGCACCACCGACACCGCCAGCCCGCCGATGATCGCGCGGGCGAGCGGGGCGTAAGCCTCGGCACCGGTGCCGAGCTTCAGGGCGAGGGGGATAAGCCCGATGAGGGTCGCGAACGAAGTCATGAGCACCGGACGCAGGCGCACACGGCAGGCGAGTGACACCGCCTGGCGAAGCGCACGGCCCTCGCGGCGCAGGCGGTTGGTGAAATCAACAATGAGAATGCTGTTCGAGACGACGATGCCGACCATCATCACCACTCCCATGAGCGACATCACGTTGAGCGTGGTTCCGGTGAGGAACAGGGTGAGCAGTACTCCGGTCAGACCGGTCGGCACAGCCAGCAGGATAAGGAGCGGATCGAGGAACGACTGGAACTGCGCGACCAGCAGCAGGTATACCAGCAGCGTCGCCAGGATCAAACCGAAGCCAAAGGCGCTGAAGGAGGTGCGCATCGCCTGCGCCGAGCCGCGCACGGTGACACGCACTCCTTCAGGCAGCTTCAGGTCCCGGATGATCCGCTCCACGCCGTGCAGCACGCCGCTCAGGTCTTCGCCCGAAGGTGAGACGTACACATCCATCTCGCGGCGCAGCTGGTAGTGGTCCACCTCGGTGGGCGACTGGATGTGACGAATGCTGCTGACGGTGTCCAGCTGCGTGGGCAGCCCGGAGTTCGTGCCGCGCAGCGGCACGGCACGCAGGTCGGCAACGTTGTGGATGTAGTCTTCGGGGTACTGCACCGTGAGCATGTAGTCGTTGCCGCTCTTGGGGTCGACCCAGTAGGAGGGCGCAATCATGGCGTTGGAGGTGAGCGCCGTGATGACGTTGCCGACGATCTCCTTCTCGTTGAGTCCCAGCTCGCTGGCGTGCACCCGGTCGATGTCGAGCTGCAGCGACGGATAGTCGATGTCCTGCGGCAACAGCACATCGCTCACCCCCGGCAGCGCGTGCACCTCGCGCGCGATGCGCGCCGCAACCGCGTGGGTGGCCTGCAGGTCGCTGCCGCTCACCTGGACATCGAGCGGCGCGGGCATACCGAGGTTCAGCACCGCATCGACCAGCCCCCCGGTCTGGAAGTAGGTGCTCAGCAGCGGCAGCTGTGCACGCAGCCGCCGCCGCACCAGATCCATGTACTCGAAGCTGCTGCGCGAGCGGCCATCCGTAAGACCCACCTGCACGAAGGCGGTGTGCGGACCGGAGTTGGGCGTATAGATGGACGAGAACCCGGGCGTGGTGCCGATGTTGGATACCAGGATGCGCAGCTCGCGCGCCGGCACCACCTCGCGCACGACGTGCTCGACCTGCGCGACCAGAGCGTCGGTCAGCTCGAGGCGTGTGCCGGTCGGGGCCTTGAGATTGATGACGAACTGCCCGGGGTCGGTACGCGGGAAATAGGACTTGCCCACCAACGGATACAGTCCCAGCGAGAGCACGAAGATCCCGCTGATCCCGAGCACGGTCGCCACCGGACGCAGCAACGCTCGCGCCAGCGAGGCCTCGTAGCGATCGAGCAACCCGGTGAAACCGTGGTTGAAGCGCTCATTGAAGCCCCTGGCGGCGGCGGTGAGCCTGCCCGCGGTGCCCGAGGCCGCAGCGCCGGGCGCCGCGGCGGCGTCCGCGCCCGGCGCCGGCGCCTGCGGTTCGTGCCCCTTGATGAGGCGCGCGCAGTACAGCGGCACCACGGTCATGGCGACGAAATAGGACGCGAACAGCGACAGCACGACCGCCAGCGCCAGTGCCGTGAACAGGAAGCGGCTGACGCCATAGAGGAATATCACCGGGAAGAACACGATCGCGGTGGTGAGCGTCGCCGCCAGCACCGCCAGCTGCACTTCGTTGCCGCCACGCTCGGCCGCCACCGCTGGGGACTCTCCCATCTCGAGGTGGCGGAAGATGTTCTCCAGCACCACCACCGAGTTGTCGATGAGGCGCGAGAACGCCAGCGCCAGCCCCCCCAGGATCATGACGTTCACCGTGCCGTTGCCGAGCGCCAGCGCGACGAAGGCGGCGAGTGCCGACAGCGGGATCGACAGGAACACGGCGGCGGTGGCGCGCATGCTGCCCAGGAACACCAGGATCATGATCGCGGTGAGCACCAGTCCGATCGCGCCCTCGTGAATGAGGTTCTCGATCGCGCTGCGCACGAACTGCGACTGATCGAATACCACCGAAGCGATGAGCTGCCTGGGCACGTCGAGCAGGTTCTGGACACCGCGCCGGATGCCGTCGACCACGGCGATGGTGTTGGCATCACCCCCTTGGCGCAGCACCGGCAGATACACCGACGGCTGGCCGTCGACGCGTACGATGTTGTACTGGATCTGGGCGGCGTCCTGCGCCTTGCCGACATCCGCTACCAGCACCGAGGCGGCGCCAACGGTCTTGATCGGCAGGGTGTTGAGGTCGGCGATGGCGTCGATCTGGCTGTTGGCATAGAGGTTGTAGTCGTACGGCCCGATCTTCACGTCCCCCGCCGGCAGGATGAGGTTCGCTTCGTTCACCGTGCGCACCACGTCCATGACGGAGAGCTGGTGCGCCTGCAGCTTCAGCGGATCTACATACACCATGATCTGGCGATAGCGGCCGCCGAAGGGCTGCGGGACCGACGCGCCAGGCACGCTCGCGATCTGGTTACGCACGTCGTACTGGCCGATATCGCGCAGCCGCGCCTCGTTGAGCCCGGCGCCCTTGAGTGTCACCAGGCACACCGGCAGGCTGGAGGCGTCGAACTTCAGCACCACCGGTGGCAGCGTACCCGGAGGGAGCTTACGCAGGTCCGCGAGCGCGAGGTTGGCGATGCTGGTGACCGCAGCGTCGGCGTCGAAGCCGGGCTGAAAGTAGATCTTGATCAGGCTCACGCCCGGCAGCGAGCGCGATTCGATGTGGTCCACACCGCTCGCGAGAGTGAAGAAGCGCTCGAAGCGCCCGGTGATATCCGTCTCGATCTGCTCGGGCGGCATGCCGGAGAAGAAAGTGGCGACCACCACCACCGGAATGCGGATCGGCGGAAACAGATCCACCGGCATGCGCACCAGGCTGGTCACGCCCACCACGCAGGTGATGAGGCAGGCGACGATCACGAAGTACGGATAACGCAGGGCGAAACGGGACATGCGCGGTACCCTACGGCTGCTGGCGGGCCAGCAACGCGCGCAGCTTCGCGAGGGTGAAATCCGGGGAGCGGCACAGAGCGATCAGGGCCTGCTCGCGGGCGCTGATGGCGGCGGCGGCCGCGGGGATCTGGGCGGCTACGCCCAACGGCACCGACTGCACCCCGTGCAGGTCGCCGTGCAGCAGATCACCCGAGGCGATGGTGAGGCCACCGATCTCGACCGGCCGGCCGAAGTCGAGGATATGCACGTAGCCGTGCGACACCGCGACGCTGCCGGCGAAATAGTGAAAGCCGGCGCTGCGGGCGGCAGGAATGTCGCGCACCGAGCCGTTGGTCACGACCCCGACACAGTGCAGCGCGCGCAGCACGGTCATGTGCACCTCGCCCACCAGCGAGCACAGCCCCGGTTGCGAGGCGGTGTCCTGCACCACGACCACGCGCGGCGGCGGCACCTGGGTGATGTACTCCAGCCAGTCGGTGCGCTCCGGATACTGCTTCCCGGCCGCCGGCGGCGCCGAGCCGCGGATCCTCACCGTGGCGGCGTAGCCCACCATGGGCGCGAGCTCGGGGAACTGGCTGCGCACGGTGTGGTCGACGAAGCCTTCGTTGCGCAGGCGCAGCCGGAAGGTCTCGATCGCGTTCGCCACCACGCAGGCGTCGAGGCGCCGCAGCGCCTGCAGCTGCTCGTCGGTGAGTGGCGCGCGCGCGTTCATGGGGGCTCACTCGCGCGCGAGCGGCGCCGTGAGGCGCGGCTCGACCGTCTGTCCGGGGCCGACTTGCGCCGGGTTGCCGATCATGACGAGATCACCCTCCTTCAGACCGGCCAGCACCTCGTAGCGTCCAGGGGTCTCCAGACCAAGCGTCACGGCACGCTGCTCGACCTTGTGGGAGCCATTCACCACGAGCACGCTCTTGCCGCCGGGCGGCACCGCCTCGATCGGGATGGCGAGCGCGTGCGGGCGATCATCGACTCTCAGCATCACCGTCGCG
>DATKEZ010000115.1:0-13015 GCA_035511775.1 Steroidobacteraceae bacterium | reverse complement strand
CGTCTCGCCACGCGGCATCGTGAGTTACAAGGTCAATGAGGACATGCAGTTCAATGTCCAGGCGGCCCGCGGCTTCCGCCTGGGCGGCATCAATGACCCGATCAACCTGCCGCTGTGCTCGACCACCGACCGGCTGGTGTTCGGCAATCAGCCCAACTGGCAGGACGAGAAGACCTGGAACTATGAGCTCGGCATGAAGTCGCAGTGGATGGATCGCCGGGTCACCTTCAACATCTCGGCGTTCTACTCCGACATCAAGAACCTGCAGGCCACGACCACCGCCGGCACCTGCTCCTCGCGCGTGGTGTTCAACGTGCCGACGGCGCGCAGCGAAGGCGTCGAGGCCGAGCTGTTCGCACGACCGAACACCACCTGGGACTTCGGCGTCTCGGCGACGATCGTCGACGCCAAGCTCACTTCGTCCGTGACCTCCTCGTTCGTCGACCCGACCACCAACCAGCCCGTGACGACGGTGGTCGGCGGGCTGGCCGACGGCAACCGGCTGCCGACCGCACCGAAGGTGCAGGCCGCGGCGAGCGCCGGCTACACCCTGCCGGTGTCGGGCAACAAGGACTTCTTTGCCAACCTCACCTTGCAGTACGTGGGCTCGTCCTTCTCGCAGTTCGAGAACGAGGAGCCGGGCTTCGGGGTGATCTGCACCGGCTGTCCGAACGCCGCGAATCCGAATGCGGCGCGCCTGGATGCGTTCGGCGGACCGCTGTCCATATCGTCCTTCACGTTCAATCCGGAGCTGCCGAGCTATACGCTGGCGAACGTGCGTGCGGGCCTGAAGACCGACCACTGGCAGCTGGCTGCTTATATCAACAACATCACCGACAAGAACACGGAGCTGGCACTCGACTACGAGCGCGGCCGCACCGCACGCCTCGGCTATCTGACGAACCAGCCGCGCACCTACGGGGTGTACGGCAGCTACAGTTTCTGAAGGCGGGCAACGCCGGGCTGGCGCACGCCAAGCGCTACTCTCTCGAACGAGAGATGGCGCTGTGTGCGCACGCGCGCAAAAAATCGGCGTTTTACCCTCCCGCCCTCTCACAAGGAGGTCGTTCACATGTCCATCAAACTGACCGTGAACGGTGACACCCGCGAGCTGGACATCGATCCACAGATGCCGCTCCTGTGGGCCATCCGCGATCATCTGCAGCTCACCGGCACCAAGTTCGGCTGCGGCATGGCCCTGTGCGGCGCCTGCACCGTGCACATCGACGGTCAGGCGACGCGCTCGTGCGTCACGCCCGTGGCAGCTGCGCAGGGCAAGCAGATCACCACCATCGAAGGCTTGAGCACGGCCGCTGGCCGCGCCGTGCAGGGCGCGTGGATCGGACTCGACGTTCCGCAATGCGGTTACTGTCAAAGCGGGCAGGTCATGTCTGCGGCGGCGCTGCTGGCGGGTAATCCGAAGCCGAGCGATGCGGATATCGATGCTGCGATGGCCGGCAACATCTGCCGCTGCGCCACGTACGTGCGCATTCGCGCCGCCATCCATCAGGCGGCCCAGACCCTGGCAGCCGACGCCCCCGCCACCGCTTAAGGCGCCCCGCCACCGCTTAAGAGGAGTGCACCATGTACTTCCGCCACATTGAAGACGCCGCAGCGTCCGCCACGGCCGTCGCGCCTTCCGAGCTGAACCGCCGCCAGTTCCTGAAGCTCACCACCCTCGCAGGCTCGGGACTCACTCTCGGCATGCTGCTGCCGGGATGCGGCACCGGCCCCGGTGGCGCCGGGGGCGCTGCAGCCGGTCCGCTCATCATGCCGTTCGTGCGCATCGCGCCCGACAACACGGTCACCGTGATCTCCAAGCACCTGGAGGCCGGCCAGGGCGTCTGGACCGGGCTGCCGGCGATCGTCGCCGAGGAGCTTGATGCCTCCTGGGAGCAGATGCGCGTCGAGAGCGCGCCGGCCAGGGTGCCCATGTACGGCAATCTCGCAATGGGGGGCAAGGTCCAGCTCACCGGCGGCTCGACAGCAATGGCCAACTCCTGGCAGCAGCTGCGCGAGGCGGGCGCCACGGCGCGCGCCATGCTGGTGGCGGCCGCCGCCAAGGCGTGGGCTGTGCCGGCGGGTGAGATCAAGGTGAGCCAGGGAGTGGTGTCGCATGCCGGCGCGGGACGCAAGGCGACGTTCGGCGAGCTCGCCGGCAGCGCCGCGAAGGAGCCCGTGCCGACGCAGGTCAGCCTCAAGGATCCCGCCGCGTTCAGCATCGTCGGCAACGAGAAGCTGCCGCGGCTCGACGCGCATGCCAAGTCTACGGGCAAACAGCAGTTCGCGATCGACGTCATGCTGCCCGGCATGATGACGGCGGTGGTCATGCGGCCGCCGCGCTTCGGAGCCAAGGTGATCTCGTTCGACGCCAGCAAGGCCAAGGCCTTCCCAGGCGTGGTCGACGTGGTGCAGATACCGCGCGGTGTGGCGGTGGTGGGACGCGACATGTGGTCGGCCAGGAAGGGCCGCGAGGCGCTGGTGGTGGAGTGGGACGAGTCGGGCGCGGAGAAGCGCGGTACCACCGCGCTCATGAAGGAGTACCGCGCTCTGGCGCGCGGCAAGGAGGCGGTGTCAGTCACAAAGAGCGGCGACGTCGAGGCGGCGTTCGCGCATGCGGCGAAACGAGTGGAGGGGGAGTTCGAGTTTCCCTACCTGGCGCACGCGCCCATGGAGCCTCTGACCGCGGTGTGTCAGCTCGGTCCCGAGACGTGCGAGATCTGGGCCGGCTGCCAGTTTCAGACCGTGGACCAGGCGAATGCCGCTGCGGCCGTGGGACTGAAGCCCGAGCAAGTGACCATCAACACGCTCGCCGCCGGCGGCACTTTCGGGCGGCGCGCGAACCCGGAGTCGGACTACATCGCCGAAGTCGCCTCGATCGCCAAGGCGACCGGCGCAAAGTACCCGGTACGGCTCATCTGGACGCGCGAGGACGACATCACCGGCGGGCGCTATCGGCCCCTCAACTATCACCACGTGACCGCAGCCATCGGCAAGGACGGCCAGGTCGCCTGGCGCCAGCGCGTCGTCGGCCAGTCGATCGTCGCCGGCACGCCGTTCGCGGCCATGATGATCAAGAACGGCGTCGATCCGACGGCGGTCGGAGGCAGCGCCGCCGAGCAGTACGATCTGGGCGACTCGGATGTGAGCTGGTCGGAGCCGAAAGTCGGCGTGCCCGTCCTGTGGTGGCGGTCCGTCGAGAACACGCACATGGCGTACTCCAAGGAAGTGATGATCGATGAGCTGGCGCTCGCGGCAGGAAAGGACCCGGTCGCTTTCCGGCTGGCGCTGCTCGGCAAACATCCGCGCCACATCGGCGCGCTCAAGCTGGCGGCGGAGAAGGCCGGATGGGACGCGCCGTTTCCGAAGGAGAAGGGGCGCGGGCGCGGCGTCGCCGTGCACGAGTCCTTCGGCTCGGTGGTGGCGCAGGTTGCGGAAGTTACGGTGAAGGGCGACAAGATCACGGTCGATCGCGTGGTGTGCGCGGTTGACTGCGGCATCGCGGTCACCCCCGACGTCATCAAGGCACAGATGCAAAGCGGCATCGGCTACGGCCTGTCGGCGGCGCTGTACGGCAAGATCACGCTCACCGACGGACACGTCGATCAAACCAACTTCCACCAGTATCAGGTGCTGCGCATCAACGACATGCCACGCGCGATCGAGGTGCACATCGTGCCCTCCACGAATCCGCCCTCGGGTGTCGGGGAGCCGGGGACGCCGCCGATCGCGCCGGCGGTGGCCAACGCGGTGCGCGCAGCGACGGGGATCCGGCTGCACACGCTGCCGTTTGACCTGGCGGGCGCGCGCCGCGCCCACGCCTGAGCGGCTCGCGCCCTACACCGCGGCGAAGCTGCGGGCCTGCGCGCTCCAGGCGGGCGCGCTGGCCAGCGCCTCCGGGACCTCCTCCGGTGTGGCGACCACCTGCCACATCATGAGATGCCGCGGGTCCATGAAGCGCTCCTCGACGGCGCGCGTGAGCACCTCGAGGAGGGGGGTGAAGAATCCCCGGGTGTTCACCAGCACGATGGGATTCAGATACAGCCCGAGACGCTTGAGCGTGATGGCCTCGAGCAGCTCCTCGAGCGTGCCGGAGCCGCCGGGAAGAGCGATCGCCGCCTGGCTGAGCGTCAGCATCATGTGCTTGCGGGTGCGCAGATCCTCGACCAGCTGCAGGTCCGTCAGTCCCTTGTGCCCCCACTCGAGCTCGGCCATGAATCGCGGCAGGATGCCGATCACCCTGCCGCCGTGACTGAGCGCGCCGTCGGCGAGTGCGCCCATGGAGCCGACCGCGCCGCCCCCGTACACAATCCCAACTCCCTGTCCGGCGAGCACCTCGCCCAGGCGCCGGGCTGCGGCCCGATAGTCCGGGTGGGCGAGGCGGCTGGAGGCGCAGTACACGCATACGGCGCGCTCGATGGGACGCTCGGCCGGTGAGCTCATGGGATCCTTTCGGTGCAACGCCCTCATTATAAAGGGCGCCATAATGGGCGCCCGCCGCGCTTGCGGGCGCAAAACTGGGACCTGGCCCCAGGCCGGCCCGCCGGGGAGGCGGTATAAGCCCTGGATCATGGACTGTCCGAAGTGCGGACATCAGCAGGCTGACACGATCAAGTGCGCATCGTGCGGGATCTATTTCGCGAAATTCGCCCAACAACAGGCGCTGATCGCGAGCCGCGCGGACGCGCCGCCCGATGAGCTTCCTGAGAGTGGTTTCGGTTGGAGGGCGCTCGCGCTCACCGCCATCGTGAGCACGGCACTCGCCTGGTACGTCCTGCGCGGCCATGCCACCTCTCCCGCGACGCCCGCCTTGCCTGCCAGTGCGGCGAGCGGCGCCGCGCAGAGCGCGGCCGCGCCGGCACCGTCAGCAGCCGGGTCCTTACCGCAGGCGCTGCGGGGTCTCGAGGCCCAGCTGGCGAGAAACTTTCCGGCCCGCAACGCCATCGAGACCGCGCGCAATGCCACCGTATTCATCAAGACCGGCTGGGGCATGGGGTCCGGCTTCATCATCGATGCGGACTGTCACGTGGTCACCAATCGGCACGTGGTGGAGACCGACGGCGCACGGGTGGCTAACATGGCGGTTTCGAGTACCGAGATGCGCACACGCATCGCCATCGCCGAGCAGCAGCTGCGCGCGAATATCATCCAGCAGCTGCAGTTGCGGCGCGCGCTCGCCGGGCAGCCCGGCACGAACCTGCAGGTGATCGAAATCGACGATCGCATCCAGGCCATGAAGGAGGAGCTCGCCGATCTGCCGGCGCGCGTCAACCACGCCATCAGCGATAAAGTGGAAGGCTCAGGCCGCAGCGGCTTCACCGCGATAGTGGTGGACGGCACCGAGTTCAGCTCGCTCCACGCCCAGTACGCCGACAACCGCGACCTGGCGATCTTTCAACTGCCCGCCGAACACTGTCCGCACCTCGAGCCGGGGAATTCGGGCACTCTCGCCCAGGGCGAGCGCCTGTACACCATCGGCAACCCCTCGGGGCTGGCCTACAGCGTGACGTCGGGAATTTTCTCCGGCAATCGCGGTGCCGGTCAGGAGCGCTTCCTGCAGACCGACGCACCGATCAATCCCGGCAACAGCGGCGGCCCGCTGATCCGGGAGAATGGCGAGGTGGTCGGCATCAATACCCTGGTGCTGCAGGGGGCGCAGGGCATCGGCTTCGCCATCCCGATCGAAGCCGTCTACCAGGAGTTCCTGCAGCTGCGCGTGCCGCAGCATTGACGCGGCGCCCGCCCGTCGATCAGTGCTCGGTGGGCCGCGGCGCGGCGCTCGGGGCGGCCGCCAGCTCATTCGCCTGACTCACCCAGGCATCGCGCTCGATGCGACCCTTGAAGGCCGCAAGCTTGCCGTCGACGTACCTGACGTCCTCGGGAGACCACTCGGCGATCTGCCAGAAGTAGAACACCCCGACCCGATGGAGCTTGCGTTCCAGCACCTTCGGCACACCCTTGATCTGCGTCAGATCGTCCGGCTTGCCGTGCCCGGGGTGCGTCAGCAGATTGCGGCTGCCTTCGCGTACCGCGGCCTTCGGCGCCGGCGGATTCTCCAGACGCGACTGCAGCGTGCCGAGCCGCTCGAGCACGGGACCGAGGTCCACCGCCTGGGGCGGCGGCACGCGAAACGCCCGCACGGCGCTCTCGAGCTCATCCAGGCGGGTCTGCACGGGGAACAGCGCGTGCTCGATCGCGGTCAAGCGCTGTTCCGTCGGCTTCATGTCGCCGATGCGCCGCTCGATATCATCCAGGCGCGAATGCAGTGACGCCAGGTCGACGCGCTCGGGTATGGGCAGATCGATGTTGCGCACCGCCTCGTCCACCGCCGCCATCTGTGCGCGCAGCGGCTGCAGATCGACCTCCGGAAGCGCCGCCAGGCGCGCTTCGAAGCCGCGGCGCCAGCTCGCCCACTCATCGCGCGAGCGCGCGTACTCGAATGTCACGTCCTCGTAATGGCGGCGGAACCACCAGTAGCTGAACAAGGCGCCGCAGGCGGCGGCCAGCACCAGCAGGAACAGGAGTTTCGCCAAGAGAAAGCCCATGTCGCCCCTCCCCCGGGAAAGTCACTCGGCAGACACAACGTGAAATTCAATGCGGCGGTTGCGTGCGCGACCGCTCTCGGTGGTGTTGTCGGCGATCGGTCGCCGCGCCGCGAATCCCCGCGCCCGCAGCCGCTCAGCCGGCACGCCGCGGGCGATGAGCGCATCGCGCACCGCCGCTGCACGCGCCTGACTCAGGCGGCGATTGAACCCCGACCGCCCGACCGGATCGGTGTGGCCTTCGATGCGCAGGGTACCCGCACAGCCGCGGGCTTCCTGCGCCAGTCGATCCAGAAGCGGAGCGCTGCGCGCCTCGATCGCGGCGCTGCCGCTGGCAAACTCGATCTGTCCGCCCGCCAGCACGCCGGCGAGTGAGCGCTCACAGGCCTGCGCCGCCGTGCGTGGGGGCGCTGCGGCGGCGCTCGCGGGCGCGGCGGGTGCGGTAAAGCCGCCCGCAACGCTCACCGCGCAGGTGCGGCGGCCGATCCACGTGCCACAGCGAGTGGCCCTCGCCACGGCGATCGCGCGCCCACCTGCCCCGGGGGCCGGCTCCGCGCCCGAGAGCGTGACGTTCTGCCCGGAGACCGAAAGACCCACCCAGCCGAATCCCGCGGCGTCGAGCTGCTCGCGCGTCTCGCGCTGCACCGCGCCCTCGATCCAGTTGTGCGCCACGGGACCCACTGCGAACGTGGCCGTCAGCGCCAGGGCGGCGAGTGGCAACAGGCCGCGCCACACGAAGGGCCACACGGGCGGCTCGCGCCAGATCAGCAGCTGAGGGTGCAGGACAGCCACGGATTGCATCGCAACCTCCCCGTCCGTCCCTGTCAGTGGTGCTCGGTTTATACACTGAAGCCGCAAATCCGGCCACGTGCGCCGTCGGCCCGGAGAGACGTCCGGGTTACTGCGAGGCTGGCCGGGGATCTGTTGCTGCGGGCAGACTACGCCTGGCAGGACAAGATCCAGTTCAATGTCATCAACGACTTCACTTACCAGGGCGATCGCGCACGTGCCGTGGCGTCAGGCTCCGGGGCAATGCGCCGCGGCCTGCGCGCTCGCGTTGCTGGCTGGCGCATACGGCGCGCGTGCTCAGGAGCCGGTGCCGGCAACGGCGGCGGCTGCCCCGGTTGCGCCCCCGCCCTCGGGGCTCGCGCGCTGGCTCGATCCCGCGACTGCGCCCTTCATCCCGATCCCGGAGTTCGACACCGAGCCACACAACGGACTGACGCTGGGTGTCATTCCCACCTGGCTGCACACCAACAGCCGCGATGAGATCGAGCGGATCGTCGCTCCCGACATCATCCACAGCCAGTATTTCGGCCTGGGCGGGCGTATGCGGGTTCTCGGCTACCCCTCCGCGGATACGCAGTGGTCGGTGGTGGGGGGGCTGAAGCAGCGCGTCGAGCGTGAGTTCGACGGCCGCTACCTGACGGGCCAGACGCGCGCCGGCGCGCTCTCATGGTCGATCGAGGCGATCTACGACCGCAGCGGCACGCCGCGCTTCTTCGGTCTCGGCAACCAGTCGGTGCGAACGGACGAGACCTCCTATGTCGACAACCAGGCTCTGGTGGCCGCATCCATCGGGCACAATTTCACCCCCAGGCTGCAGCTCGCCTACCTGGTGCGCCCGCGCTATGTCGAGGTGCTGCCGGCGGTGCTGCGTGGACTACCCTCGATCGGCACACTGTTTCCGGGACTCAAGGGCATCGGCAGCGAGCACGAGCTGCAGCACAGCGCAATGCTCACCTACGACAGCCGTGATGCGCTCGTCATTCCGCACAGTGGGGCGCGCTACATCATTTACGACGGCTTCGTCAGCCGCGCCTTCGGCAGCTCGGTCTCCTACAGCTTCTTCGGCGCGGACGCGCGTCATTACTGGGCGTTCGGCCCGGACCTCACGCTGGCCTGGCACGCGGCGGCGCGCTACATGCCCTCGGCGGGCAACGCGCCGTTCTGGGCGCTGTCGAGCCTCGGCGGTGACCGCAGCGTGATCGCCGAGCGCGAGCCGCTGCGCGGCTACGGCGCCGACCGCTTCATCGACCGCAACATGTTCGCGACCGGCGTGGAGCTGCGCATGAGGGTTGTGGACCTGAACGCCTTCGGCACCCATATGAGCGTGGAGGTGGCCCCGTTCCTCGATGCCGGCAAGGTGTTCGCGGCGCTCGGCGCGAGCCCGTTCTCGAAACTGCACGCCACCCCGGGGTTCGGCCTGCGCGGCGTGGCGAACCCCTTCATCGTCGGCTACCTGGATTTCGGTTTTGCCCGCGGCAAGGCCGCGATATTCAGCGGCATCGACTACCCGTTCTGACCGGCCCGCCAGCCAGGCTGTGCGCGCGCATTTGCCGACCGCGACGGGCGGCCCGTAGAATCACCCACCGGCGCGGGTGTAGTTCAATGGTAGAACTGCAGCTTCCCAAGCTGCTAACGTGGGTTCGATTCCCATCGCCCGCTCCATCGCTCCGCTGCATCCCTAGAGGCCCGGGAGAACCCCGGTGCCTTCGACGCGCACCGCCTTCAGCTCCTTCGGGTCCAGCCCCAAGGAGTGCAGAATGGTCGGTGCCACCTGAGAGCTCAGCACCAGCGTCCTGATAGTCTGCGCCGACAGGCGCGGGTGCGAGACGATCAGTCCGACATTGGTGTCGGCGAAGCTGAAGCCGCCGTGCTCGGCGTTCTTCTTCGTCGAGCCGGTATAGACGGTACCGTACTGCGGCTGCACGATGATATCCGGGGTGCGGTTGTCGTGCATCGGGTCGCTGAACTTCAGTTTGATCTCATCACCGGCCATGACTTCATCGACAAACAGTTCCCTGGCGTGGTTGTTGATGAGCGCGGCCACGTTCGCGGCCTGCGTCTGGTCCTGCAGCCAGATCAGCGCGATGTCATCGTCGTTGATGAATCCGCACGGACCGTTGCTGCAGCTGGCGGCGATGTTCACGGCCTGCATCGCGGCCGTTTCGGCGCTGTTGGCCGCCGTCAGGCCGGCCACGAGATCGGCGAAGTGGCCGGGCTTGTTGATCTTGAGGGGGTTGAGCGGCGACTGGCCGTGCTTGGCGGTGATGATGATCAGGGTCGACTCGTAAAGCTTCTGCTGCTTCAGCGCATCGACGATGGAGCCCAGATCAGCGTCGACGGCGTCCAGGGCATAACTTAGCACGGCGGTCGGCGTGCCCGAGCCGTCGAGGTATCCGCCAGGTTGACCGGACAGGCGCGCGGCATCCGCTGCGGTCGAGGAGTTGATGCAGGAGGGATCCGGTGTGTCGTGGGAGACTTTCTGACCGACGCTGACCGCCTGGTAATCCGAGCCAAACACCGCCGGGACACCCTTCAGCGGCGTGCCGTCGTGGGCCAGCCCATGAATCCAACCGATGATACCGAGTGTCTTGAGGTGGTCGTTCTCGTGCGTGCAGATCACGCTGACTGTGTTGTCCAGGCCGCCGACGTTGGTGACCTCCGGGGTGTAGAGATCATCGAGGCCTGCGCCTGATGGGCCGCGGACCAGATCATAGGCGGGGTGTTTGTCGGCCCAGGCGGTCACGCCGCCGTGTCCCCTGATGACTTCAAACATCGTGTTCGTCTTCAGCGCGCTGTGCGGATACACCGGCATGCAGTGGCCGTTCGAATCGATCCGGAACGGCAGGGAGTTCGGATTGATCATGTTCGTGGACAGCGGCAGGCCGGTCACGGGGTCCGTCCCGTACAGGTCGACCGACTCGTCGAAGGCGATCGGGCTGCCCCGGCCGGCGCTCTGGCCGGCCCCCGGTGCTGAGTCATTCACCGCGCCCGAGCAGGTCGAGTCGCCGTTCGCGAAGTAGCTGCGGTCGTAGCTCACGTCGTAGAAGAGGTCGCCCGTGACGGGCGAGCCGCCGGTCACCAGCGCCAGCAGACCCGGAAAGGAGTCCGAATTCGCCGGCGTGCGGGCATTGCTGTAGGTGATGCCGTGCCCCGCCAGCTGCTTCAGGGTCGAGTTCGGGTGGCTGTCGAGGTAGCGCGCCACATCAAGCGCGTGCAGGCCGTCCACGCTGATCAGCAGGACGTGCTGTACCTGCTCCTGCTGCTCCAGGGCGTACGCTTGCGGCGTGACGGACAGCGACACGGCGAGCGACGTCGCGGCCGCGAGTCTATCGAGTCTCATCGGGTAAACCTCCAGCGTTGGCGATAGTTTTTATTCGATGCGCGCGCGGCACCGGCGGGAGAACCTACCACTCGGGTGTGACAGATTCGTGGCGGCCAGCGCAACCGCGTGGCCTCGACGAACGAGATCTATCCCCTCGAGCAGGCCCAGGCGGCCTACGAGCGCATGATGAGCGGCAAGGCGCGCTTTCGCGTGGTGCCCAAGGTCGGGGAATAGATCAGCGCCAGCCGGCGCAGTGGCTTTCCGGTTTCATGTCCTGCGGACCGCCCAGCTCCCCGGGCGGCGGGTAGCGGCGGTTGAACGTGAACGCCTGCGGCGTCGGTCCGTGCTGGCGCAGGTGATCGAGCCGCTCCAGCGCCTCGCGCACGCTCGGTACCTGTCCGGCGGGAACCCACCACAGAACCTGGTACGCCTCGGTTGGCTTCTCGAACCACTGGCGACGCCGCGCCATCACGGCGGTGTGGGCCGAGCGATAGACGAAATCGAACAGCGACTCGATGGTCGCCCACACCGACATGTTCACCAGAAAACTCGGGTCGGCGGAGACGCGGATATCGGTGGCGTTACCGCTGTCGGATTGCAGTCGCCAGATGAAGCCCGGCGTCGCTTCCGCGCGGGCGTTGATCTCATCCAGCGCGGCCATGAACTCGGCCAGTTGTGGACTGTCCGTCGGCGCGAGAATGCGGCCGACGTTGAGTTGGGCGATGTGCCATCCACTCATGTGTTGCCTCGCTGCGGTGCGTGTCGCATCGGGAAAATAACACTGATTATGCTCGCGGGCACCGTTCCCGCAGCCCGTGACCGTTCCGTGACACTCGCCCCGGGTCCCGGCAGGTAAGCTTCCGCAATGCACCAGATCGGTGTGGTCGGCCTGTCCTATCGCCACGCGGGCGTCGAGCAGGTAGCCCGCTTTGCCGTGCCGAGGACGGAAGTTCCGGCGCGGCTGCCGGCGCTGCGCACGCTGCTCAAGGCCGCGGAGATTCTCTACGTCGGCACATGCAATCGCGTCGAGGTGGTGTACGCCACCGATGACGGTACGGCGGCCGGGGATTCCCGCCAGGACGTGTTCCGCATTCTCACCGGCCGCGACCCGCAGCCCGGGGAGGCCACTCGCCTGCTGCGCGCCTGGACCGGTGAGGCGGCGGTCGAGCACCTGTTGCTGCTCGCCTGCGGACTGGATTCCGCGCAGCTCGGCGAGCACGAGATCGCAGCCCAGCTGCGCGGCGCGTGGGAGGATTCGCGCGCCGCACACACCTGCGGACCGCTCCTCGACCGCCTCATGGGTGAGGCGCTGGGAATGGCGCGGCGCGTGCGCCGCCTGAGCGCCGGGGTGCGCTCACCCTCGCTCGGGGATCTGGCGGCCGACCGCGTGCTGCAGCACCTCGGCGGCCGACCCGGGCGCGTGGCGCTGCTGGGCGTGTCGCCCATGACGCGCCGTTGTGCCGCCGTCCTGCACGAGGCGAGGATTCCACTGCTCATCGTCAATCGCACCCTGCAGGCGGCGCAGGAGCTCGCCCTCACCGTATCCGGGGAGGCGTTGGCGCTGGATCGGTTCCGCGCGCAGCCCCCGCTGCTCGGCGCGCTGGTGCTGGCAGCCGGCGGGGGCGAGCCGGTGCTCGATGAGCAGGCGCTCGGGCGGCTGCGGACCGCCGCGGCCCCCGCACCCCTGATCATCGATTTCGGCGTGCCTCCCAACGTCGATCCCGCGGCCGCGCAGCGCGCGGGGGTGGCGCGCGTCGGCATGAACGATCTCATCGAGGCGGCGCAGGGGCGGCGGCTCGCCGAGCTGGTGCGCCTGGCGCCGGTGCGCGCCGCGATCGACGAGCGCCTGACGCGGCTGCGCTGCGAGCTGGCGACACGCGCCATCGGCCCACGCCTTGCGGACCTGCGCGGCGCCTTCGAGCAGATCGCCGCCGAGGAAGTGGCGCGTGCGCTCAGGCAGGAGTTGCGTACACTGGACGATCAGCAACGCGGGCAGCTCGAGCGGCTCGCGTCCACGGTCGCGCACCGGCTCGCGCATCTGCCACTCGCGGGGCTGCGGGCCGCCGCGGTGCATGGCCCGGATGCGGTGGAGGCATTCTTCGAAGCGGCCCGGACGGGCCGTGCGCGCAGCGATTGATCCAAGAGACAACCCATGACAAATCCGCGGCCCAACACCCTGCGCGAGTCGCGCCATCCGCGCTCCGCCGAGCTGTACCAGCGTGCCTGCCGCGTGATTCCCGGCGGCGTCAATTCACCGGTGCGCGCCTTCCGCGCGGTCGGCGGCACGCCGCTGTTCATCGCGCGCGGCGCGGGCGCGCAGGTGTTCGACGCCGATGGCCGCGCTTACCTCGACCTGGTCGGC
>DATKEZ010000114.1:0-18749 GCA_035511775.1 Steroidobacteraceae bacterium | reverse complement strand
CAGTATCAGATCCTTGAAGTTCGGGCTGTGGCGCGCGATCGACTCGATGACCGTGGCACCGAAGGCCTGGCGCTTCTCGGGGGTCCAGTCCCCGTCGGCCAGCTGGTAGGGACAGTACTGCACGAACACCGACATGTAGTGCTTGCCATCCGGAGCCATGGTGGGATCGATCTGCGTCGGGATCAGCATGTCGACGTAGGGAGCACGCGACCAGCGGCCCTCCTTCCAGTCATCGTAAGCGCGCTCGACCATCTCCAGCGTGTCGGTCACGTGCATGTCCCCGCGCGTGCACGGCGAGCCCTGCGGGATCGCCGGAAAGTGCGGCAGACCATCGAGTGCGATGTTGAGCTTGCCGGAAGAGCCGCGGATCTTGAAGCGGCGCACCTGCGCGAGGAATTCCGGCGGCAGGTGCTGCGGGGCCACGGTCTCGAGGAAGGTGCGGCGCACGTCGAGATTCGATACCACGAGGCGCGCTGCGATCTCCTCCCCGCCCGCCAGTACCACACCGGTGGCGCGCCCGTTGCGCACCAGCACCTGCTCCACCGGCGCGCTGGCGCGCACCGTGCCGCCGCTCACCTGCAGCGATGCCGCGAGCGCCTGCGTGATCGCGCCCATGCCGCCGCGAGCGAAACCCCAGGCGCCCACCGCGCCGTCGATGCTGCCCATGTAATGGTGCAGCAGCACGTAGGCTGAGCCCGGCGAGCGCGGCCCGAGCGCGGTGCCGATGATCGAGCTGCCGGCGAGATGCGCCTTGACGATTTCGCTCTCGAAGTACTCTTCCAGCATGTCCGCGCAGCTCATGGTGAAGAAGCGCAGCGTGTCGTACATGCGCGCCTCACCGAGCTTGTGGAAATGCCGGCCGAGGAACATGAGCTCGCTCAAGTCGCGCGGCTTGAATGAGGTCGGGTCCGGAGGCTCGCGCAACAGCAGCGGCTTGATGAAGCGGCAGTGGCGCAGCATGTCGCGCACGTAGCGGTCATAGGCTTCGGCGTCGTGGCGCGAGTGCCGGGCGATCTCGCGGCGCAGGGCGTCGTGGTTGTCATAGATCGCCAGATGCTCGCCGCTGCGCATCAGGGTGCAACCACCCTCGTAGGGGATGATCTGCAGTCCGTGCGCCGGCAGATCGAGCGCGCGGATGATCTCGGTGCGCAGCAGGCTGCACACGTATGAGCAGTTCGAGTACGTGAAGCTGTCGTAGAGCCGGCGGCTCACCGCCGCGCCGCCAAGGTACGGGTTGCGCTCGAGCACCAGCACCTTGAGCCCCGCACGGGCGAGGTAACAGGCGCTCACCAGCCCGTTGTGGCCGGCGCCCACGACGATGGCGTCATAGATCAGGCGGGCACCCGTCGCGTGCTGCCGAGGGAGTCGAGCGTGCGATCGATCGCCGTTTCGAAGGCCTTGAGTGTGTCCTTGAGGCACGAGTCATCGTGCGCCGCAGACATGAACCAGGGCTCGCGCGAGTCCGGCTCGCACAGGATGCACTCATCGTGCAGCACCCGGGCGACCGCATCGTAGAAGCTGTAGTCGCTGCGCTTCCAGTCGCGATAGGTGCGCGGCGGGTCGTGCGCGAAATACAGGCCGCTCATGGACGGGTGCCCGACGAAGCTGTGCGCGATGCCGCGCGCCCTGAGGATGGCGCTCTTGCCGCTGCGCAGGCGCGTGCCGAAAGCCGCCACGCGCTCGAGTGCGTCGGTCTCGGCGAGAATCTCCAGGGTCTTTTCCGCGGCCGCCAGTGACACCGGGTGGGCGGTGTAGGTGCCACCGTGCGCCACGCCCTTGCCGAGCTTGCGCATGATCTCCTCGCGCCCCGCGAGGACCGAGATCGGGTAACCGTTGGCGAGCGCTTTGGCGAAGGTGCACAGGTCGGCGCGCACGCCATAGAGCTCCTGCACCCCGCCGCGCGCCACGCGAAAGCCGGTCTTCACCTCATCGATGATCATCACGACGCCATGGCGGTCGCACAGCTCGCGCGCGGCACGCACATAGCCGGGGTCGGCGGCGATGCCGAGGCAGTTGCCCATGATCGGCTCGATCAGCAGGCAGGCGATCGAGTGAGCGTGGCGCTTGAGGACGTCCTCCAGTTGGTTGGCATCGTTCGCCTGCACGAAGTGCGCGAAGGCGCGGGTCGCCAGCGGCACGCCCTCGCTGTAGGGCATCACCACCGGGTCGCCGACCTGCGACCACTTCTCCATGGGCGTGTACCACATGGCCGCATCGAACAGCCCGTGATAGCTGCCTTCGAGAATGACGTAGTTGTCCTTGCCGGTGTAGGCGCGCGCCAGGCGCAGGGCGGCCATGACCGCCTCGGTGCCGGAGTTCGAGAAGCGCACCAGTTCCGCCGCCGGCACCATCTGCGCGATGCGCTCGGCGACGCGGTACTCGCGCTCGGTCGACAGCGCGAACACGCCACCCACTTCCATGCCGGCGCGGGCGGCCGCATCCACCCGCGGATCGGCGTAGCCGAGGATCGCCGGCCCGTAGCCCATGCGGTAGTCGACGTAGACGTTGCCGTCCAGGTCGGTCACGCGCGCCCCCCGCCCCTGCTTTACATAAATGGTGCGATCCTCGCCCCAGAAGCGGAAGTTGGAAGCGACGCCCAGTGGCAGGCGCGTGAGTGCCCGCCGGAAGTGGTCATGGTTTCTGGTCAGGTTTCTGGCCATGGCTGCACTCGCTAAGTACCGAGATTTCAAGGCGTATGTGCCACGGTACCACCCGTGACGCGCGGCGTCTATATGATCATATAGTTTTCTGCGGTAGAATTATACGCTCGTATACATTTGGTCCCTTGCCGGAAATCCCGCCATGAACTCGACCGCCGTCCGCCCGCTCGAGCCCGTCACCGCACCCCTGGCGCGCGCGCTGCCGGCGTGGGTCTACGATCATCCGGAGATGACGCGACTCGAGTGCGAGCGGTTGTTCAAGCCCAGCTGGCAGATCGTGTGCCACGTCAGCTCCCTCGCGCGCTCCGGGGACTTCGTCACGCTCGATCTTGGCCCCGACAGTGTCGTCGCGGTGCGCACTTCGCAGGGCGAGATTCAGGTATTCCACAACGTCTGCCGCCATCGCGGCGCGCGCATCCTCGAGGGCGCGGGCAACTGCCCGGGCGCCATCACCTGTCCTTATCACGGCTGGTCGTACAAGCTCAGCGGCGAGCTGCTCGGCATGACGGCGCGCGAGACCTTTCCACCCCTGGACCGTACGCAGCTCGCGTTGAAGCCGGTGCGCTCGCAGGTGCTGTTCGGCTTCGTGTTCATGTGTCTCGCCGGCAATCCGCGCCCACTGCAGGAGATCTGGGCGGGCGTCGCCGCCGAGCTCGCCCCGCATCGCTTCGCAGACATGCGCCCGCTCGGGAGCATGTACCTCGAGCACTGGGACTGCGACTGGAAGATCGCCATGGACAACTACCTCGAGTCGTACCATGTGCCGATCGGACACCCCGGGCTGAACCGCATGTTCACGCCCGACTATGAGGACCAGCTCAATCTTGCCGGGGTGGCGCGCGGCATCAGCTGGCTGCGGGAGAGTCCTTCCTCGCGCTGGAGCGAGCGTATGTATCAGAGGCTCGTCGGCGGGGTGTCGGCGGATCTTCCCGAGCCACATCGCCGGCGCTGGAGCTTCTACAGCATGCTCCCCAACCTGGGGATCGACGTGTTCCCCGATCAGATGGATTTCTTCCAGGTGCTGCCGCGCGGCCCGGGCAAGTGCACGATCCGCGGCGGCTCGTTCGCGCATCCCGACGAGCGGCGCGAAATGCGCGTCGTGCGTTACCTGTCGACGCGCATCAACCGGCAGGTGCAGCGCGAGGACGAGTTCCTGTGCCGCCGCGTGCAGCGCGGTCTGGCGTCCAGCAGCTACGAGCCCGGTCCCCTGTCGCGGCTGGAGAACTGCATGCTGGAGTTCCACGACCTGCTGCGCGAGCGCATTCCCGAAGCACGTCAGCCGAGCCCGCCACAGCGCTTCTCCTAGGCCGCACGGGCTGTCAGCTCGCGGGCGGCGCGTGCAGCAACGCGGCTATACGGGCACGGAACTGCGCGAGCGCGGGTGTGACGGGTCCGGTTTCCACCGCCTCCCCCGCCGCACCGGCGAGCCCGGCCTGAGTCGATTCCGCCAGCTCGATCTGTCCCCTGAGCCACGCATTCGCTTGCCGCTGCCGGGGATCGCGGGTCGCGCGCCCCGCGCGCGCCTGCCCGGCACCCGCGGCCGCGAAATCGAAGCGCCGGATGCGGCTGCGGCCCGGCACGGTCGGTACCACCTGCAGGATCAGTGCCCCTTCCCGGCGGATCTCCAGCAGCTGATTCGGCGCGGCGAAATGCTGATGCGCCTGGGGACTCTCGAGCCATTGCTCGACCACCACCTTCCAGTCGGCGGCCACCTCAAGGTCCGTCACGTCGCGCGGCGTGAGCGCGGCTAACGCCTCCCACGGCGCGGGCTCGCCGGGTATGCCCTCACGCGCCGCGGCGGCACGCACCAGGATGAGACGCCCCTGACGCCTCATCTCGAGCGCGCTCAGATCCCCGGGCGTGCTGCCTTCGACCAGGTGCCCGTCGAAGGTGTATGTGAGGGCGTGCGTGGCGCAGTGAATGGCGCTCTTCAGGTGTCCCTTGCGCGCGGTCAGCAGCGCATGCGGGCGCCGGCGGCAGGTGTTGCGAAAGGCGTGCAATCGGCCGCGCTCGGCGCGCACCACCAGCGCGCGCTCCCCGGCTACCTCGCCGCTGAGATAATCCCCGGCGAGCCGCAACTCCGCCTCGTGTCCGAGCACCTGCCAGGCGGGCCGCAGCAGCTGCTCGCGCTCGGCGGCGAGCAGCCCCTCGTCCGCATAGGCCCGCGCCGGCAGCCGTGCGCCGCAGGCCGCCGCGCCGCCGTCACTCGCAGGGCCGCTCCTCGCGACCTCACCGAACTCGCCGGGGAAGACCGAGCGCAGATAGCTGAGCGAGCGCGCCACGGCCGCGGCACGGTCGATGTTCGCCTCACTTTGAAAGGCGAAACCCTGCCACAACACCTCGAGCACGCCGATGAGTCCCAGCGCCACGCCGTCGGCATCGAGGTGGTGGGCACCGCTCACGGCGATCATGCGTTCGATGAGCTCGCGCACCAGGGCGGCGAACTCCTCGTCCTTCTGGCCGCAGATGTCCTGGTACTCCTGGCGGGCACTCGCCTCGCCCCAGAACGCGTACCACACCGACACCTTGCGCGGGCTGGCGATATCGGCATCCAGATACAGCTCCACCAGCAGCCGCAGTGCCTGCAGCGGCGAATCCTTGAGCCGCGCGACCGGCTGCAGCACCCGCTCCTCGAATTCCGCCGCCAGATACGCCAGCGAGGCGACCAGCATCGCCGCCTTGGACTCGAAGTAGAAGCGCACGATCCCGGGGGACAGGTCGGCGAGCGCGACGACCTTTTCGACCGTGGTGCGCGAGGGACCGTAGATGTGCAGCGCGGAGATACAGGCGTCGATGAGGCGCTGGCGTTGGCGCTGGCGGATGCGCGACCCGCCGCCGCCGGCGGCAGTCTCGGCTACTGTGGTGGAGGCTCGTTCGCTCGACACGTGACTTACCGCACCGATGACCTTAGCGCCCGCGCGCCGCCGGTGGTGGCTGTACTGCGCGCAAGTCTATCCCGCACAATAGCCCGCGGGCACAGGCAAAAACACGCATCATGAAACCGACCTGGCGACCGGGCCGCTGGCTGATCATTCTGCCACCGCTCATTTTCCTGTTCGTATTCTTCCTCATTCCGTTCGCCTTCGCCTTCAAAATCAGCTTCGCCGAGGCTGCGCCGCGCGTGCCGCCGTTCACGGACGTCATCTCCTTCACCCGCGATCACCATCTGCAGCTGTCCTTGACCCTCGGCAACTACCGCTACCTGCTGACGGATGAGGTCTACGGCGTCGCCTACCTCTACTCCCTGCGCACCGCCTTTTTCTCCACCCTGATCTGTCTGCTGCTCGGATATCCGATGGCCTACGCCATCGCGCGCAGTCCGCGCTCGACCCAGGGGCTGCTGCTGCTCATCATCATGCTGCCGTTCTGGACCTCCTTCCTGTTGCGTGTCTACGCCCTCGAGGGAATCATCCGCGACAACGGCTTCCTCAACACCGCGCTCCTGCACCTGGGCCTCATCAGTCATCCGCTGCGCATCATGCGCACCAGCCTCGCGGTATATCTCGGCATCATCTATTCCTACCTGCCCTTCATGGTGCTGCCGCTGTTCGCCACGCTGGAGAAACTCGACCCGACGCTGCTGGAAGCGGCGGCGGACCTGGGCAGCACCCCGCGCCGCGCGTTCCTGGACATCACGCTGCCGCTGTCGCTCCCCGGAGTCATCGCCGGCTCGATGCTGGTGTTCATCCCCGCGGTCGGGGAGTTCGTGATCCCGTCGCTCCTTGGCGGCCCGAACCAACTCATGATCGGCCGCGTGCTGTGGGATGAGTTCTTCGGCAATCACGACTGGCCGGTGGCCTCGGCGGTCGCGATCGCGTTCCTGCTGCTGCTGGTCGGGCCGATCGCGATCTACCAGTACTACAACGTGCGCCAGCTCGAGGCCTGAAGCGCGGCGTGGAACGGCGCTCCTCCACGGCTCTCTTCACCGTGCTGTTCTTCGGCATCGCGCTCCTGTACCTGCCGATCCTGGTGCTCATCGGTTACTCGTTCAACGCCTCGCCGCTGGTGAACGTCTGGGGTGGATTCTCCACCGCCTGGTACGCCCAGCTGCTGCACAACCGCCCGTTGCTGCAGGCCGCGCTGCTGTCGCTGGAGGTGGCAGTCGCGGCCTCCAGCGGCGCCGTCGTGCTCGGGACCCTGGCGGCGATTGCGCTGGTGCGGTTCGCGCGCTTTCCCGGGCGGCTGCTGCTCACCGGGATGGTGAATGCACCGCTCGTCATGCCGGAGATCATCACCGGCATCACGCAGCTGTTGCTCTTCGTCTCCATGGTGCAGCTGTTCTCCTGGCCGCATCGCGGCTTCACCACCATCGTGCTGTCGCACATCACCTTCTGCACCGCCTACGTGACCATCACGGTGCAGGCGCGCCTGGCTGCCGCCGACCGCTCACTGGAGGAGGCCGCCCAGGACCTCGGCGCAAGTCCGGCGCGCGCTTTCCTCGAGATCACGCTGCCGATCATCGCGCCGGCGATCATTTCCAGCTGGCTGCTGTGCTTCACGCTGTCGCTCGATGACCTGGTGATCTCCAGCTTCGTCGCCGGCCCGGGCGCGAGCACTCTGCCGATGGTGATCTACTCCAAGGTGAAGCTCGGCGTGAGTCCCGATGTCAACGCGCTCGCGAGTCTCATCGTCTGCGCGGTCGGAGTCTGCGTCATCGCCGCCGGCTGGCTCGTGACGCGCAGCGACCGGCGCCGCGCCCTCGAGACGCAGCATGCGGCCGCTGAGCACGCCGCGGGGCGCGCACCCCGCTCACTCACAGCGCCGTCTTGATACGCGTCCAGGTACGCGTGCGCAAACGCTCCAGCGCCGGGCCGGCCTCGCTGGACCGGTAGAGGCGGGCTTCCATCGCCGGGGTTGGATAGACGGCCGGATCGTTGAGGATCTGCGGATCGACGTAGGCGTTGGCTGCCAGGTTGTCGTTGGCGTAATGGATGTGGTTGGTGATGGCGGCGATCACCCGCGGCTCGAGGATGTAGTTGAGGAACTTGTGAGCCGCCAGCGGGTGCGGTGCATCCGCCGGGATGAGCCACGCGTCGAACGAGCCGTTGGAGCCCTCCTTCGGCGCGCTGAAGGCCAGGTGCACGTCAACCCCGGCGGCCGTGGCGCGGGCGCGTGAGGTCGCGTAGTCCCCGGACCAGGACATGGAAATGCAGAACTCGCCGTTGGCGAGCCCGTTCATGTACTCCGAGGAGTCGAAGGCGCGAATATATGGGCGCACCGCGAGCAGCAGTCGCTCGGCCTGCCGGTAGTCCTGCACCCGCGTGGTGTTCGGATCGAGGTGCAGGTAGTTGAGGGCGAGCTGCAGCACGTCCTCCGCCTGGTCGAGGAACGTCACGCCGCAATCGGCGAAGCGCCGGATGATCTCGGGCTTGAAGATCATGTCGAGACTGTCCACCGGCGCATCGGGCATGCGCGCGCGGATCAGGTCGACGTTATAGGCGAAGCCGTTGACGTGCTTCAGATACGGCATGGCATGGCGGTTACCCGGATCCGCCTGCGCTTCGATGGCGAGCACGTGCGGATCGAGGTTCTTCCAGTTCGGCAGCAGCGAGCGATCGAGCGGGCGGTAGATGCCCGCCTTGATCTGCCGGCTGAAGAAGTCGGTGGAGGTGCTCACCACATCGTAGCCGGAGTCCCCCGCCATCATCTTCGCTTCGAGCGTCTCATCGGCGTCATAGGTGTCGTAGATGACCTTGATGCCGGTGGCAGCCTCGAAGTCGGCGACGGTGTCCTTGCCGATATAGTCGGCCCAGTTGTAGACGCGCAGTTCCTTCTCGGCGTCCGCCGCGGCGCGCGGACCCTGGGCGCGCGCGCCGCACGCGCCCAGCAGCGCGGCCACTGCCAGCGCCGCCACCACCGCGCCCGCCCGGGCGGCGCGCATCGCGATGTGGAGGGGCTCTATAGCTTCACCATGACGTGCCGCACCACCGTGTAGTCCTCCAGTGCGTAGACCGACAGGTCCTTGCCGTAGCCGGAGCGCTTGAAGCCGCCGTGCGGCATCTCGCTCACCGTCGCGAAGTGGGTGTTGATCCAGGTACAACCGTACTGCAGCCGCGCCGCGACTTGCATGGCCCGCGAAATATCGCGCGTCCAGACCGACGAGGCCAGTCCGTACTCGGAGTCGTTCGCCCAGCGGATCGCCTCCTCCACATCGCCGAAGGGGGTCACCGATACCACCGGGCCAAACACCTCGCGCTGCACGATCTCATCGTCCTGGCGCGCGCCGGCCACCACCGTCGGCTCGTAGAAGAAGCCGCTGCCGGCGCGGCTGCGGCCGCCGGTCGTGAGCTCCATATGCCCGCTGCCCGCGGCGCGCGCCACAATGGCGGCGACGCGCTCGCGCTGCGCGTGGGAGATGAGCGGCCCCATCTCGACCCCCGGCTCCTGCTGGGTGCCCACCTTGATGGTGCGCACCGCACTGGTCAGATCCGCCACAACGCGCTCGTAAATTCTCTTGCCGACGTACAGGCGACAGGCCGCCGTGCAGTCCTGGCCGGCGTTGTAGAAGCCGAACGTCCGTACCCCCGCGATGAGCGCCTCGACGTCGGCGTCCTCGAACACCACGACCGGCGCCTTGCCCCCGAGCTCCAGGTGCGTGCGTTTGAGCGTCTCGGCGGCCGCCGCCAGGATCTTCTGCCCGGTGGCGATGGAGCCGGTGAGCGACACCATGCGTACGCGCGGATGACTGCTGAGGAGGCGTCCGACCGGTTCCCCGCGCCCGCACAGGATGTTCACCACTCCGGCGGGCAGCAGCTCCGCGAGCCGCGCGGCGAGCTTCAGCGCCGTGAGCGGTGTCTGCTCCGAGGGCTTCAGAATGAGTGTGTTGCCTGCGGCAATCGCCGGTGCGATCTTCCAGGCCGCCATCATCAGCGGATAGTTCCAGGGGGCGATGGAGGCCACGACGCCGACCGGATCGCGGCGGATGAAGCTCGTGTGCCCGGGCAGGTACTCCCCTGCCGCGAGCCCCTGCGGCGCCCGGCAGACGCCGGCGAAGTAGCGGAACACGTCCGCGATCGCCGGCATCTCATCGCCCAGTGCGCAGCCAAGCGGCTTGCCGGTGTTGAGCGACTCGAGCGCGGCGTAATCCGCCGCCTCGGCCTCGAGCGCCTCCGCGATGCGCGTCAGCAGCGCCCCTCGGTCCTTCGGCGCCGTGCGCGACCAGCCGGGGAACGCGGCCTCCGCCGCCGCCACCGCCGCCTCCACCTGCGTGGCCGTCGCCCCCGGCACGGTGGCGATCTCGGCGCCACTGGCGGCATCGAGCACAGACTCGACCGCCCCCTCACCGGCCACCAGCCGGCCCCCGATCAGCAACTGCGTCTGCATGGCCGTCTCCTTCGTGCGCCGCGCGCCGTGACACGTGCCACGCGGCTTGCCGCACCGCGCCCGCACGTTATATTATTGTCGCCATAATATTATCACGCCGCGCGTGCCTCAAGGCGAGGATCCCATGAACTCCGACGTCATCATCACCTGCGCCATCACCGGCGATGACACCAAGGTCACCAAGAGCCCGCACTGCCCCATCACCCCCGAGCAGATCGCGAATTCCGCGATCGACGCCGCTCGCGCCGGAGCCGCCATCGTGCACATCCACGTGCGCGACCCGGAAACCGGCGAGTTCAGCATGGCGACGCGCCACTACCGCGAGGTGGTGCAGCGCATCCGCGCGAGCAAGGTCGACGTGCTCGTCAACCTGACCTGCGGCATGGGTGGCTACATCTGCGTAGGCCGCCACGGCCTCAAGGACACCCCAGCCGCCGGCAGCGACTTTGTGAGTCAGGAAGATCGCATGCGCCACGTGATCGATCTGTGCGGCGAGGGCCTGTATCGCCCGGACATCGCCACGCTCGACTGCGGTACGCTCAACTTCGGCGACGGCAATCGCGCCTACATTTCCACGCCCGACTATTGCCGCCAGGGTGCCGGGATCCTGCGCGACCTGAACGTGAAGGTGGAGCTGGAAGTGTTCGATACCGGTAACCTCTGGTTCGTGAAAGCCATGATCAAGGAGGGCCTGATCCCGGCGCCGGCGCTGATCCAGCTGTGCACCGGCATCCCCTATGGCGTGCCCGCGGATGTCGGCCACCTGCTCGCCATGGTGAACTACCTGCCCGCGGATTGCCTGTGGACCTCATTCGCCGTGAGCCGCATGCAGATGCCGTGGGTGGCGCAGTCGGTACTGCTCGGCGGCAATGTGCGCGTGGGACTGGAAGACAATCTGTACCTGAGCCGCGGGGTCTATGCGAGCAACGCGCAGCTGGTCGAGAAAGCCCGCACCATCATCGAGGCCATGGGCGCGCGCGTGCTCGCCCCGGCACAGGCGCGCGAGCGCCTGCAGCTTCACTGACGTGGCCGGCATCCCGATCTACCAGACCCCGATCCTGCCGGAGTGGATCGACTACAACGGTCACCTGCGGGATGCCTACTATGTCCTCATCGTCAGCCAGGCGAGCGATGCGCTCATGGATCGCATCGGCCTGGATGAGGCCTACCGGCGGCGCACTCAGTGCACCTTGTACACCGTCGAGTTGCATATCCAGTATCTTCACGAGGTGAGGCAGACCGATACCGCCCTCGTGACGATGCGCATCCTCGGCGCCGACGCGAAGCGCATCCACGCCGCCTTTGAGCTCGCCAGCGCCGGCTCCACAGGGGTAGCGGCGGTGGCGGAAGTGATGCTGCTGCACGTGTGCCAGCAGCCGCAGGCGGTGACCACCACGGCCTTCCCGCCGGAAGTGAGCGCCGCGATCGCGCAGTTGCAGGCGGCGGGCGCGGGCCTGGCGCCGGCCACCCCCGGATCGCGGCGGCTGGAGTTGCGCGGTAGCAGCCGCGCCCCATGAACGCGCGTGCCATGCAGCGCCTGCTGGCGCCGCGCAGCATCGCGCTCGTCGGCGGCGCCTGGGCGGATGCGGCGCTCGCCGCGAGCGCAGTGATCGGCTACACGGGCGAGGTGTGGCGCGTGCATCCGAGCCGCCCGTCGTCCAGCGCGCAGCGCTACTTCCGCTCGATCGATGAGCTGCCGCACGCGCCGGATGCGACCTTCATCGCGGCCCCCAACCGCGAGGTCCCGGCGATCGCCGCCGCGCTCGCGCGACGCGGCGCGGGCGGCTTCGTGTGCTTCGCGGCCGGATTCTCCGAAACGGCAACGCTCGAGGGTGAGCGCCTCACCCGCGAGCTGCTCGCCAGCGCGGGCGAGCTGCCGTTCTTCGGTCCCAACTGCTATGGCTTCATCAACTTCTTCGACGCTGCGGCGCTGTGGCCCGACCAGGTGATCGGCAGCCGCTGCGAGCGCGGAGTCGCCCTGATCTGCCAGAGCGGCACGATCGCCCTCGACCTGTCCTTCAACGATCGCTCGCTGCCGATCGGTTATGTGCTCACGGTCGGCAACCAGACGCGCCTGGCCGCCGAGGACCTCATCGAGCTGCTGGCAGAGGATGCGCGCGTCACGGCGTTCGGCCTGTACCTGGAGGGCGTGCGCGATGCGGCGCGCTTTGCCCGGGCAGCCGAGCGGGCCCGCGCCGCCGGCAAGCCCATCGCCCTCATCAAGGCGGGACGCACCGAGGCGGCCAGCCTGACGGTGCGTACCCATACCGGTGCGCTCGCGGGGGCGGATGCGGCCTTCGGCGCCTTCTGCGCACAGGCGGGCATCGCCCGCTGCGAGTCGCTCGCGACGCTGTGCGAGACGCTGAAGATCTTCCACAGCGGCGGCCCGCTGCGCGGCCGGCGCGTGCTCACCATGGGCGCGTCGGGCGGCGACATGGCGATGACTGCCGACGCCGCGCGCCATCTGGGACTTGACTTCGCACCGATTCCCGCCGCCGCTGCCGCCAGCCTGCGCGAGATTCTCTCGGATCGCGTGCACATCTCCAACCCGTTCGATTTTCACACCCACGTGTGGTTCGACAGTCCCCGGCAGCACGCCATGTTCAGCGCGGTGCAGCGCGCCGGGTACGATGTCGTCGCCTTTCTGGTGGACTGCCCGCCCGAGGGTGCGGCCGACACTTCCGCCTACGTCAGCGTGATCGGGCAGTTTGCGGCCGCGCTCTCCGGAACGACGACCCGTGGCGCGGTGGTTGCCTCGCTCCCCGAATCGCTGTCGCGCGCCACGCGGGAAAAGTGTCTGGCGGCCGGCATCGTGCCGCTGCAGGGCCAGCGCGAAGCGCTCGAGGCGCTCGATCTCGCCGGCGCTCTCGGCGAGACCTGGGCACGCGGTGCGGCCGTGCAGCTGCACCTGCCGCGCACCGCGGCGGCGTCCGCGCGCACGCTGGCGGAGCACGAGGCCAAGCGCGCCCTCGCTGACTTCGGCGTGCCGGTGCCGCGCTCGCGGCTCGTCGGCGCCGCGGATGCGGCCGAGGCGGCCGCGGCGCTCGGATTTCCGGTGGTGATCAAGGCCGCAGGCAGCCAGCTGGAACACAAGACCGAGCTCGGCGCGGTGGTGCTCGACGTGCGCAGCGCCGCCGAAGCCGGCGCCGCCGCGCAGCGCCTGTCCGCGCTGTCCGCGACGCTGCTCGTCGAGGAGATGGTAAGCGACGGCGTCGCGGAGGTGCTGGTCGGTGTGAGCGTCGATCCGCAGTTCGGACAGCTGCTGGTGCTCGGCGCCGGCGGCGTGCTGACCGAGCTGCTGCGCGACAGCGTGAGCCTGCTGCCGCCGTTCACCGCCGCCGCCATCGAGGCGGCGCTCGGCAGACTCAAACTCGCCAGGCTCCTCGCCGGTTACCGTGGCCGCCCGCCGGCGGACGTCGCTGCGCTGGTGCAGACTGCCCTGGCGTGCACCCGCTACGCCGCGGCCAACCTCGAGCGCCTGGTGGAACTTGACCTCAATCCCGTCATCGTGCGCCCGCAGGGCTCAGGCGCGGTGGCAGTCGACGCATTGATCCGCCTGGAGGAACACTGACATGTCCGACGGCATCAACACCGCCACCCGCGGTGCGGTTTTCGAGGTGACCATCGACCGTCCGAAGGCGAACGCCATCGACCTGGCGGCCAGCCGCCGCCTGAACGAGGTGTTCACGCAGTTCCGCGACGACCCGGCGCTGCGCGTGGCCATCGTCACCGGCGCGGGCGAGCGCTTTTTCTCTCCCGGCTGGGACCTGAAAGGCGCAGCGAGTGGCGAGGAATCCGACGAGGACTGGGGCGCGGGCGGATTCGGCGGCCTGAACTACCCGCGCGGCCTCGACAAGCCCCTCATCGCCGCGGTCAACGGCATCGCCTGCGGCGGTGGCTTCGAGATCGTGCTGGGGACCGACATCATCGTGATGGAGGAGCACGCGAAGTTCGCGCTGCCCGAAATCAACGTCGGGGTGCTCGCGGACGCCGGCACCATCAAACTGCGGCGGCGCATCCCCTACCACGTCGCCGTCGAGTTCCTGATGACGGGCCGCTGGATGGAGGCCGCCGAAGCCAAGCACTGGGGCCTGGCCAGCCATGTCGTGCCCAAGGGCCAGGGTCTCGCCAAGGCACGCGAGATCGCCCAGCAGCTCGCGGACGGTCCGCCGCTGCTGTTCCCGGCCATCAAACAGCTGCTGCGCCATACCGAAATGGTGGCCGAGCACGCGGCATTCGAGTTGCACGACAGCCTGGATGCGGTGCAGAAGGTCATCCGCTCCGAGGATCTGAAGGAAGGCACGCGCGCCTTCGCCGAGAAGCGCAAGCCGGTGTGGAAGGGGAAATGAGCGCCACCAACCGCGTGCACAGTACACGCGTGCAGCCGCGCGGCTCGTCCTGATCGGCCGCCTCAGCCGCCCAGCGGCCGCAGCAACGCGCGCGAGATGATGTGCCGCTGTACTTCGCTCGTGCCCTCCCAGATGCGCTCGATGCGCGCATCGCGCCAGATGCGCTCCAGCGGCAGATCGCTCATGAGCCCCATGCCGCCGTGGATCTGCAGCGCCTCGTCGGCGACCATCGCCAGCATCTCGGTGGCCTTGAGCTTCGCGATCGCCATGTCCATGTCGGTCGCGAGCTTCTGATCCAGCTTCCACGCCGCTTCCAGGGTGAGCAGCTCCGCGGCGCGCAGCTCGAGCGCCATGTCCGCAAGCTTGAAGGACACGCCCTGGAACTTGCCGATCTGCTGTCCGAACTGCACGCGATCGACCGCCCACTGCTTGGCGCACTCGAGCGCCCGCCCGGCGCGCCCGAGGCAGTTGGCCGCCACCTGCAGGCGCGTTGCCCCGAGCCAGGTGTTGGCAACTTCGAATCCCCGGTGCAGCTCCCCGAGCACCGCCGACTTCGGCAGCCGGCAGTCGCTGAACTGCAGAATGCTGTTGGTGTAGCCGCGATGCGAGACGTTCTGATACCCGGGCCGGATCTCGAAACCGGGTGTGCCCGTGTCGACCAGGAACGCGGTGATGAGCTTGCGCTTGCCGCGCGCCGAATCCTCCTCGCCGGTGGCGGCAAACAGGATCACGAAGTCCGCATGCTCGGCGTGACTGATGAAGTGCTTGGTGCCGTTGACGATGAAGTCCCCGCCGCGCGGCACTGCCGTGGTCTTCATGCCGCGCAGGTCCGAGCCCGCCTGCGGCTCGCTCATCGCCAGACACTCGGTACGCTCGCCGCGTACTGCCGGCAGCAGGTAGCGCTCGCGCTGTGCATCCTGGCAGGCGAGCAGGATGTTCGAGGGACGTGCCACGCAGGCGTAGTGCAGCACGTAACCCGTATAGCCCAGCTCCTTCTCGTACAGCATCCAGGTCACTGCATCGAGCCCCGCGCCGCCGACCTCGGTGGGCATGTTGGCGGCGTACAGGCCGGCGGCAATCGCCCGCGCCTTGAGCTCCTGGCGCAGCTCCTCGCGCAGCCGGCCGCTCTCTTCGACCTCGCGCTCGTGGGGCACGAGCTCGCGGCGGACGAAGTCACGCGTGGTCGTGATGATCAGCTGCTGTTCTTCGGTGAGCGCAAAGTCCATCGGATTCTCCTCACGTCGCGCGCGCGGCGCTCATCGCCCACTCGTGCAGCAGCCGCAGTTGCAGTCGCAGCTGCGCGATCTGGCCGGCGGCGGGCCACTCGTTGCGGCTCGCCACGGTGCTCGCGGTCACACCGTTGATGAAGGTCACCACCGAGCGCAGCACCTGCTCCCGGGTCGCCGCCGGCCAGCGTTGCCATTGCCCCCAGCCGCGCGCCAGGCAGCGCTCGAACAGCCGCAGATACTCGCGATGCAACCCGGCGTTGATGCGTTTCAGGCGCCTGTCAGCCGGCACCTGCCCCCAGAATGCGATCCAGAATGCGCACTCGATGTAGCGCGTCTCATCGAGCGGCAGCGCCTCGGTCAGCAGCCGCAGCAGATCCGGCTGCCCGCCAGCGCCGCTGCGCGTGAGGCGCTCCTCGACCCGGCGCAGGATGAGGCGCAGTGCGGCGATGATAATGTCCTGCTTGGTGTCGAAGTAGTGCGCCACCATGCCGGTGGTATAGCCCGCCGCCCGCGCGATGCGCACGATGGTCGCCTGCTCGAAACCGTACTCCGCCACCACCCGGCAGGCGATGAGGGCGATCTCATCGCGGCGCTGCTCATGATCGACGACCTTGGGCATGGTCTCTAGCCGTGCGCAGCCTGCAGGTCCGCAAGCCGCGCGCGCACCCCCGCCTCCATCGGCGCGGCCTTTCCGGGTGGCGTATTCACGTGCAGGTACAGCTGCTCCGCGGTGGCCACCAGCGCCTCATCGCGCCGGCGATGCAGGCTGTGAAACAGCCGCACGCGCTTGTCATCGACCTTGAGCACCCGGGTTGTCACGTACAGCGGCTCGAGAGCGCGCGCCTGCGCCTTGTGGCAGACGTGTGTCTCAACCGTGTACATGGCCCGTCCGGATCTGCGGTACCCCTCATCGACGCCCGCGTACCTGAAGAGCGCGTCGGTTGCATCGCCGAACACCTGCAGGTAGCGCGAATCGGTCATGTGACCGTTGTAGTCGATCCACTCGGGCCGCACGTAGGTCTCCACCAGGCGCAGCGGCTCGCCGGAGTCGGCAGCGGCTCCCGGGGCCGCCGCATTCTGGATGCGCTCGCGGGCACCGGCAGCCGCGGCCTCGTACAGACGCTCCTCGAGGGCGCGCAGGGTGGCGCCGGCGCCGATGTTGTATTGCTTCAGCACCTGCTGGATCGCGACCAGGTAGTCATCGCGCAATCGCTCCAGCTCGCGGATCGAGCGGCCGGCGGCCTGCGCCTGCGTGCCCGCCACCATCTTGTCGATCAGTGCCTCGGTCAGCTCCGGGGCCTCGAGTTTCGTCCACGGCCATTTCAGGCACGGGCCGAACTGTCTGAGCATGTGGCGCATGCCGGTTTCACCGCCGGCGAGGTGATAGATCAGGTTGGTGCCCATGGCCGCCCAGCGCAGACCCGGGCCGTATACGATGGAGTCGTCGAGCTCCCCGGTGGTGGCCAGGTCCTCATTCACCATGTGCAGGATCTCGCGCCACAACGCTTCCTGCAGCCGGTCGGTGAGATGCCCCGGCACCTCACGGCGCACCCTGAGTGCGTGCATGCCGATGTAGGTGAAGAAAGTGCTGGCGGCGTCCAGGGCCGCGCTCGAGGTCTGTCGGCCGCCGACCAGCTCCACCAGTGGCAGCAGGTACACGGGGTTGAAGGGATGCGCGACCAGGAAGCGCTCCGGCGCCACCATGTCGCGCTGCAGATCCGAGGGCATGAGGCCGGAGGTGCTGGAGGCGATCACGACATCGGCCGGCGCATGATGGCTGACCTCGGCGAGCACCCGCTGCTTCAGCTCGAGCTGCTCGGGGATGTTCTCCTGGATGAAATCCGCCTGCCGTGCCATCGCGTGCAGGTCGGTGGTGAATGACAGCTTGCCCTTCGGCGGCAGGGGCGCCAGTGTGAGCCGCGCCAGTGCTGCTTCGGCGTTGGCGACTGCGCCGCGGATCCACTCCTGCATTTCAGGCTTGAGGTCTGCGGCCAGCACGTCGATGCCGAAGTGCAGCGCGCGCGCGGCCCAGCCACCGCCGATCACTCCGGTACCCAGAAGACCCAGCGTCCTGACCTGTCTCATGATCGCGCCCGCGCCCGCAGCCGGTTTTTAATGTCGCCATAATAATATAATAAAAGGACGCGCCGCGCACCGGCCAGCGCGTGCTAGCCGGCGCCGCTGCCGGCCGGGCGGCGCGCCAGCTCCGCGCAGAAGCGCCGCAGACGGGTGCAGGCTGCGTCGAGCGTCGCCTCGTCGGTGGCGAAGCACACGCGCACGCAGTGCTCGCTCGAGCGCCCGAACGCCGCGCCATCCATCACCGAGACGCGCTGCGATGCGTACAGGCCGCGCATGAATTCCCCGCCCGAAAGCCCCGTGCCGCGCACATCGATCAGCATGAACATGCCCGCCTCGGGCGCCATCGCCCGCAACAGCGGCAGGTCGCGGATACCCTCGGCAAAGCGCTGCTGGCGCGCCGCGCACAACCCGCGGATGCGTTCCTCGGCCTCGGGAGCGAGCGCGAGTGCCGTGAGCGCCGCCTCCTGGATGAAACCCGGCAGGCCGAACAGCATGCACATCGCCAGCTGCTCGGCATGCAGCGCCAGTTCCCGCGGCCCCACCAGCCACCCGGCGCGCCAGCCGGTCATGGAATGCGACTTCGACAGACTTCCGACGGTCACGACGCGCTCGGGCAGGCGGGCCGCGAGACTCGGCACGCGTCCTCCGGGGGCCAGTCCCGCATACACCTCGTCCGAGACGAGCCACAGGTCGTGGCGGCGCGCCAGCTCCGCAATCACGGTCAACTCCCCCTCGTTCAACACCACGCCGCTCGGATTGTTCGGTGTCGCCCAGAAGATCGCGCGGGTGCGCTTGGTGATGAGCGCGGCGAGCGCGGCCAGGTCCGGACGCCAGCCGGCCGCGGCGGGCACCCGCAGCAGACGCGCCCCCGACACCTCGATGGTAGCGGGGTAAGTCGGATACAGCGGCTCGAAGGTCACGATCTCGTCCCCGGGTCCCGCGAGGCACAGGGAAGCCACGAACAGCGCGTTCTGTGCGCCGGCGAAGTACACCACGTTGTCCGCACCGACCGGCTGACCGCAGCGCGCCGCGTGCGCGCGGGCGATTGCCTGGCGCAGGGCCGGCCGCCCGGCCGCGGGCACGTAGTGCGTGTCGCCGCTGCGCAGCTG
>DATKEZ010000113.1:0-7993 GCA_035511775.1 Steroidobacteraceae bacterium | reverse complement strand
GGAGAGCAGTACAAAACTGAGCATCTAAGGAGATCCGTCGTCGGGAAGTGGCTCGTTGTCCGCGCCTACCAGCTCCGCGCGTTTGCGTACCACGCGCCAGGCCACGAGCCCGCCGACCACGAGCAGAGTCCAGGGCGCGAGCCACAACCAGGCGTTCTTCAGCACGAAGCGCGGGCGAAAGAGCACGAAGTCACCGTAGCGCGCCAGCATGAAGTTGCGCACGTCCTGGTCGGACTTCCCGGCGAGCAGCATGTCGCGTACCTCGCCCCGCAAGTCCGAGGCGATGCCGGCCGGCGAGTCGGAGATTGCCTCGTCCTGGCACTGCACGCAGCGCAACTCGTGCGTGAGGCCCTCGTAGCGCGCCTGCAGCTCGGGCGTCGGCATCTGAGTAGGGTCGATCGCGTAGGCCCTGGCGCAAGCCAGGAATCCGGCGAGGGCGATCAGGCAGCCCCTGAGGATTCTGGCACGGCTCATGAAGTGGATGCCTGCGCCTTCGTCAGCCGCGGCAAAATCTCCTTCTGCCAGATCTCGGGAGTCAGCTCGCCCATGCACTTGTAGACGACGATGCCCTCGGGATTGACGAGGAAGCTCTCGGGCGCTGCGTACACGCCCCAGTCGATCGCCACCCGTCCGGTGCGATCCGCGGCAATCTCCTGGTAGGGATTGCCCCCCTGCTGCAGGTACCCGAGCGCCTGGGCGTCGTCGTCCTTCCAGTCGAGGCCAATGAGCGGCACGAGACCCGACTGGCGCACCTGCAGCAGCATGCCGTGCTCCTCCCGGCAGGTGCCGCACCAGCTGCCCCACACGTTCAGCAGGTACCAGCGGCCACGCAACGCGCCGGAGCTCACCGTGCGGGTGGCGTCCGTCAGGCTCGGGAGCGAGAACGGCGGCGCCGGCTTGCCGATCAGAGGCGAGGGGATGATGCCCTTATCGGGCGAGTGCACGATACCGATCGCCAGCACCACCGTGAGCAGCGCGAACACCACGACCGGGATGAGGAAGCGGTTGATCATGCGTGCTCGGGCGCCGTGCCGGCGGCTCTCGGGATCTCGACCGCCACCTTCGTCAGCCGGTAGCGGCGGTCGGAGATCGCGATGGCGCCGCCGAGGGCCATGATGACCGCCGCGAGCCAGAGGAAACTCACCAGCGGTCTGATCTGGATGCGCACGCTCCAGCGATTGGCTCCGAGGTCATCGCCGAGCGCGACCAGGATGTTGTTGCCGCGGCTGTAATGAATGGCCGTCTCAGTGGTCACCTGGTGCTGTACCCAGTACTGGCGCTTCTGCGGCTTGAGCACCGCGATCGGTGCGCCGTTGCGCGTCACGACGACCGTGCCGCCGACGCCGTCGTAGTTCGGGCCTTCGATCGGACGCACGCCGTCGAAACGGAACTGGTAGCCGCCGACGGTGGCGCTAGTCCCGGGGGCGAGCGACAGGTCCTTCTCGTTGGTGAAGGACTGGACGGTCGTGAGCGCGATCACCGCGGTCGCGAGCCCGATGTGTGCGATGGTCATGCCGACCACCGCGCGCGGCAGGCTGAGTCCGCGGCGCAGGCGGTCCACCGGATCGACGAGCGAGGACAGGATGATCCAGATTCCGAGCGTCGCACCGACCGGAGTCAGCAGGTGGCCGTGGGAATAGATCCCGTACACGAGTCCACAACCGAACACCGCGGCGGCAATGAAGGTGTAGAGGAGCGTTCGCAGCTGCGTACCGAGCCGGCCCCGCTTCCAGCCTGCGTGGATGCCGACGGACAGGAGTGCGAACAGCGGCAGCATCGACAGCATGAAGGTCGGGTTGAAGAACTGTGGACCCACCGAGACCGTACCGAGCTTCAGGGCGCCCGAGATGAGCGGCGCCAGCGTGCCGGCCAGCACGGTGGCCGCAGCAATCACCAGCAGCACGTTATTGAAGAGCAGGAAGGACTCGCGCGCCCCGAGATCGAATCCCGCCGGGGATTTGAGCAGCGGCGCCCGCCAGGCATACAGGCTGAGCGCGCCGCCAATCATAACGATGAGGAACGAGAGGATGAACACGCCGCGGCTCGGATCGGCGGCGAAGGAATGCACCGACACCAGCACTCCCGAGCGCACCAGGAAGGTGCCGAGCAGGCTGAGCGAAAACGCCAGCACCGACAGCAGCAGCGTCCAGCTCTTGAAGAGCCCGCGCTTGTCGGTGACCGCGATCGAGTGGATGAGCGCCGTGCCCACCAGCCACGGCATGAACGAGGCGCACTCCACCGGGTCCCAGAACCAGAACCCGCCCCAGCCGAGCTCGTAGTACGCCCAGAAGCTCCCCATGGCGATCCCGCAGCCGAGGAACGCCCAGGCGGCGGTGACCCAGGGACGAGTCCAGCGCGCCCAGTTCTGATCCATGCGGCCCTCGAGCATCGCGCCGCAGGCGAACGCGAAAGCGACCGCGAAGCCGACGTAGCCGGTATAGAGCACCGGCGGGTGTCCGGCGAGGCCCGGGTCCTGCAGGATCGGGTTGAGATCGCGCCCGTCGAGCGCCGGCGGATCGAGGCGCAGGAAGGGATTGGAGGTCGCGAGCGTGAACAGCAGGAAACCGAAGCTGATCACGCCCAGCACCCCGAGCACGCGCGCCGCGAACAGGCGCGGCAGGCGGTTCGCGTACACCGCGACCGCCACGGTCCACACCGCGAGCAGCATGATCCACAGGAGCAGGGATCCCTCGTGCGCGCCCCACAGGGCCGCCACCCGGTAAATGAGCGGCAGCGCGGAGTTGGAATTCTCGGCCACGTAAGCGACGGAGAAGTCGTCACCCACGAACGAGGCGATCAGGCATCCCATCGCGGTCGCCACCATGACCGCCTGCCCGGCCACCGCCGGCGTCACCGCCGCGACCCAGCGCTCGCGACGGAACATCGGCCCGGCGATGCCGAAGAATGCCTGCAGTGCCGCGAGCAGCAACGCGAGAATCAGCGCAAAGTGTCCGAGCTCCGGCAGCATGGTCAGCTCCCTGTGTTGGCGGTCGGTCCCGCGGGCGGCGCCGCTTGCGGTGTGGCCGCCGGGGGCGTCACCAAACCCTCACGCGACTCGCCATGGCGCTTGAGCGACTCGGCGACGGCGGGCGGCATGTACTTCTCGTCGTGCTTGGCGAGCACCTCGTCGGCCACGAAAGTGCCGCCCTGCATCCTTCCGTGGGCGACCACGCCCGCACCCTCGCGAAACAGATCGGGCAGCACGCCCGAGTAGCTCACCGGCACGTCATGCTGGAAGTCCGTGACCACGAAGCGCACCTCGAGGCTCCCCGGGTCGCGCCTGAGGCTCCCCTTGGTCACCATGCCCCCGAGCCGGAAGCCTTCGCCGGGCGGCACCTTGCCGGCGGTGACCGCACTTGGATCGAAGAAGAAAGTCACGTTCTGCCGGAAGGCGCTCAGCCCGAGCGCTCCGGCGATCGCGACCCCCGCGACGATGCCGAGCACCAGCGCCAGGCGACGCCGCCGCGGAGTCATGCCTGCTCCGCGCGCATCGCCAGCCGCCGGCGCGCTTCGGCGCGCGAGCGCGCGAGCGCGCGCCGGGCCCAGAAGATATTCAGGAATACCACGGTGAAGGTGACCGCATAGGACGGCCAAACGTAAGCGGCGTATCCGCCCATGTCGAGGAAGCGGCTCATGTCTTCAGAACCTCAGGAATCCAGCTCGCCGCGCGCTCGCGGCTCAATACCTCGCCGCGCAGCCGCACCAGCAGCACCGCGACGAAGTACAGGGTGAATCCGGCCAGCATCATCAGCAGCGGCACCAGCATGGCCAACGCCATTTTTGGCCTGCCAAACTGCATCACCGTAGGCGCCTGATGGAGAGAGTTCCACCAGGTCACCGAGTAATGGATGATCGGCACGTTGACGCTGCCGGCGACCGCCAGCAGTGCGCTGGCACGGTCCGCACGCTGCGTATCCTCCAACCCGGCCCGCAGACCCATGTAGCCGAGATATAGAAAGAGGAGAATCAGTTCCGAAGTCAGCCGTGGATCCCATTCCCAGTACGTTCCCCACATCGGTGCGCCGTAGAGGGCTCCGGTTACCAGCGCGACGAAGGTGAAAGAGGCGCCGATCGGCGCGCAGGCAGCGGCAACCGCATGGCCCACCTTGATGCGCCAGATGAGCGCAACTGCGGCGGCGATCGCCATGGTCATATACACCATGAGGGACATCCACGCACTAGGGGCGTGCACATAAACGATCCGAAAGCCGTCGCCCTGCTGATAGTCGGGGGGCGCGAGCACCAGCCCGCCCGCGAGGCCCCCCGTGATCAGGAGCGCCGCCGGCCACGCGAACCAGGGCGTGAGCCGCGCCGCGAGCGCGTACACATAGGGCGGTGAGCCGAGGCGGTGAAACCAGGTCCAGGTCATGTCAGCGTCCGTCGCTACTCCAGACTGATGCGTACCGCGGCCGCCGCGGCCAGCGGCGCCAGTGTGATTCCGAGCACCGCCAGCGCCGCCAGCAGCTCGAGTGGCGCGGCGAGCGGCGCGCCGTTGATCGCGAGCTCGGTGGCGCGCGCCCCGAAGATCAGCACCGGCAGCGACAGCGGCAGCGTCAGCAGCGACAGCAGCGTGCCGCTGCGCTTGATGCCGAGCGTGAGGGCGGCGCCGATCGAGCCGATGAGACTCAGCGTGACGCTCCCCACCGCCACCGAGGCCACGATGCCGGGGAGCGCCGCCACCGGGACGCCCAGCGACAGCCCGGCGAGCGGCGCCATGAGTGCGAGCGGCAATCCGGTCAACAGCCAATGCGCTGCGGTCTTGGCGAACATCAGCCATGTCAGCGACTGACCTGACAGCGCGTACTGCTCGAGAGTTCCGTCGTGAGCGTCGTCACGGAACAAAAACTCGAGCGCGAGGAGCGAGGCGAGCAGCGCCGCCACCCACAGTACCCCCGGCGCGACGGCGCGCAGGCGCGAGAGCTCGGGCGAGATCGCGAGCGGAAACAGCAGGGTGACCATGGCGAAGAACGCCAGCGGCTGAATCAGCTGGCTGCGCTGGCGAAACGCGAGCGTCAGGTCGCGCAGCAGCGCCAGCCGTGCGGCACGCAGCGCCGCGGCTGCATCGGCGCCGAGACTCGCCGCTGCGGCGCCGCCCTGCCCCACCGCGGGCTCGGGGGCGAGCGCTCGCGCCGCCGACGTCACGCGCGCGCTCACGCCGCCAGCTCCAGGCGTTGCGCGCTGCCAACCTCGACCGGCAGGTCGTGGTGCACCGCCGCCACGACCGTACCCCCGCGCGCGCGCTGCTCGGCGATCAACCCGCCGACCAGCCGGCGCCCTTCGCTATCGAGATTGGTCGTCGGCTCATCGAGCAGCCACAGCGGCACCGCGAGCAGCGCGAGTCCCGCGAGCGCCACGCGCCGCTTCTGCCCGGCCGAGAGCGTGCGTACCAGGCGCTCACACCAGCTGCGCGCGCCGACGCGTGCCAGAACCTCATCGAGCTCGGCATCCGAGACGCGCCGCCGCACGCCGATCCAGAAATGGAGGTTCTCGCGCGCGCTGAGATCCGCCTTGAGGGGCGCCTCGTGGCCGAGGTAGGCAAGGGAGGCGTGGAAAGACCGCAGGTCGCTGCGCACGTCCTGCCCGCCCCACAGCACGCGCCCCTCCTCCGGATACATCAGCCCGCAGAGCGTACGCAGCAGGCTCGTCTTGCCCGAGCCATTCGGGCCGGTGACTTCGAGGCAGCCGCCGGCCTCGAGCGAGAAGCACACGCCCTTGAGCACGTGCCGATCACCGCGCCACAGGTGCAGATTCTCGACTTGGAGCCTCTCGCCCGACATGCCCTCGCGATCCAGCGGACCCGATACGGATCCGGCGCGCGAGTCTCGCAAATTCATGGAGTTGGCGCTACATGCGCCGCTGTCTGTGAACAGCGTCAGGTGGCGCAGGTTCTGTCGTGAAGCGCAGAGTGCCTGGGGCCGGACTCGAACCGGCACGGGGTTTCCCCCAAGGGATTTTCGTACCAACTACAGCTTTCACTGCTGCACGCACCAGCCGCGCATTTGTGGTCTGGACTTTACCTTTGCCATCCCGGCGCACGTTGGACGTGCGCACGGATTAGGCAGGGGCCGTCAAGTCTCTACACTTTCCCTGGTAAACCAACAAGGCGCACCAGGGCTTAGCTCGGTATTGCAGCCACCCTGACGTGCTGCTGTTCCACCGACTTTGACCCCATTCACACCGGCCGTTTCCGCGCCGGGTGCTCAACTCTTCCAAGTCCCTTGCGTCTACCAATTTCGCCACCCAGGCATGGGTTGCGGCGGCCATATTAGCGAAATGACGAGTCTCGGGCCGGCTCGCGTTGGCCTCGCCCTGCGCTGGACACCAGCCCTCAGGCGCCGCTCAGGAGTTTGGCGACTGCCGCAAAGGAGCGCGCGGAAGCGACATCCGCCGCGGTCTTGTGATCCTTGTTGCGCAGGCGCGTGCTCGCGCCCGCCTGGAGGAGCTTGCGCACCAGTGCGCTGTCGCCGTTGCGGCTGGCGATGATGAGCGCCGTGTCGCCGAAGTTGTTCTGGGCGTCAATCTCGGCGTGACGGGCGAGCAGGCGTTCGACGGCGTCGGCGCTGCCGGCATTGGCTGCCAGCATCAGCGTGGTATCACCGCGCGCGGTCCGGGCACTGCTGCTCGCGCCCTTGCCGAGGAGCAGCTCCACCACGGGCACCGCGCCCGCGGCGCAGGCCGCGGCGAGAGGAGTCATGCCATCCGCGTCGGCATGATCGGCGCTCGCGTTGTGTGCGAGGAGCACCTTCACGTTGTCCGCGCGGCCGGCCCGGGCCGCATACCACAAGGCGGTGCGGCCCGCCTTGTCGACACCCTCGGCCGCCGCACCCGCATCGAGCAGCGCCTGCACGCTCTCGCTGTCGTTCGACTGCGAGACGACCATGAGGGCCGTGGTGCCGTAGGCGTCGCGTGCCTCGAGATGGGCGTGGCCGGCAACCAGGGCCCGCACAATCGCCCCGTGTCCGCCCTTGGCGGCCGCCACCACCGGCGGTTCCGGGTCCTGGGCGGAGCCGTCGGCTGAGGCGCCGTGCGCGAGCAGCGCCGTGACGACGTCCGTGCGGCCTTCGCGCGTCGCGAGCAGCAGCGGCGAGGTGCCGTGGGGATCGGAGTGCGTCGTGCGGGCACCGGCGGCGATGAGCGTCTCGACGGCCGCCGGCGTGCCGCTCACCACGGCCACGTCGAGCATCGCGAGCCCCTCGTGGGTAGTGGCATTGGGATCGGCGCCTTTTGTCAGCACCGTCTTCAGGAGCTCGGGCGCCGGACGCGCGGCCGCGACGGCCAGATCCGGCCAGCCCGCGTAGAGGTCGCGTTGCGCACGCTGCACGCTGGTCGGCGGGCTCTCTGCCTCGACCGCATGACGCGTCAGGGCGGTGGCGCCTTTCGCCTGCAGCCGTGCGACCACGTCCGCGGCGCCGCGCTGCTGTGCAAAGTCGAGCGCCGACCAGTCCTGGGCATTGCGCGCTGTCACGCTCGCGCCCGCCGCCAGCAGTCGATCGATCACATCGATGCGGCCACTGATCGCGGCGTACATCAGCGCGGTGTTGCCTACCTGGTCGGCGGGGGCGACGTTTGCATGCGCCGCCAGCAGCGCCTCCACGGTGGCCGGATCGCCGGCCCGTGCCGCCAGCATGAGCGGTGTCACGCCGTGCGCATCCGCGGTATCGACGGCTGCGCCCTTCTTTACGAGCAGCTCGACCGCCGGTGCCGAGCCGGCCTGCGCAGCGCGCGCGAGTGCGCCGCGTCCGAATTCGTCGCGCGCGCTCACGAGCGCGGGGTCCGCCAGCGCCCCGAGCTCGGTCATGTCCGCATCCGCAGCGGCCAGCCACAGCGCTTCGCGCCGCACGGCGGGATCCTTGAGCTGCGCCGCGGGCAGCAGGCTCGAAGGCAGCTCCTGATGAGGCCCCGTGGCACCCGCCGGCGGCGCCGGGGCCCGAAAACCGAGCTCCTTTGCGCGTGCGAGCCAGCGGGCGGCACAGGCCGGATCGGGTGGAGTGGC
>DATKEZ010000112.1:0-3873 GCA_035511775.1 Steroidobacteraceae bacterium | reverse complement strand
CAAGCGCGACACCATCACGCTGGCCGAGGAGCTCGAGGTCGCGCGCACCTATCAGCGCATGGAGCAGCTGCGCCTGGGAGGGCGGCTGCAGGTGGACTGGAAGACCGACCCGCTGCCCGCCAACGCGCTGGTACCGCATCTGATGATCCAGCCGCTGCTCGAGAACGCGATCTACCACGGCATCGAGCCGCGCGCCGAGGGCGGCACGGTGACCATTACCGGCGAGGTCGGCGGCGGGCTCGTCACCATCGTGGTGCGCAACCCGCTCGATCCCAGTCCGGGCGAGCGCGAGGGCAACCGCCTGGCGCTCGCCAACATCCGCGAGCGCCTGAGCCTCATGTACGGCGAGCGGGCGCTCATGAAATCGGGGCGCTTCGACTCGGAGTACATCGTGACGCTGAGATTCCCGCTCATCGAAAAGCCCACCGGCACCGCCGCCGCGCAGCCCGCCTGAGCCCATGGGCGCCGGGGCCAAACTGAAAGTGCTCATCGTCGATGACGAGCCGCCGGCACGCGAGCGGCTGCGGAGCCTGCTCGCCGAGATCGCCGACGTCGAAGTGGTCGGCGAGGCCGTGAACGGGCACGAGGCCCTCAAGGAAACCCACGACCGCGCGCCGGATGTGGTGCTGCTGGACGTGCGCATGCCGGGGATGGATGGGCTCGAGGCCGCGCGCCACCTGAATGTGCTGGAAGAGCCCCCGGCGGTCATTTTCACCACCGCCTACGATCAGTACGCGGTCGAGGCTTTCGATGCGAATGCCGTCGGATACCTGCTGAAGCCGGTGCGCAAGGAGCAGCTGGCCGCCTCGCTCGCCCGCGCCGGCCGCCTGACGCGCGCGCAGCTGCAGAGACTCGCCGCGACCGGCGAAGAGCGGCGCAGCCACATCGCCGCGCGCCACCGCGAGGGTCTCAGGCTCATCCCCATCGAGGAGGTGCAGTACTTCCTCGCCGATCAGAAATACACCACCGTGCGCCACCTCAAGGGCGAAGATCTGATCGAGGATTCGCTGCGGCTGCTGGAGAGCGAATTTGGCACGGGGTTCGTGCGCATCCACCGCAACGCGCTGGTGGGCGTGAAATACCTGGAGCGCATCGAGCGCAATGCCGACGGCCAGTACTTCGTGCGGCTGCGCGGTTGCGAGGCGCCGCTGCAGGTGAGCCGGCGCATGGCGGGGGAGCTCAAGGAGAGGTTCAGGATCTGAACACGCCGGGGCGAAAGCCCTCTGCAGTGCCGGCGCGAAGCCAGCGGCGCACCCGGCGCTTACCGAGAACGTTCACGGCCAGGGACAGGGCGATGAGCTGCAGATCGAGGCCCAGACTCTGCCGGCGCAGGTAGAGCCGGTCGAGCCGCTCGCTCGCGCGTGACCCGCGCCCGGGGAGCAGCTGTGCCAGGCCGGTAATGCCCGGCTGCGCGGCAAATCTCCAGTCGTGAGCGGCCTCGGACCAGCCGAGCCGTGCCACGTCGCGGGCGGTGAGGGGCCGCGGGCCGACAACGCTCATCTGGCCGCGGCACACGTTGATGAACTGCGGTAGCTCGTCGATCCCGGTGTGACGCAGCCATTGACCCACACGCGTTACGTTGCCGTCGCGCAGAGTGCGGAATTTCAGGATGGTGAAGGGCTCGCGGCCACGGCCGACGCGAGGCTGCGAGAACAGCGCTGGACCGCCGTCTTCGAGCCACACCGCGATGCTGACCGCGGCGAGCACGGGTGCGAACAGCGCGCCGGCGCTGCCGGCGATGAGCAGGTCAAGGGCGCGCTTGCCGCGATAGGGGCTCATACGCCGGGGCTGACGCACTGGCTCGCCCGGGTCGCGGCGGCCGGGATCCCTGGCGTTGCCAAGCTCTCCAGGCGTCGCCGCAGTCTCACGTGCCGGCGCCGCGAATGCTCGATCAGCGGCCGCCAAACCGCCGCGGTGAGACGATGCTTGATCAGCAGGTGCCAGAAGCGATTCGAGCGCTTGTACAGATAGCTCATCGCCAGGTAAGCGAGTACCGCCTGCGGGTCGCTCGGCCGGCGCTTCCAGATCGAGCGATGCGAGAACAACTTCTCGTAGCACCAGGCATAGCCGCGGTCGAGCTCCTCGCAGCTCATGTGCCTGGGCCGGAACACGACGTGGGCCGTGTCGTACCGGTCCCAATCACGATGCAGGATGCGACCCTCGGCTTCGAGTTGCCGGAACAGGGGCGTGCCAGGATAGGGCGTCAGGATGTGGAACGTTGCGCACTCCAGGCGGTTCGCCTCGATCCAGGCGACGGTGCGCTGGAACACGTCGGGGTGATCGTGGTCGAAGCCGAGCACGAAACTGCCGTTCACCTGGATGCCGTAGCGATGCAGCAGGGCGACCCTGCGGGCGTAGTCCTGCGGGGCGGGTGTGCGCTTGCGCGAGTCGCGCAGGTTCCCCTCGTTGAGTGACTCAAAGCCGACGAAGACGCCGGTGCAGCCGGCGAGCGCCATGTCGCGGACCAGCGATGGGTCATCGGTGATGTCGATGGTGACCGCGGCGCTCCAGATGATCCCGAGTGGCCGCAGCGCCAGGCACAGTGTGCGCAGGTAGTCGCGCCGCGAGCCCAGATTGTTGTCGATGAAGACCGTGTAGGGCTGGCGGTCCGCCACGATCTCCTCGACCACCTGCTCGACTGCGCGCATGCGGTAGGGCATGTGCAGGCCATCGGTCGACAGGTAACAGAAGCCGCAGCGATTGTGGCAACCGCGCGTCGCAATCACGCTGGTCGTCGTCAGAAACGCCGCGCGCGGCAGGATCGTGCGGCGCGGCGGCGGATCGAGCGCGTAGGAGCGGGAGAAATCCGCCTCGTACCGGGTCCGCAACGATCCGGCCTCGACGTCGGCGAGAATGGTGGGCCACAGCTGCACGCCCTCCCCGATGGCAATCGCGTCCGCGTGCCGCAGCGCCTCCTCGGGACACGACAACACGTGCAGCCCGCCGAGGATGACGCGCGACCCCTGGGCGCGATACCAGGCCGCCAGTTCGTACGCCCGGCGCGCGAAGGTCAGGTGCACGGTGATGCCGACCACCTGCGGTGGCGGATCACACGGCGGCGGTCCCTGCAGCAGGTTCTCGTCCCAGTACTGAAGGTCCCAGTGAGGCGGCGTCGCGCCCGCGATGCTGGTGAGCGCCAGCGTCGGGGTGAGCACATGCTTGCCGAAACTGGCGCGCGGATCCTTGGGGTAGAACGGATTCAGCAACAGCACCGAACGGCAGCGCACTGCCCGGCCACGCGCTGCGGGGGGCAGGACCGGGGCGAGCGCCATGTCGGCGGGCACGAAACCCGGACCGCGCGGCCGGCGGGCGCGACTATCCATGGTTCGCCCGGGCAGGAGTGTCGGCGACAATGGCGCCAAAACGCCGCTCGCGCTTTGCATACGCCTCGAGTGCGTGTTGGAAGGCTTGCTGGTCGAAGTCCGGCCACAGACTCTCCGCGAAATACAGCTCGGCGTACGCGCACTCCCACAGCAGGAAGTCGCTCAGGCGCCGCTCCCCGCCGGTGCGAATCAACAGATCCACCTCGGGCGCCGGCGCCACCGCATGATCGACGTCCGCGAGCCGCGCGGCGAAGCGCGCACGGTCGATGCCGGGCTCGGATTGCAGGCGCCGGCAGGCTTCGAGGAGGCTATGTTGCGAGGAGTAGTCCACGGCGATGCGCAGCTGCATCCCACGGCAATGCGCGCTCGCCTGCTCGCTGCGCTCGATCTCCCGGCACAGGCCGGGAGGCAGGCGATCGCGCCGACCGATGACATTGATGCGCACGGACTGCTGCAGGCAGCGCTGTGTCTGCGTGAGCAGATGCCGCCGCAGCAGCGCGAACAGGGCACCGACTTCGGCGGCCGGCCGGCTCCAGTTGGCAGCCGAGAA
>DATKEZ010000111.1:0-13759 GCA_035511775.1 Steroidobacteraceae bacterium | reverse complement strand
TCCGCAACGAGGGCCAGGTGCCGGCGCGACTGCTGACCCGCCATTGGGTCATCACGGATGCCAACGGCAAGGTGGAGGAAGTGCGCGGTGACGGCGTGGTGGGCGAGCAGCCGTACCTGAAGCCCGGGCAGGGGTTCCGTTACTCCAGCGGCGCAGTGCTGGAGACTCCGGTCGGCTCAATGCAGGGGAGCTACCAGATGCTCGCCGACAACGGCGCGCACTTCGATGCGCCCATCCAGCCGTTCCGGCTGGCGATGCCCGGAATTCTGCAGTGACCCGCTATGCCATCGGAGACGTACAAGGCTGTGACGAGGAGCTGGGCGCTCTCCTGAAGCGGCTGAAGTTCTCGCCGGATCGCGACCGGTTGTGGTTCGTCGGGGATCTGGTCAACCGCGGCCCCGCATCGCTCGCGACGCTGCGGCGGGTGCGCGCGCTCGGGGACAACGCGGTCGTGGTGCTGGGAAACCACGACCTGCATCTGCTGGCGATCGCACACGGCGCCCACCGCCGCCGCGAGTCCGACACCCTGGACGAAGTGCTGGCGGCCCCGGACCGGGACGCGCTGCTCGAGTGGCTCCTCACGCGCCCCCTGGCGCACGCGCAAGGGCCGGATCTCATGGTGCACGCCGGGCTGGTGCCGCAGTGGACGGTCGCCCTGACCCTGAGTCTGGCGCTCGAGGTCAGCAGCGCGCTGCGGCGCGATCCGCGCGCGCTGTTTGATCACATGTATGGCAATGAGCCGGACCGCTGGCATGAGCGGCTCGCCGGCATGGAGCGAGTGCGCTTCGCCATCAACGTGCTGACGCGCCTGCGCGTGTGCACCGCCGACGGTCGGGTGGACTTCACCAGGAAGGGTAAGCCGCCTGCGCCCTCCTCTGCCCTGCGTCCCTGGTTCGCGCACCCGCAACGCGAGAGCCGCGACGCGCGCATCATCTTCGGCCACTGGTCGGCGCTCGGCCTGGTGCGCGAGCCGGGCGTCATCGGCCTCGATACCGGTTGTGTGTGGGGCGGCGCGCTCAGCGCCGTAGACCTGGATGCCGAGCGGGCGCCGGTGTGCGTGCCGTGCGCCGGCCATCAGGTCGTCGGCGGCGCCTGATTGCGCGGCTGACCTAGGAGTCGGGCGGGCTGATCGGTCCCCAGCTGACGCTCATCTGCCGCGTCCTGGAGGTGTACATGCGCGGCGTGAGTTCGAGCTCGGTCGGTTTGCCGGCCGGCGTGATGGGCAGGACGAGACGCTGCTCTGCGCGTACCTCCAGGGCCCCGATCGCCCCCGGTGTGACCCGGAAAGCGAGCCGCACCGGCCAGGCGGCCCCCGCGGCCGGCTTCAGGGTGATGCTGCCCGAACCGCTGGCGGTGGTGAGGTCTACCACCAGGGTGTTGCGCTTCCAGTACTGCGGGAAGGAGTCCGGGACGCCCGCGGCGGCGGCGCTGATGTCGAGCTCATGCACGGGCGCGGCGGCGGGCGCCGGCCGCTGCTGCCAGGGCCAGTGCACGGCCGGCAGGTGGCCGCAGCCGGCAGCCAACAGCACCAGCGCCGCAGCGCCTGCGCGCCCCGCGCTCGCTCCTCCGGTCCCTGACCGCATCGCGCGCTCCTCGCTCCAGCCTTGCTGCGCGTAACATAGCCGAAAGGCACGGAGGACACATGCAATCCCTCGAAGCGTTCAATTTCCGCCAATGGATCGATGCCAACCGCGCGCATTTGAAGCCGCCGGTGGGCAACAAGCGCGTGTTTCAAGATGGCGATTTCATCATCATGGTGGTGGGCGGCCCGAACGCCCGCAAGGACTACCACGTCGACCCGGGGCAGGAATTCTTCTACCAGCTCGAGGGCGGCATCGTGCTCAAGACCATGCAGGATGGCCGCGCCGTCGACGTGCCAATCCGCGCCGGCGAAGTGCTGCTGATTCCGCCCAACATGCCGCATTCCCCGCAACGACCCGCCAACACCGTGGGCCTGGTGATCGAGCGTACCCGCCGCCCGGGCGAGCTCGATGGCTTCCAGTGGTACTGCGAGCACTGCGGTCAGCGCCTGTACGAGGAGTTCTTCCCGCTCACCGATATCGAGAAGCAGCTTCCGCCGGTGTTCGAGCGCTTCTTCGCGAGCATCGCCAAGCGTACCTGCACGCGCTGCGGCAAGGTCATGGAGCGCTCGTGAATGCGCGCATCGCGGTCGGCGGCCGCGAGCTCAATATCGATGTGTCGCGCCCGGTGATGCTGGCCGTGGCGCTGGATTTCGCGGGCCCGCAGCCGCGTCATTTCGGCGCGCCGCCCGCCAGCTCCAAGCCGTTCGCGGCGGCGGGGTTCGAGGGCTCGGTCGAGCGCGGTGCGAGCTGCAATTGCGAGCTCATCACGCTCATCCCGCACTGCAACGGCACGCACACCGAATGCGTCGGACACCTCACGCGCGAGAGGCTGGACGCCTGGCGCGTGGTGCCGGCGGGATATCTGCCGGCGCTGTTGCTGTCGGTCAGGCCCGAAGCTGCGGGCGCGGCGGGTGAGGGGAGCGAGCCGGCGCCGCGCTCGAACGACCGGCTGATCACGCGCCGCGCCCTGGAGCGTGGCTGGCCGGCGAGCGCTCCGTTCGAGGCGCAGGCGCTGCTCATCCGCACCCTGCCCAACAGCGCGGACAAGCGTACGCGCGACTACGGCTCGGCAACGGCCCCTTACCTGTCGCAGGAGGCGGCGCGGCTGCTCGTCAGCCGCGGCATCCAGCACCTCATCGTCGATGTGCCTTCGATCGATCGCGCGCACGATGAAGGCCGGCTCACTGCGCACCGCATTTTTTTCGGGCTGCCGCCCGGCTCGGTGCGGCTCGGCGCTGCGACGCGGCCCGGCGCCACCATTACCGAGCTCGCCTTCATGCCCGACGAGCTCGCCGACGGCGCCTACCTCCTCGAGCTGCAGGTGCCGGCGCTCGGCGGGGATGCGGTGCCGAGCCGTCCGTTGCTGTACCCCCTGGTGACGCCGGCGTCATGAGCGGGGAACCGACCCTGGAGGCCGCGCGGGCCCGCGATGCGCTCGACCCGCTGCGCGGCTTTCGCGAGCGCTTTGCTCTGCCGCGCGATGCGCACGGCGAGCCGCTCGTCTACCTGTGCGGTCATTCATTGGGGCTGCTGCCGCTCGCGGCCCGCGAGCTGGTGGTGGAAGAGCTCGATGAGTGGGCGCGTCTCGGCGTGCTCGGCCACGAGCACGCACGGCGGCCGTGGGTGCCTTATCACGAGAACCTCACCGCCGGGCTCGCAGCCTTGAGCGGCGCGCAGCCCACCGAAGTGGTCGCCATGAATTCACTCACGGTGAACCTGCACCTGATGCTGGCGAGCTTCTACCGGCCGACGGGCCGGCGCAGCCGCATCCTGATGGAGGCGGGCGCGTTCTCCTCCGACCGCCACGCGGTGGCCTCCCAGATCGCTTGGGCTGGCCTCGATCCTGCGGCTGCGTTGATCGAGCTGGCGCCGCGCGCGGGCGAGGACACGCTGCCGGAGGAGGCCATCGAGGCCTGCCTCAGGGAGCACGGCGAGGAGATCGCCCTGGTGTTGTGGCCGGGGGTGCAGTTTCGCACCGGCCAGGTGTTCGACCTCGCGCGCATCGGCCGCGCCGCGCACCGGCACGGCTGCATTGTGGGCTTCGACCTGGCGCATTCCATCGGCAATACGCCCCTGGCGCTGCACGAGGCCGAGGCGGACTTCGCCGTGTGGTGCAGTTACAAGTACCTGAACGGCGGGCCGGGTGCGATCGGCGGCTGCTTCGTCCACCAGCGGCACCTGGACGCGCAGCCGCCCCACCACCACTGCGGCGGCCTGCCGGGCGCGCGCCTCGCCGGCTGGTGGGGCCACGAGCAGGCGACGCGTTTTCTCATGGAGCCGCAGTTTCGCGCCGCTGCCGGGGTGGCCGCCTGGCAGATCAGCAACCCACCGATCCTCGCCGCCGCACCGCTGATTGCCTCGCTGGCGATCTTCGCCGAGGCGCGCATGGAGCAGCTGCGCGCGAAGTCGGTACAGCTCAGCGACTTTCTCGAGCGGCTGCTGCGGCCGCTGCAGGCTCAGGTGCACGTTATCACGCCGCGCGACAAGGCGCGGCGCGGCTGTCAGCTGTCGCTGCGCATCAGCGGCGCAGCCGCGCGCGGTACGCGCGTGTTCGAGGCGCTCGGCGCACGCGGCATGGTGTGCGACTGGCGCTCGCCCGACATCATCCGTGTGGCGCCGGTGCCCTTATACAACCGCTTTGAAGACGCCTGGCAGTTCGCACACGCGCTGAGTGAAGTCCTGCGGGAGAGCGCTTGAACCCACCGGCGCGCGCGATGCTCAACATTGTCGGCGCGGGCCTGGCCGGGTCGCTCCTGGCACTGCTGCTGGCGCGGCGCGGACTGTCCGTGACGCTGCACGAGCGCCGGCCCGATCCACGCCAGACGCGCCCCGAGCGCGGCCGCTCCATCAATCTGGCGCTGGCCGCCCGCGGCATGCGCGCCCTGGAGCGCGCCGGTGTCATGGAGCGCGTGCGTCCGCTGTTGATCCCGATGCGCGGGCGCATGGTGCACGAGTTGTCCGGGCAAACCGCCCTGCAACCGTACGGCCAGCGCGAGCACGAAGTCATCTGGTCGGTCGGCCGCGCCGATCTCAACCGGGTTCTCATCGAGGAGGCCGCGCGCCACACGGGTGTGAGCGTGCGCTTCAACCAGCTGTGCCTGGGCGCGGATGTGGGTCGGGACCGGCTGCGCTTTCGCGACCAGACGAGCGGCGCGCTGCACGAGAGCGCCCTCACGCCCACCATCGCCACCGACGGCGCAGGCTCCGCGGTGCGCGCCAGCCTTGCCGCCGCCGGGCTGGTGAGCGCGCACGAGGAGTGGCTCGACCACGACTACAAGGAGCTCAGCGTGCCGCCGGTAGCCGGCCGGCAGCGGCTCGAGCGCCACGCGCTGCACATCTGGCCGCGCGGCGGCTTCATGCTGATCGCGCTGCCCAACACCGACGGCAGCTTTACCGCGACGCTGTTCCTGGCGCGCAGCGGCGCGGTCAGCTTCGCCGCGCTCGCCACGCCGCCGGCGGTCGCGGAGTTCTTCCAGCGCCAGTTCGCGGACGCGGTGCCCCTCATGCCGGACCTGCTCGCCGAGTTCGCGAGCCACCCGCAGGGGCAGCTCGGCACGGTCCACGCCTGCGCCTGGCAGGTCGCGGGCCGCGTGCTGCTGCTGGGCGATGCCGCCCACGCCATCGTTCCCTTTCACGGCCAGGGGATGAATGCCGCGTTCGAAGACTGCACGGTGCTCGATGCGCTGCTCGAGCGGCAGGCAGACTGGCCGGCAGTGTTCGCGCAGTTCGAGCAGTCGCGCCGCCCGAACGCCGCGGCCATTGCGCAGATGGCGCTGGAGAACTACACCGAGATGCGCGATGCGGTGCTGGACGCACGCTTCGTGCGCCGCCGGGACCTCGCCCTGGGGCTGGAGCGGCGCTTTCCCGATCGTTTCATTCCGCGCTATTCAATGGTCATGTTCCACCCGGAGATTCCGTACGCCGAGGCGCTGCGTCGCGGGGCGCTGCAGGCGCAGCTGCTGGATGAGCTGGACCCGGGAGCGGGCGGCGAGCCGGATCCGGCGCGCGCGGAACAGCTGGTCCGGGAGCGCCTGCCGCCGATAAGTGAGAGAGCGCCAAGCGCCTCGAGGGCCTGAAGTGCCGCAGACAGTGGAGATTCGATGTCTCGAGAGCCTCGCGGAGCGCGAGATCCGCGGACTTTCCGACGTGCTGATCGACTGCGTGGAAGGTGGTGCCTCCGTCAGCTTCATGCTGCCGATGTCGCGCGCCAAGGCGCAAGGCTACTGGCGCTCTGCGGCCGCGAGCGTGGCGCGCGGCGAGCTGCTGCTGCTCGCCGCCGAAGAGCCGGCCGGAACGATGGTCGGCACCGTTCAGGTCAGCTTGGCTCAGCCGGAGAATCAGCCGCATCGGGCAGACCTCGCCAAGATGCTGGTGCATCGGCGCGCGCGCCGGCGGGGCGTGGGCGCGGCGCTGCTCGCAGCGGCGGAGCGCGCCGCGCTCGGCGCCGGCAGGACGCTGCTGGTGCTCGACACCGCGAGCGAAGATGCTCAGCGACTGTATACCCGGCACGGCTGGCAGCGCTGCGGGCAGATTCCGCACTACGCCCTGTGGCCCGATGGCGCGCCCTGCGCGACCACCATCTTCTTCAAGCTCCTGCGCAGCTGAGGCGGCTCATCAGGCCGCCCCGCCGGCCTAGTGATGCCGTGGCGCCTGGGGTGCGTTGCGGCGCTCGAGCGTCACGAACGTGACCGGATAGGCGTGATCCTCATCCGCCGGATGCATGCTGCATTCGACGTCGGCCCATTGGGTGGGGTCGAAACCGGGGAAGAAGGTGTCGCCCGGCACGTCGGCCTGCACGTGGGTGAGATAGATGCGGCGCGCAATCGGCAGCACCAGACGATAGACCTCCGCGCCGCCGATCACCACCAGCTCATTGCAGCCGCCGCTGTGCTCGAGCGCCTGCTCCACCGAGTGCACCACGATCACGCCGGCGGCGAACCAGCCCCGATCCCGTGTCAGCACCAGATTGGCGCGCCCGGGAAGCGCGCGTCCGATGGACTCGAAGGTCTTGCGGCCCATGAGTACGGGCTTACCGAGCGTGCAAGCCTTGAATCGCCGCAGATCCTTCGGCAGACGCCACGGCAGCGCGTTGCCCCGGCCGATGACGCCGTTCTGCGCCATCGCAACGATCAGCGAAACCAGCGGCTGCGCGGCGCTCATCCGCGCATTACTACCAGCGCGGCGCGTGGAAAGCCATCCGTCGCGGCTTGCCGACGGCCGCTCAGATCTCCACCGCGGTGTTGAGGATGACGACGTCGCGGAACGGCATGCGGAAGAACTCCGCCGCCTGCGTGCTGTATTGCTGCATGCGCGCGAACAGGCGGCGCTGCAGCCCGCGCAGCCCCGGCAAGGGTCGGGCGCGCACCACGTGGCGGCCGACGAAGAACGAGCTGTCCTCGGTGAACACGCGCAGGCCGCGCGCGCGGCACGCCTTGAGGGCCTCGGCCACATCCGGCGTCTCCATGAAGCCGAAGCGCGCGGTGATCCAATGCACCCCCGGCAGCGGCTCCTCGATGCGCAGCCGCCGCACCGGGTCCTGACGCGGCGTGTCGGCGATCTCGACGTTGAGGATGATGACACGCTGGTGCACGACGCAGTTGTGCTCGATGTTGCGGATCAGTGCCGAGGGCACCAGAGTGGCATTGCTGGCGAGGAACACCCCGGTCCCCGGGACGCGCTGCACGCCCGCGACCAGCTTCGCCAACTCGCCGCGCGGCACGGCCATCTTCGCCAGCGCCGCGCGCAGCTCGAGCCGTCCGCTGCGCCAGGTGGTGAATATCAGGCACAGCACGGCCCCGAGCGTCAGCGGAATCCACCCCCCCGTGGGCACCTTGGTCAGGTTGCCGGCGACGAACGCGCTGTCGGTCACCAGCATCAGGCCGAACAGCGCCGCCACCTGCCATTTCGGCCAGTTCCACTGCGTGGCGGCGACGAACGCGCCCAGGATCGTGGTGACGACCATGGTGCCGACCACCGCGGCGCCGTACGCGCCGCCCAGGGCATCGGAGGAGCCGAAGCCGACCACGAAGGCGATGACCGCGGGAAACACCAGCCAGTTCACGATCGGCACGTAGATCTGGCCCTGCTCGAGCGCCGAGGTCTGCAGCACGCGCAGCCGCGGCAGCAGGTCCAGGTGCACCGCCTGGCGCGCCATGGAAAACGCACCCGAGATGGTGGCCTGGGAAGCGATGACCGTGGCCGCGGTCGCCAGGATCACCAGCCACGGCAGGACCGTGCCAGGCACCAGATAGAAGAGCGGGTGCTCCACCGGCTTACCCAGTTGCAGCAGCAGCGCGCCCTGGCCGAAGTAGTTGATCACCAGCGCCGGGCCCACCAGCGCGAACCACGCGATGCGCACCGGTCGTTTGCCGAAGTGCCCCATGTCGGCGTACAGGGCCTCACCGCCGGTGATGGCGAGGAACACGGCGCCGATGATCGCGAGCGCCACCTGCGGCCGGTGCAGCAGCAGGCCGAGGCCGCAGTACGGATTCAGAGCGGCCAGCACCTGCGGGTTGCGGCTGATGGGAATGGCACCAATGACCGCGATCACCACGAACCAGACGAGCATGATCGGGCCGAACAGTCTCGCGACCTTGGCGGTGCCGTGGCGCTGGTAGGCGAACAGCACCGCGATGACGGCGATGGTGACCGGGATCACCCAGCTCTTGAAGCCGGGGTTCAGCACCTCCAGACCCTCCACCGCGCTCAACACCGAGATCGCCGGTGTGATCAGCGCGTCGCAGAAGAAGAATGCCGTGCCCGCGAGCGCCAGCCCTACCGCGACCTTCGCCCAGGTGCTGCCGGTGATCAGCCGCCGCTGCGCCAGCGCGAACAGCGCCAGGATCCCGCCCTCCCCCTCGTTGTCGGCGCGCATGATGACCGTCAGGTACTTCAGGGTGACGGAGATGGCGAGACTCCAGAAGATCAGCGACAGCACGCCCAGCACCGCCTCGGTGTTGAAGGTGCCGGCCTCGCCGAGCGACGCCTGCATGGCGTACAGCGGGCTGGTGCCGATGTCGCCGTAGACGATCCCCATGGCGCCGACCACCGCGGACACACTGATACGACGCGAGTTGTGCATGTGAATCGTCCGCCGCGGCGCTGCTCAGCGGCGGCGGCTGCGTTGCCCCTGGCGCCTCGGCGCGCGCGGCGGCGGCCACAGCATGCTGCCGCGGCAGCGCTCGACGCCGCAGCGGCATGCGAAGATGGCGTCGATGTCCGGCGGGTCGTCCGCTTCGCGCTGAATCTGGTAGTCGTAAGTGAGCTCCTCGCCTGGCTCGATGGTACGGATCGCGTCGATGTACACGCGCTGGTTCTCGATCACCGATTCGCAGTTCGGCGCGCACGAATGGTTCACGAAGCGCGCCTCGTTGCCCTCGACACCGGCGTCGATCACGGTGTGCGGGTCGACGATGAACAGCAAGGTGTGGCTATCACCCGCGTCCTTGTGATGGTAGCGGTGATCCGCCTCCTCATGTGACACGCGCTCGCCCAGGTACTCGATGACGCGCGTGCCGCGCGGGATGCGCCGCGCGGCGAATACGCCCAGGCCGTGCAGCGGCGAAGCGCGCACCTCGATCAGCGGCGCCTGCCCGCCGTTGACTGCCGCGTTCACACCGCCACCGGCGCCCTGATCGGCGCATGATGCTGATAATTCACGAACTCGAAGTCCTCGTACTGATAAGAGAAAATGCTCGCCGGGCGGCGCCGGATCACCAGCTGCGGCAGCGCGAACGGCGTGCGCGAGAGCTGCAGGTCCGCCTGCTCGAGATGATTCAGGTACAGGTGGCAGTCCCCGCCGGTCCAGATCAGCTCGCCGGGCTCGAGGTCGCATTGCTGCGCGAACAGGTGTGTGAGCAGCGCGTAGCTGGCGATGTTGAACGGCACGCCGAGAAACACGTCCGCGCTGCGCTGGTAGAGCTGGCAGGACAGCCGCCCGGCGGCCGCGTAGAACTGGAAGAACGCGTGACAGGGCATGAGGCGCATGCGCTCGAGCTCGCCCACGTTCCAGGCGCTGACCATGATGCGGCGCGAATCAGGGTCGGTCCTGAGCCGCTCGACGGCCTGGGCGATCTGGTCGATGGTGCGTCCATCGGCTGCCGGCCAGGCACGCCACTGCCGGCCGTAGACCGGGCCCAGCTCGCCGTGCTCATCCGCCCATTCGTCCCAGATCGTGACGTCGTGCTCGCGCAGCCAGGCGACGTTGGTGTCGCCACGCAGGAACCACAGCAGCTCGTAGACCAGCGACCGCAGGTGGATCTTCCTGGTGGTGACCAGCGGGAAGCCGCGGCCGAGATCGAAGCGCATCTGGTGCGCAAACACCGACAGGGTGCCGGTGCCGGTGCGGTCACTCTTGCGCACGCCCTCGGTGCGGATCCGGCGCATCAGCTCCAGGTACTGTTTCACGGTGCGATGGCGAAATTGCCCGAGGGCGCGCGCACGCGGTACGCCCACACCAGCAGCGCGCCGCCGGCGATGATCATCGGTGCCGACAGCGCTTGCCCTTCGGTGAGCCAGCCGCCGGCAAGATAGCCGATGTGCTCATCCGGCAGCCGCACGAACTCCACCAGGAAGCGTGACACGCCGTAGAGAGCCAGGAACAAGCCCGCCGGCGCCAGCCGCGGCCGCGGGCGGGCGGTAAACCACCACATGACGGCGAACAGCAGCAGGCCTTCGAGGGCCGCCTCGTACAGCTGCGAGGGGTGCCGCACCTCGCCGTTGACGCGAAATCCCCACGGCACGGTCGTAACCTTACCCCACAGCTCGCTGTTGATGAAGTTACCGATGCGGCCGAAGAACAGGCCCAGAGCCGGCAGCGGTACGGTGAAATCGTAGACGTCGGCGGGATGGCGGCCGCGGCGCCAGGCAAACAGCGTCAGGGCGGCGGCGACACCAAGCATTCCGCCGTGAAAGGACATGCCGCCTTCCCACAGCCGCAGTGGATACCAGGCGTCGTTTGCCCAGAACGTCAGGCCGTAGAACAGCACGTAGCCGATGCGCCCGCCGAGAATCACACCGAGCATGGCGAAGAAGATGAGATCGTCGACGTCGTTGTTCTTCCAGCTCGAGCCGGGCTGTGCGGCGCGCCGGCGCGCCAGCCACCAGGCGGCCGCGAACCCGAGCAGGTACATGATGCCGTACCAATGCACCTTGATCGGGCCGATCTCGAAGGCCACCTTGTTGAAGCCGGGGTAAGTCAGCATGAGGCGCGAAGTTTAGCCGACCTCGCGCGTGACGCGGCAGAAGTACGCCTTGAGATAGCGGGTCTCCGGGATCGCCGGGTGTACGGGGTGGTCGGGCGACTGGCCGCCGGCTTCCAGGATCTGGACGAATCGCCCGCTGTGGCGCGCGGCGCTCTGGATCGCGCTGACCAGCTCCGCGGGCGCGAGATGGTACGAGCAGGAGCAGGATACGAGCAGTCCCTCGTCCGCGAGCAGTCCGAGGGCCAGCTGGTTGAGCTTGCGGTACGCGGCCTGCCCCTGCGGAATGTCTTTCTTGCGCTTGATGAACGCGGGCGGATCGAGAATCACCACGTCGAAGCGCGCGCCCTGCGCGGCGAGAGCCTTGAGCGTATCGAAGGCATCGCCATGCAGCAGCGCGACGCTGCCGCCATTGCGCTGCGCGTTACGCTGCGCAAAGTCCAGCGCCGCCTGTGAAGCGTCCACGCACACTGCGCTGGCCGCGCCGTGGCGCAGCGCCGTGACCGCCCAGCCTCCCGCGTACGAGCACACATCGAGCACGCGTGCACCCGGCGGGACGTAACGCGCCAGCCGCGCGCGGTTGGCGCTCTGGTCGTAGAACCAACCGGTCTTCTGTCCAGTGGCGAGCGGCGCCATGAACCACAGCCCTCCCTCCATGACCTCGATCGTGTCGGGAACCTCGCCGAAGGCGGCGTACACGAGCTGCGGCAGATGCTCGAGCTCGCGCGCCGCGGAGTCGTTCTTCCAGAACAGTACCGCCGGTGCCAGCACGGTGCGTACCGCCGCGGTGAGCTCCTCGCGCAGCACCTCCATGCCGGCGGTGGCGATCTGACCGACGATCACCTCGCCGTAGCGATCGAGCACCAGGCCCGGCAGCCGGTCCGATTCACCGAACACCCAGCGGTAGTACGGCGCACTGCTGAGCCGCTCGCGCAGCGCGAGCGCCGTGCGCAGCCGCCGTTCGATCAGCACCCCATCGACCGGCCGATCCTCATCGCGTGACAGGACGCGCGCGCAGATCAGTGCGTGCGGATTGACACAGACGTAGCCGATGAAAGTGTCGCGCTGCGTGCGCAGCTCGGCGAGCGCGCCGGGAGCGAACGCGGTCAGGGGCGTGGCGTCGGTGTCGATCTCGTTACTGAACACCCACAGGTGCCCCGCGGCCAGCCGCCGTTCCTCGCCGCGCTTCAGGCGCAGCACGCGCGCGGGGGCCTCGGCAGAGTCGGCGTTCAGGGGTTGCGGGTCTGACATGGGAGCTGGGCAGGGAACCGGGGGACGCGGAGTATACCCAATCGATCCAAAACGTCCGCCTGGCCTCGGTCCCGATAGGGAACGCGGCGACTCACCAACGCGCTATGATCAACGTGTCTGTCGCACTGCCGTGTGAGGTGGCACGATGGGGGCGAGGAAGCAGGATCGAGAGATTCCGGACACCTCTGGTGTGTATCAGATCCGCTGCAAACCAAACGGCAAGATCTACGTCGGCAGCGCAGTGAATCTTCGGGCGCGGTGGGACACACACCGGCGCGATCTGCGACGGGGGTTACACCACAACCCCTATCTACAGAATGCCTGGGACCGCTATCGCGAAAGCGCCTTCGAATTTCTCGTGCTGGAGTACGTCGACGTAGCGTGCCTGTTACACGCCGAACAGGTCTGGATCGATCGTACGGGGTGCATCAATCGTCCCTTTGGCTACAACATTAAGCCGGAGGCAACCTGCGCCGGCTTCGGGGTCGGGCGAACCTGGTTGGGATTCCGCGACCCCAGCGGCAACCCTGTTACGATCGTTAACCTCTCGGACTTTTGCCGACGTAACAGCCTGAACGCAAGTGCGATGCACAGCCTCTCGAAGGGCAAGAGGAAGCTCAAGTCGCATAAGGGGTGGACGCATGTCAACAGTGTTCGCCAACGCGACTACATCAAGACGCACGACGGGTTCGTCGATCCGGACGGGAGACGCGTTGGACCGATACGGAATCTCGCTGCGTTCTGCAGAGAACGCGGGCTTGATAACACTCACATGACTGCCGTTGCAAATGGCCGAATCGTGTCGCATCAAGGATGGACCCACGTCGGCGGCAAGAGGAGATTACCCCCGCTGGTGCACACGGGATTCATCGCTCCTGGCGGCGCGGTCGTCAGAATCACGAACCTTTCCGCTTTCTGCCCCGCCTGCGACCTGTGTTTGGTCCACATGTTCGAACTCAAGGGCGGCAGGCGGCCGAATCACAAGGGCTGGACCTGGAAGCATGACGCAGATCAAGCATTTCAATAGCGATGGTACGCCAAAGTACACTAACCGGCTCGCCACCGAGACCAGCCCGTACCTGCTGCAGCATGCGCACAATCCGGTCGAGTGGAACCCGTGGGGCAATGAAGCACTCGAGCGAGCACGCGCCGAAAAGAAGCCGATTCACCTGAGCGTGGGATACCACGCCTGTCACTGGTGCCACGTCGCCGCTGACGAGAGCTTCGAAGACGAAGCCACCGCGCGCATCCTCAACGAACACTTCGTCAACATCAAGGTCGACCGCGAGGAGCGGCCCGACATCGATCGCATCTACCAGATCGCGCAGCAGATGCTGACCCAGCGCGGCGGCGGCTGGCCGCTCACCATGTTCCTGACGCACGATGACCAGCGGCCGTTCTTCGGCGGCACGTACTTCCCGAAGGAGGCGCGCTACGGTCTGCCCGCTTTCCGCGACGTGCTGTTGCGCGTCGCCGAGTACTACCGCCAGCACGGCGAGGACCTGCGCAAGCAGAACGACGCACTCATGTCAGCGTTCGCAGAGCTGAATCCTGCCCCAGCGGCCGCCGACACCGAGCTCAGCGATGCGCCGATCAAGAGCTGCCGCGCGCAGCTGGCGCGCAGCTTCGATGCGCGCCACGGCGGCTTCGGCGGCGCGCCGAAATTTCCCCATCCGCTCACCCTCGAGCGGCTGTTGCGCGACTGGCACGCGAGCACAACCGCTG
>DATKEZ010000110.1:0-2807 GCA_035511775.1 Steroidobacteraceae bacterium | reverse complement strand
TTCGCTCATCACCTCACCTCCGCCTCTCCTCCATCATCCAGTTCCCAGCCCTCAAAGCGATCCATATCCGCACAAAAATTCACAAACTCTGAGCGAGCGTTGCGCGAGTCGAAGGACCTCGCGCGGTCCTCCGCGCGTAAGTCCACGATTTCGGGATGTGGCGATTAGTCAGATCGACCCATGTCGCGCTCAGATGATCCGTTGACCTGCAATCATCTCGGTTTGGCGCGCGCGGAGGACCGCGCGAGGTCCTTCGACTACGCTCGCAGACTCACTGCGCTCAGAGTTTGTGAATTTTTGTGCGGATAGGGATCGCTTTGCGGGCTGGGAACTGGATGATGGAGGAGAGGCGGAGGTGAGGTGATGAGCGAAGAGGTGCGGCTGCGGGAACCCGATCGTAAGCAGTTGATCTTGCAAACCATGGATTACGAGACGCTGATCGGCGCGGAGCATCCGGCGCGTGCGATCTGGCGGGTGCTGGAGGGGCTGGACCTGAGCCGGTTTTATGCGCCGATCAAGGCGCGCGAGAACGCGCCGGGGCGCGACGCGAGCGACCCGCGGATGCTGCTGGCGCTGTGGCTGTATGGGCTGAGCGCAGGCGTGAACAGTGCGCGCGAGATCGCGCGGCTCAGCACCGAGCACGCGGCCTATCGCTGGATCTGCGCCGGGGTGAGCATCAACTATCATACGCTGAGCGACTTTCGCAGCCGACATGGCGCGGCGCTGGACGAGCTGTTCACCCAGGTGCTGGGCCTGCTGCTGGACCAGCATCTGATCACGCTTTACCGGGTGGCGCAGGACGGGACCCGGGTGCGGGCGAGCGCGGGGGCGGCGTCGTTTCGGCGCAAGACCCGGCTCAAGGCCTGCATGCGTGCGGCGCGCGCGCACCTGGAGCGGCTCAACGCGGAGGCCGCGCAGGATCCGACCCAGGGCAGCGCGCGCCAGCGCGCGGCCGAACTGCGCGCCGCGCGTGAGTACGAGGAGCGCTGTCAGCGCGCGCTGGCCCAGGCGGCGAAGCTCGGCGCGCACAAGGCCGAAGCCAAGAACCATCCGCAGCGCACCACCGCGACCCGCCTCTCGACCACCGACCCGGAGGCGCGGGTGATGAAGCTGGCCGATGGCGGGTTCCGCCCCGCCTACAACCTGCAGTTCGCCACCGATACCGCAAGCCGCATCATTGTGGGCGTGGGCGCCTGCAATGCCGGGACTGACAGCCAGCAGTTGGCGCCGATGCTGGACCAGATCGAGCGCCGCACCGCAGCGGTGCCGGGCCAGCATCTGGCCGACGGCGGCTATCTGAACTTTGCCGCGGTCGAGCGCGCCGCGGCGCGCGGGGTGAAGGTCTTTGTGCCGCCGCGCGAGAACCGCACCTATCACATCGATCCGCTCACCCCGCAGCCTCGCGACAGCGCGGCGATCGCCGAGTACCGCAAGCGCATGGGTTCGGCTGAGGGAAAACGCATCTATCTGGAGCGCGCCGCCACCGCCGAAACCGTCAACGCCGACCTCAAGACCTGGCGCGGACTCGACCGCCTGCTGGTGCGCGGCATCAGCAAGGTGCTGATCGTCGCGACCTGGTCGGCGCTGGTTTACAACCTTATGCGCTCGATCAAAATGGGCTGGTTGTGAGACTTCCACTATCCGCCAACTTGCTCAGGCGCGCCTGCCTAAACAACCTGACCTCGTCCAATCAGTGACTGTCGCTCGCAACCCCGCCGAGGCCAACGCAAAATCCAAATTTTCACAAACTCTCAGGATGACACAAAGCGAGCCTTTTCTGCTGTCATCCTGAACGAAGGTTGCCGAAGTGAAGGATCAACGCGGAGCGATGTTTGTGTTTATTGACATCCTCCACACGAGAAGGAGGCCAGAAGAGGCCGGCGCTTCAGCGCCAATCGTCGAGTAAGTAGTTGCCCGGACGGTTGTACGCCGGCTCATTGGGACTCTGCATCACGACGCCGATTCGATCGGCGCGAAATCCGCGCGCTTCCAACTTCCGCTGCGCCCGCTCGCGCGCGAAATTGATGCTCGCGCGCAGTTGATGCGCGCCGGCGCCCAGCGCGAGCCCTTCGCAGGCGTCCAGCATCTCATCGAAATCGCGCTCGGCGCGCACGCCGGGCCGTGCGGCCGCGAACTTGACGAAGCACACGCCACTGCCGGCCTCGGTCGCGGGCCCGATGTGGGTTACGGCGAACCAGGCCACCTTCGATCCGCGCCGCGCGAGGATCGTCTCGCCCAGGCGCAGCCGATCGGCCGCGTCGATCTCGCTCCGCAGGTCGAGCCCGTCGAAAAACGAGTCGGTAAGCTCGCGGCAGGCCGCGATCGTGTCCTTCTTCGCGTTCGCGGAGAGCGCGGAGAATTTCTCATATTGCACCTGAGGCGGTCTTGGCCGGATTTCCTTTTGCATCACCGCGCTCAGGAAGCGCGGCCAGAATCCGTAGCGCTGGTAGAGCGCGATGTGCTTGGGGCTCTGCGCAAAAGTGTAGAGTCCGCGATGGCGCACGCCCCATCGCCTGAACATCTCCATCGTGGCGTCGAGCAGGTTCTGCCCGACCTTTTGATCCCACAACTCCGGACGTACAGAGAGCGGGCCGAAGTAGGCGAGGCTGCCCCATCGCACGGCGAAGTTCGATCCGGCAAGCTGCCCGTTGTGCTCCGCGGCGAGCGCACCCCTGGGATCGGAGCGCCATCGCGAGTGTGCGTAATCGACGTCGCCCCACATCGCCGCCGGATCTTCCAGCCCCAGAAAGGTGCCGAAGGCGCGCCGGCCGATGCGATCGGCCTCGTCGAGATCGCTTTCGACCAGC
>DATKEZ010000109.1:0-1425 GCA_035511775.1 Steroidobacteraceae bacterium | reverse complement strand
CAGCTGCGCGTGTTCGGCCCCGACGTGTTCAGCGCCACATCGCCCGTGCCCTGAGCAGTCCGTCCCGAGCGCGCTTGCGGCGCTACTCGTCGCGCCGCTGTGCGGGCCCTGGTACCGGACCGCCACCCGCCATGATCGCCGGCGCATCGAGCTTCTCCCCCATCAGACGGCGCACCGCGACATAACACACCGGGATCATGAGTACCCCGAGGAGCGCCGCACTCAACATGCCACCGACCACACCGGTGCCGATGGCGTGGCGCGCGTTGGCCCCGGCGCCGGTGGAGATCACCATGGGGAACACCCCGAGAATGAAGGCGAAGGAGGTCATGAGGATCGGCCGGAAGCGCAGCCGAGCTGCCTCCAGCACGCCTTCGTGCAGGCTCATGCCGTTTTTCTGCGCGGTGACCGCGAACTCGACGATGAGGATGGCGTTCTTCGCCGACAGTCCGATGATGGTGATGAGCCCGACCTTGAAGAACACATCGTTCGGCAGTCCGCGCAGGAGTGCCGCGATCGCCGTGCCAACGAGACCGACCGGTACCGCCATCAACACCGCGGCCGGAACGCTCCAGCTCTCGTAGAGTGCGGCGAGGCACAGGTAGACCACCAGGATCGACAGCGCGAACAGCATCGGCGCCTGCGCGCCGGAGATGATCTCCTGCAGCGACTGGCCCGCCCAGTCGTTGGCGATGCCGCGCGGCAGATCCGCGCTGACGATCTTCTGCATGGCCTGCATGGCTTCGCCGGAGCTGCGGCCCGGGGCGTTGTTGCCGGTGATCTCCACCGCTGCGTAGCCGTTGAAGCGGGTGAGCGAGGGCTGGCCGACGACCCAGTCGGCGTGCACGACGTTCGCGAGCGGGATCATGTTGCCGCCGGTGCTCGCCACGTAAAAGTGCCCAAGCGCCTCCGGGGTCATGCGCCAGGGCGCATCGGCCTGCAGCAGCACCCGCAGTATCCTTCCCTGGTAGACGAAGTCATTCGCATACACCGGCGCCAGCATCAGCTGCAGCGCTGTGTAGACGTCGCTCGCGGAGAGCCCCATGGACTGCGCCTGCACGCGGTCCACCGTCAGGTGCACCTCCGGTGCCGGCGGCAGCAGGTTGGCGCGCACGCCGCTCAGCGTGCGCCTGTCGGCGGCGGCCGCCGCGAGCAGCGTCTCCTGCGCGCTGGTCAGCACTCCGCGCCCGAGGCCGGCGCGATCCTCGAGGTACATGTCGAAGCCGCCGAAGAAGCCGAGTCCGCGCACGGTCGGGAGATTCAGCACGTACACCTGCGCGTCGCGGATCTCGCGTGGCAGCGTCGTGTTCGCCCAGCGGATGAACTCCGCCGCGGTGTCGGGACGCTGATCCCAGGGCTTGAGGTGCACGAACGCCCGGCCGGCGTTCTCGCCCGTGCCGGTGAAACTCGAGCCGACGATCAGGA
>DATKEZ010000108.1:0-9835 GCA_035511775.1 Steroidobacteraceae bacterium | reverse complement strand
GCATCGGCGATCGCGATCGACAGCACGAACGCGAGACCCACGACGGTCACCAGCTGCACGGTCGGATTCGAGACTCCCTTGGTCAGAACGAGCTTCATGTTCGAGCGCAGGTTGCGATCGTTCACGGCGTCGAACTGCCGGCCCAGATGCTCCTGGGCGTTGTAGACCTTGATGAGCCGCGGGGCTTCGAAGCCCTCCTTGGCGACGCGCGTGACGTCGCCCATCGAGTCCTGGATGCGGCGGCTGTAGCGGCGGAACTTCTGGTTGATGACCGACACCAGCCAGCCCACCAGCGGCCCCATGATGAGAGCGATGAGCGTGAGACGCACGTTGAGCCACAGCAGAAAGCCAATCGAGGCGATGATGGTGAGCGTGGTGCGCACCGCGATGATCACCGAGTCGGTGGTCGCCTGGCCGATCTGCTCGGTGTTGTAGGTGAGGCGCGACAGCAGCGTGGCGGAGGAGCTGCGATCGAAGTAACCGATCGGCAGGTGCAGGATGTGCCGGAACACCTCGCGTCGCAGCTGGCTCACGATGCGGCGGCCGACGTAGCCCATGAAGTACGTCTGGGTGAAGTCGCCCAGGCCCCGCAGGATGAACAGGCCGATCAGCGCGAGCGGCACCCACACGATGGTGCGCGGGTCCTGGTGGGTGAAGGTGCCGTCGCCGAACTTCTTGGCGAGCAGCGCGAAGCTCGCCATGGTGGCGGAAAACAACACTCCGCCGAGGATCCCGAGTATGAAGCGCCCCTGATACGGACGCAGGTAGCCGAGCAGGCGCCGGTAGGCCCGCAGCGCGCCGCCCCCGAGGGGCGCAGTGCTCCTGGTTGCGACACCTGCGCCGAGCGTGTCGTTCAAGGCCTGCCCGCCGTCTCTTCCTTGACCGTCGCGATATTGACCTCGGCGAACCCGAGGCGCCCGAGCACGTCCATGGCGGTGATGACGGACTGGTGAGTCGCGCGCGCGTCCGCGCGCATCGTGACACGGATGCTGCGGCTGGTGCCGGCTTCCTTGAGCAGCGCGGCGCGCAGCGTCTCGGGGCTCGAGTTGATGAGCTCGTGCCCGTTGACGAGATAACCTCCCTGCTGGGTCACGCTCACCACCAGCGGCTCGCCGCTCACCTTCTCGGCCGGCACCGCGCTCGCATGCGGCAGGTGCACGCGCAGGCGCCCCTCGTCGCTGAACCGGCTCGACAGGATGAAGAACACCACCAGCAGCAGCACCACGTCGATCAGCGACACGACGTTGATCTCCGGCTCCTCGTGGCGGCGCGGCTTGAGGTTCACGGCACGTCAGGCCCGCTACGCTGCGGCTGCCGGCGAGGCCCGCTCGCGCAGCCGCGCCGCTTCCAGCGCATCCGCCATGCGGATCGCGTGCTTCTCCATCTGCACCACGATGCCATCGACCCTGCCGCGCAGGTAACGATAGAAGATGAGGGCGGGAATGGCGACGCACAGGCCGGCGACGGTGCAGATCAGCGCCTCGGCGATGCCGCCGGAGAGTGCGCGCGGGTCGCCCATGCCGCCTTGCTGGATGACGTTGAAGGAGCGGATGATGCCGGTCACGGTGCCGAGCAGGCCAAGGAGCGGGGACACGCCGGCTATCGTGCCGAGCGTGTTGAGAAAGCGCTCGAGCTCGTGGACCACGTGGCGCCCGGTGTCCTCCAGGCGCTCCATCAGCATCTCGCGTGGCCGGTGGCGGTTGGCGAGTCCGGTGGCCAGGAGTCTGCCGAGGGGCGAGTTCTGCTCGAGCGCCGCGATCACCTTGTCATTGATCTGGTTCGACTCGATCAGCTGCCATACGCGCTCCGGCAGCTCCTGCGGCAACACGCGCTTGTCCTGCAGGGTCCACAGGCGCTCCAGAACGATGGCCGCCCCTGTGATCGAGCACAGAATGATCGGCCACATCAGCGGACCGCCGGCCCGCACTATTTCCCACATTCTACGCGACCCTTGGCTCTTAAGGCTGCAAAGGCGGCATCATACCGGAGGGGCGCGGGCGCTCAAGGCAGCGCGGTTGCTGCGGCACACGGCACATCCCCGCTGGCCCCCTTCTGGTAGAGTCCGCGGCTCGATGCCACGCCGGCTGCTGAAAAGACTGATCCCCGACCCGCACACGCTGCGCGAACGCTGGTTCCTGCGGCCGTTCGGCGCGCGGCTCGCCGACCCGCTGCTGTGGACGCTGCATCGGCGTGGCGTGACGCATGCCTTCGGAGCCGGACTTGCCATCTGCTTCGTGCCCCTGCCGGTGCACCTGCTCCTGGCAACCAGCGTGGCGGTCATCTGGCGACTCAACATTCCGGTGATCTGCGGCACCACCTTCCTGCTCAATCCCTTCACCGCGGTGCCGGCGTACTACCTCGCCTACCGGGTGGGAGCCGCTCTCCTGCACACGCCGCGGCAGCATTTCAAGTTCGTCCCTAACTGGCACTGGTTCGGCCACAGCCTCGCCCCGGTATGGGAGCCGTTCGTCGCCGGCTGCATCACCTGCGCGCTGTTCGCCGGCATCATCGGCTGGCTGGCGCTCGACCTGTTGTGGCGCTGGCAGGTGAGGAGCCGCTACCGCACCCGCCACGACACCCAGGCGGCGTGAGCCTGGCGCGCGCTTGCCAAGCGCGCGGCGCCCAGGCTAGGCACGCGCGGTGAGCGTACCGCGCTCGAGCTCGTAGACCCGCTCCATGCGAGTGGCCAGCTTCAAGTCATGAGTTACCACCACCAGGCTCGTGCCGCGCTCGCGATTGAGCTCCAGCATCAGGGCCAGCACGCTCTCGGCGTTGCCGCCGTCGAGATTGCCGGTCGGCTCATCGGCGAGCACGATACGCGGCTGCGTCACCAGCGCGCGCGCTACGGCGGCGCGCTGTCGCTCCCCGCCCGAGAGCTGGTGCGGCCGGTGCTGCAGCCGCTCGCCAAGACCCACGCGCTCGAGGAGCCGGCGCGCCTCGGCACGCGCGCTCGCGACCTTCGTGCGCCGCACCAGCAGCGGCATGGCCACGTTCTCCAGGGCCGAGAATTCCGGCAGCAGGTGATGAAACTGATACACGAAACCGAGCGCCCGGTTGCGCAGCGTGCCGCGCTCACTCTCGCTGAGGGAATGGATGTCGCGGCCGGCGACCAGCACCTCGCCCGCGGTGGGACGGTCAAGACCGCCGAGAATCTGCAGCAGCGTGGTCTTGCCGGAACCGGAGGCGCCCACGATTGCGAGCCGCTCACCGGCGGACACCGCCAGCGCCACGCCCTGCAGCACCGGCAGCAGCACCGGCCCCTGGCGGAAGCTCTTGTGAACGCCGCGGGCTTCCAGAACCGTGTCACTCATGCCGCAAGGCCTCGGCGGGGGCGGTGCGCGCTGCGCGCCACGCCGGGTATACGGTCGCCAACGCGCACAGCACGAACGCCACGCCGCACACCCTGAGCACATCGATGCCCTCGACGTACGCGGGCAGTTCGCTCATGTAATACACCCGCGCATCGAGGAACTGCGTGCCGAGCAGATGCTCGAGCGCTCCCACCAGCGACTGCAGGTTGTCGGCGAGCAGCGTACCGAGGACTGCTCCCAGCAGCGTGCCGGCCAGTCCGATCAGCACTCCCTGCACCGCGAATGTCAGCAGCACGTTGGGTGGCCCGGCGCCGAGGGTGCGCAGGATGGCGATGTCGGTCTGCTTCTCTTTCACGATCATGACCAGCGTGGCGACGATGTTGAAGGCGGCGACGGCGACGATCATCAGCAGGATGACGAACATCATCGACTTGGTGATCTCGATGTTGCGGAAGAAGTTGGCGTGATCCTGCGTCCAGTCGGTGACGTAGAAGCCCGGCCCGCCGAGCGAGAGCGCCACGCGGCGCACCAGCGCGGGGGCGCGCAGCGGATCATCGAACGCCAGCCGCAGGCCGGTCACCGCCTCGCCGAGCTGAAACAGCCGCGCGCCGTCCGCGATGTGCACCAGCGCGAGTCCCCGGTCGAACTCGTACATGCCGGACTGAAACAGGCCTACCACCCGGAAGCGCCGCATGCGCGGCACCACCCCGGTGGGCGTCGCCGTGCCCTCGGGCGCGATCAGCACCACCGAATCGCCCACGCGCGCGTGGAGCTCGTGCGCCAGCGCGCTGCCGAGAATCGTGCGGTAGGCGCCGGCCTTGAGCTCATCGAGGCTGCCGGAAATCACATGCTGTGCGAGGCCGGTGGCGGCGCGCTCCTCCTGCGGCAGCACGCCGCGCACGCTCGCCCCCGCCAGGCGCCGTCCGTTGGCGAGCATCGCCTGGCTCTCCACATAGGGGACCGCGGCCTGCACACCGCTCTGGCGCCGCACCTGTTGCTGCAGGTCGCGCCAGTCGGTCAGCGTGCCGGAAAGCCCCATGATCGTGGCGTGCGAGGTGACCGCGAGAATGCGACTGCGCAGCTCGCGCTCGAAGCCGTTCATCACGGACAGCACCACGATGAGGGTCGCGACCCCCAGCGTCAGCCCGCACACCGATATGAGCGCGACGAACGACACGAAGCCGCGGCGGTGTGTCGAGCGCAGGTAACGCGTGCCGATCAGCCATTCGTATCCGCCCATGGACTACTCGTAGCGCAGCGCTTCGGCTGGTGCCGTGCGCGCCGCGCGCAGCGCCGGATACACGGTAGCGAGCGTCGTCAGCAGCAACGCCGCCACGACGATGGTGAGGATGTTGCGCAGGTGCACCTCGGCGGGGATCGCGGTGTTGTAGTACACGTCGGCGTCCAGGATCTGGAAGCGGAACGTGCGTTGCAGAAACGGCACGATGGTATCGACATGCAGCGCGAGCACCAGCCCGAGCACCACCCCGAGCGCCACGCCCAGCCAGCCGATCACCAGTCCCTGGGTGATGAATATGCCCATCACGCGCCGTGGCGATGCGCCCAGGGTGCGCACGATGGCGATGTCGGTGCGCTTGTCGGTGACCACCATCACCAGCATGGCGACGATGTTGAAAGCGGCGACCGCGACGATCAGCAGCAGGATGAGTGACATCATGGTCTTCTCGATGCGGATCGCGCGGAAGTAGTTGGCGTTGTCCTGGGTCCAGTCGCTGACCTCGAAGCGGCGCGGCAACAGCGCCCGCAGCCGCGCCGCAACCGCGGGCGCCGCGAGCACATCGTGCACGCGCACCCGCAGCCCTTCGCTGGCGGTGTCTTGCGGGGCGAGTGCCCGCACGTCCTCCAGGTGCGCAAATATCAGGGTGGCGTCGTGATCCGGCAGCCCGACCTCGAACGTGCCGGCCACCGTGAATTCGCGCAGTTTCGGCGTCGGCGCGCCACCGGCGTCCACCGTCGGCACGAGTACCGTCAGGGAGTCCCCGGGCGAGAGCCCCAACCGCTCGGCGATCACCTCGCCCACGATGATGCGCCCGGAGCCGGCAGTCAGATCCGCGAGCTGTCCCTGGGTGATGGCGTGCGCCAGCTCGGTCGCGCTGCCCGCGGCCCGCGGGTCGATGCCACGCAGCAGCACCGGCAGCATCTCGGGGCGGCGCACGGCGAGTGCCTGCAGCTCCGCATAGGGCGTCACGCCGGCAACCCCCGCGACGCCCAGCACCGTGCGCGCGGCGTTCTGCCAGTCCGCGACCCCGGGTGCGGCCGGCGCCGCGGCAGGCGCCGAGGCGGCCGCAGTCACGCGCACCTGGGCGCTGAGTGACAGCAGCCGGTCGCGCAACTCGCCCTCGAAACCGTTCATCACCGACAGAATCACGATGAGAGCCGCGACACCCACGCACACCCCGACGAGCGACGCCCAGGTGATGAAGGAAACGAACAGAGTGTGTGAGCGGGCGCGCACGTAGCGCAGGCCCACGTAGACCGACAGGGGGTGAAACATCGTCGCGATTTAACCACAGTTACAGGCTTTTCAGACCTGCGTCACAAAATCAGCGCCTGCGCCCCACCTTGCCCGCTTTGACAGATTGCCCCCGGTGCTATAGTCGTGGGGCAGTTGGAGGACAGTGGCATGCAGACCCGAATTCTCGCAGCGCTCCTGTGCGGTTGCGCGGCCGCCGGCGGCGCACTCGCGGATACAGTGGTGGTCAACGATCAGGTGCAGGTGCGTGAGTCGCAGCTCGCTCGCCCCAAGCGCGGCAGCACCATGAATGAGGTCGAGAAGCAGTTCGGCGCGCCGGTCGCCCGCCATCCCACGGTGGGCGGCGCTCCGCACCAGCCGCCGATCACGCGCTGGGACTACAGCAGCTTCTCGGTGTTCTTCGAGCACGACCGGGTCATTCACGCGGTGGTCACCGGCGGCTGAAGCCTCGGCCCGGTGTCGCCAGACACCGACATTGATGCAGATGTGCTAGTCTTTCCTTTAACAAAATAATTTCCCTGGGGAGCGTGTGTCGGCGGATGAGCCTCTCAGGGCCCATATCGAGGCCCTCGTGCGCGCCGGAACGGTGCGCAGGAAAACGGCCGCGGTTCAGCTGGAAGCTGAAATACGCCGACGCGAAGAGGTGTTGCGGCAGACATTCCGCCGCTACGTCTCACCGCGTGTCGCCGACAAGATCCTCGAGGACGCGCAACTGCGCGACACGCTGCTCTCCACGGCCGACGTGCGCGCGCACGCGGTGGTGCTGTTCGCCGACCTGCGCGGCTTCACCAGCATTTCCGAGCAGCTCGAGCCGCATTTTGTCGTGCCCCTGCTCAATGAGTTCTTCTCGCTGCTGACGGAGATCACCTTCCGCCACGAGGGCACCGTATTTCACATGGCGGGTGACTGCCTGATGCTCGGCTTCGGCGTGCCCCTGGCACAGCCCGACAGTCCGGAGCGCGCCGTACGCGCCGCCCGCGAGATGCTCGCCCGCTTCGGCACCATGGCGTGCTCCTGGAAGGAGCGCTTTCAGGTCGACGCCGGGCTCGGCATCGGTATCAACGAGGGGGACGTGGTGGCCGGGAACATCGGCTCCTCCTCCTATATGAACTACACCATCGTCGGCGACACGGTGAACATCGCCGCGCGTCTGTGCCAGCGGGCGCGCGCCGGGGAAATGCTGTTCTCCGGCGCCCTCAAGCACTCGCTCGATGCGCACGGCATGGACGTCGGCGCGACCCCGCTCCCGCCCCTGCAGCTGCGCGGGCGCTCGCACCCCATCGACATCTTCTGTGTGCCGCTCGAGACACGCATGCAGGTGAGCGCAAGGCCGGTCAGCGCCTGAGCACCGCACGGCACGCACCCGCGCGCCCTCCCCCGACGTTCCCCTGCTCGCGGCCTTAAGGCTTAGGTAAGCTGCCGGGCTTTCGCCTCAGCGCGCTCTATGCCCTCATTGCTCAATCCGCCGCTGCCGGCCGGGGCCCACCGGCATCTGCGCTGGCACCAGCTGTACGGCAGCGCCGCGGCACTGGCGCTGGCCGAAGCCACGCGCGCCGACCGGCGGCTGTACGTGGTCATCGTGGACGCGGCGCGCGAGCTCGAGCGGCTGACCGCCGAGCTGCGCTTCTTCGCCGGGGAGGGGCTGCCGTTGCTGCGGTTGCCGGACTGGGAAGTGCTGCCGTACGAGCTGTTCTCTCCCCATCCGGACATCACCTCCGAGCGGCTGAAGAGTCTGTTCGAGCTGCCGCTGCTGCGGCACGGCTGCCTGATCGTCTCGGCCGACACGCTCATGCAACGGCTGGCGCCACGCAGTTACGTGCAGGGCCGCGCGTTCGAGCTCAGCACCGGGCAGGCGCTCGCCATCGAGCCGTTCCGGCAACGACTCGCCGAGGCAGGCTATGCGAGTGTCAGCCAGGTGGTGAGTCCCGGAGAGTTCGCAATGCGCGGCTCGCTCCTGGACGTGTTCCCCATGGGCGCCGCGGCGCCGCTGCGCATCGACCTGTTCGATGAGCAGATCGAGGCGATCCGCCGCTTTGATCCGGAAACGCAGCGCTCGCTCGATGCGCTTCCCGGGGTGCGGTTGCTCCCGGCACGCGAGGTGCCGCTGGATGCGGACGCGGTGAAGGATTTCCGCCGCCGCTACCGCACGCGCTTCGAGGGCGATCCGACCCGCGGCGTCGTTTATCGCGGCGTGAGCGAGGGACTCGCGCCCGCAGGGGTCGAGTTCTATCAGCCGCTGTTCTTCGATTCGACCGCGACCTTGTTCGACTACCTGCCCGCGGATGCGGTGATCGTGCACGAGGCCGCGCTGCCACAGACTCTCAGCAAGGCGTGGCAGGACATCGAGGCGCGTTACGAGGATCGCCGCCACGACATCGAGCGCCCGGTGCTCAGGCCCGCGGAGCTGTTTCTGGAGCCGGCCGCGCTGCAAGCGGCGCTCGCCGGATTCGCATCGATCACCCTCGATGCCTTCAAGGCGGACACCGATCTGCACGGTGCCGCGGCCGAAGTGCGCAATTTCCCCACCAGCGCGCCGCGCGAGCTGCGCGTTGACGTGCGCACCGAGCGGCCGTTGGCAGCGCTGGACGCGTTCCTGAGTGACTTCGAGGGCCGCGTGCTGCTGGCGGCTGACTCGGCCGGACGGCGCGAGGTGCTGCAGGAGATGCTGCGCGCGCATCGCCACGAGGTGGCCGTCGTGCCCGGCTGGGATGCGTTCGTTGCGGGGACGGCGCGGCTCGCACTGACCGTGGCGCCCGACCTCGAAGGCCTCACGCTCATCGCGCCGCGGATCGCGGTGATCGCGGAAGGGCAGCTGTTCGGGGCACGCGCCCGCCAGGAGCGGCGGCGCAGGCGCGCCGCGGATCCGGAGGCGATCCTGCGCGACCTCCAGGACCTCAATCCGGGCGCGCCGGTGGTGCACGAGGAGTACGGCGTCGGCCGTTACGCGGGCCTCAGACCGATGGAGATCGGCGGGCAGCCCGGGGAGTTCCTGGTGCTCGAGTATCAGGACGGCGACCGCATCTACGTGCCCGTGCACGCGCTGCACCTGGTGAGCCGCTACACCGGCGCCGCGCCCGAGAGCGCCCCGCTGCACAAGCTCGGCACCGATCAATGGGCCAGGGCCCGCCGGCGTGCCGCCGAGCAGATCCGCGACGTGGCCGCGGAGCTCCTCGATCTGTACGCGCGGCGCAAGGCCCAGCAGGGACTTGCCTTGGCGGCAAGCGAGCTCGACTACCAGTCCTTCGCCAACGCCTTCCCGTTCGAGGAGACCGAGGATCAGGCGCAGGCGATCGAGCAGGTGCTCGCCGATCTCAGCAGCGAGCGCCCCATGGATCGCATCGTGTGCGGCGATGTCGGCTTCGGCAAGACCGAAGTAGCCATGCGCGCGGCGTTCGTGGCCGCACAGGCGGGCAAGCAGGTCGCGGTGCTCGCTCCGACCACACTGCTGGTGCAGCAGCACCTGACCAACTTTCGCGACCGCTTCGCCGACTGGCCGGTGCGCATCGAGGGGCTGTCGCGTTTCGGCGGCTCGACGGAGACCCAGGCGGTGCTCGCGGGGCTCGAGCAGGGCAAGGTCGACATCGTCATCGCCACCCACCGCCTGCTGCATGCGCACGCGCGCTTCCGCGACCTGGGCCTGCTCATCATCGATGAGGAGCACCGCTTCGGGGTGCGCGACAAGCAGCGCCTGCAGGCGCTGCGCGCCAACGTGCACGTGCTCACCCTCACCGCAACCCCCATTCCACGCACCCTGAACATGGCGCTCGGCGGCCTGCGCGACCTGTCCCTGATCACCACCGCTCCGGCGGGACGGCTGGCGATAAAGACCTTCCTCATCGAATGGCACGCGCCGACGCTGCGCGAGGCGGCATTGCGCGAGCTGCGCCGCGGCGGACAGATCTATTTCGTGCACAACGAAGTACGCACCATCGAGAAAATCGCCGCCGAGGTACAGGCGCTGGTGCCGGAGGCGAGCCTGCGCATCGGCCACGGGCAGATGCGCGAGCGCGAGCTCGAGCAGTTGATGGTC
>DATKEZ010000107.1:0-25708 GCA_035511775.1 Steroidobacteraceae bacterium | reverse complement strand
CCGAGGCAGCGAGTGTCAGGCCGCAGATCAGCCCGCGGGCGTTCGGCTCCCAGTACGGCGCCCCGAGCCCCACGAACGCCGGCACCAGGTACACACCGTGGTCGTCCGGCACGCGCGCCGCGGCAGCGGCGGTTTCAGCCGGGTCGTGGATGAGCCTGAGCCCGTCGCGCAGCCACTTGATGGCCGCTCCGGCGACGAAAATGGATCCTTCCATGGCGTAGGTGATGCGTCCGCCGATGCGATACGCCGGCGTCGTGAGCAAGCGGTTCCCGGACGGGACCGCCACCTCGCCGGTGTTGAGCAGCAGGAAGCAGCCGGTGCCGTAGGTCGATTTCGCCATGCCGGGTGTAAAGCAGGCCTGTCCGATGAGGGCCGCCTGCTGGTCACCGGCGATACCGGCTACCGGCAGTGCCCGCCCGAAGAGCGCCGCCTCGGTCGCACCGTACACCTCGCTGCTGTCTCGTACCTGTGGCAGCAGTGCGTGCGGCACGCGGAGGAGGGCGAGCAGCTCCTCATCCCAGCTCTGGGCGTGAATGTCGTACAGCAGCGTGCGCGAGGCGTTGGTGACGTCGGTCGCGTGCACGCGCCCGCCCGTCAGGCGCCACAGGAGAAAGCTGTCGATCGTGCCGAACGCCAGCTCGCCACGCTCGGCGCGCTCGCGCGCGCCCGCCACGTGATCGAGGAGCCACGCGATCTTGGTGCCGGAGAAGTATGGATCGAGCAGCAGGCCGGTCCTGCTTCGAACCAGGGGCTCGGCGCCCGCCGCCCTGAGCGCCGCGCACGCATCCGCCGTGCGCCGGTCCTGCCAGACGATGGCGCGGTGGATCGGCTTGCCGGTGGCGCGCTCCCAGATAAGGGCCGTCTCGCGCTGATTGGTGATGCCGAGCGCTGCAATGCCGGCCACCCCGCCGGATGTGCGCTCGATCGCCTCGCGAATCGCCGCGAGCGTGTCGCGCCAGATGTCCTCCGCGTCGTGCTCGACCCATCCGGATGCGGGGTAGTGCTGCCTGAGCTCGCGCCGCGCGCTGGCGACGGCGCGGGCCTGCGCGTCGAATACGATGGCGCGCGTCGAGGTAGTGCCCTGGTCGATGGCCAGAACATGGGGCGGGTGGCTCATGCGCACGGATCGTAGAGGATGTGCATCGCCGCCGCAGAATCGCCGCCGCCGGGCTTGGAACAGGTCCAGTGCCCGCCCCGGTGACCGTGGCGTTCAGGCCTGCTGCTTCCGCGCAACACCACAGCGGATCGCGGGTTCAGGCCCCGCGCGCGCGGCACAAGGGGCGTCAATGAGCTCGAGTACCGTCGATGAGCCGGCGCTCGATCCCTTTTTAAGATGGGGGTATCCAATTTCTGTCAGCGCTCCGTAACGTGCCAGAGGCTACTATTGCGGACAGTTCCGCTTGCCCGCGTGTCGCGAGCTGGGCTGGGAGCGGCTGCGTAATGCGCTGATGACGTGTTTATTCAAGCGCGCTCCGGGCGAGTGGTATACAAACGTATGGGGGCCCGCCTGGGCAGGCGGAATGCGCCGCGTGGGGATTACACAACCAACCCTCAGGGGGCAACGATGAAGCCTAATCCGAAGATCTCTGCGGCGGTGGCGGCAATTCTGTGGGCGCCGAGCACAACGCTCGTGTTTGCAGCGCCGGCCGATACCGCCGCTGCCACCGCCACCGGGGGTGAGCTGGCTGAGGTGGTCGTCACGGCGGAGCGCCGGAGCGAGAACCTGCAGGACGTTCCGATCACCATCCAGGCGCTCAGCGGCGATCAGCTGAAGCAGCTGGGCGTCGTGTCGTTCAACGACCTGCTGAAGTACACACCCAACGTGACCTTCAGTGGCAACGGACCCGGCACCGGCAACATCTTCATGCGCGGGCTGGGCGGTGTCGGCTCAGGCAACCAGTCGCAGTCGACCACTGCGCCCTTTCCCAACGTCGCTCTGTATCTCGATGACCAGTCGATGCAGTTCCCGGCGCGCAATAACGACGTTTACCTCGTCGATATGGAGCGCGTCGAGGTCCTCGAAGGTCCGCAGGGCACACTGTTCGGCGGCGGCGCCCAGGCCGGTGCCATTCGCTATATCACCAACAGGCCGCAGCTCGGTGGCGTCGTCGCGGAGGCGAATCTCGGCTACGGCATCACCACCCACGGCAACCCGAACACCATGGCCACTGGGGTGTTCAACCTGCCGCTTACCGACAGCTTCGCGCTGCGCGCGGTGCTGTTCTCCGAGCGCCGCGGCGGCTACATCGACAACGTGCCGGCCACCGTCGGCTATCTCCCCGGCACGCCGCCACACGATCTGGGTGGCAACCCCACGGCTAACAACGGCCCCCTGCAGGGCACCCACACCAACCCGGTTGACTATCAGGGCGCACGACTCTCGGCGCTGTGGAAGTTCAATGAAAACTGGGACCTGCTGCTGCAGCAGAACTATCAGAACCTGGAGGCGGACGGCTACTTCTACGCCTATCCGCGGGACCCGACTGGCGCCGCGCTGAACAACTACCAGATCGCCGCCTTCGCGCCGGGTTACAGCAAGGATAAGTACGAGAGCACGGCCTGGACGCTGAACGGCAAGCTGGGCGACCTGTTGAGCCTGGTGTACACCGGCAGCTACATGGTCCGGAACATCGACGGCCAGCAGGACTACTCCAACTACATGCGCAGCTTCGCCGGCTCGTACTACGCGTGCATCGGCACCGGCGCGGGCTATTTCAACCCGAAGAACTTCCCCGCGAAATTCGGGCAGGGATCCCTTGTCGGCCATCCGCTGCAGTGCTCCACGGCCGTCGGCAACTGGCGCGATCAGGTGAGCAACCAGCACACGAGCCACGAACTGCGTCTCAGCACCAACACGGACTACCGCGTGCGCGGGTTGGTCGGGCTGTTCTTCGAGAAGTTCGTCATCGACGATGACATGAATTTCAACTACCTCGGCATCCCGCAGTGCGACCCGGCCCACCTCGCCAGGGCGCTCGCCGGCGGCCCGGACTGCCTGTCCGCGGTCGGCCCGGTGCCCGGAGCCTTTGCGACCGATCCGTCTTTGCGCACCAATGCGAACACCGCCTTCGGTGAGGACGACCAGCGCGGCTACAAGCAGAAGGCCGCGTTCGCCTCCATCGACCTGGACCTGATTCCCAAGGTGCTCACACTGACCGGTGGCGCGCGCTTCTACAAGTATGACGAGTTCGAGCACGGCTCGGAGTACTACAGCGAGAGCACGAGCAAGGGGCTCGTGGTGAATCACCTCAACGGCGTGTGCACGGCGGCCGGGCTGTGCGGCTTTCCCATCAACCTGGACAAGAACGAGAGTGGGCACCGCCTGCGCGGCAACCTGACCTGGCACATCACCCGGGACATGATGGGCTACTACACCTACTCGGAAGGCTTCCGTCCCGGTGGCTTCAACCGCACCTCGTCGCTCCCGGGTCAGCCGCCGTCGCTGGCGGGCGTGGCGAAGTATTGCGGCGCCGCGATCCCTGGTGTGCCGCAGGACAAGGTGGACCCGAGATGTACGCTGCCCGTGGGCGCCCCCGGCAGCCTGAACGGTCTCAACACCAGCCAGTTCAACAAGCCGGCCGGTTACGACTCGGACCAGCTGAAGAACAACGAGATCGGCTTCAAGAGCGAGTGGCTCGATCACCACCTCATCGTCAACCTGTCTGCCTACGAGATGAAGTGGACCGACATCCAGCTGCCACTGTTCGACCCGGTGCACCTCGGCAACACGACCTTCGACATCAACGGCCCGAGCTACAAGGTAAAGGGCTTCGAGGTGCAGTTCGTCGCGCGCCTCACCGAGGGGCTCACGGTGGACGGCTCGAGCTCGGTGAACAGTGCCGAGCAGGACACCGGACCGTGCCTGCCGAGCAACCGGGTGTCGGCGGGTAACCCGACGCCGCTCGGTCAGTGCATCACGGTTGTCAGGGAGACCACCTATACGAACCCGTACGGCGTGAACGGCACGCGGCCGCCGTTCTCACCGCCGTGGATGTTCAACGTGCGGGCGCGCTACGACTGGGTGGGCGGGGCCTACAAGCCCTTTGCCTGGGTCGGCGCCAGTCATATCGGCCCGCAGAGCAACGAGCCGGCGAGCTTCCCGGACGGCAATAAGCCGCCGGACAGCATCAATCCGACCACGACTCTGCTGCGGTATGAGATCCCGGGCTTTACCACCTATGACGCGGCCGTCGGCGTCGCGCGGGACAATTGGACGATGCAGCTGACCGCCAGCAACCTGTCCAACGAGTACGGTCCGACCAACATCTCGTCCGGCCAGTTCATTAAATCGGAAATTCCGCTGCGCCCGCGGGTGCTGATGGCCCAGTTCGGCTGGAAGTTCTGAAGCGGCAACGCCCAGCGCCGATCCCTCGCGACCGGCTGAGCTAATATGGGGCGGACCGGATGGTCCGCCCTTTCTTTTACCATGAACCCTGCCCCCGCCACCCACGCCCCCGCCGACACCGGGGCCGTCAACGCCAAGCTCCATGAGCTCTTGCGCCAGCGCCGCTTCGACGAAGTGCTGGGCGCGGCCCAGGCGGTGCTCGAGCGCTCGCCCGACCACCGAGAGGCGCTACTGTGCACGGCCATTGCGCAGCGCTTCCGCGGGCAGATACCCGAGGCCTTCGCAACCCTGGCCACCCTCGAGCAGCATCATCCGCAGTTCAGCCGTCTCTACGAGGAGCGCGGCCGCTGCTTCGTGGCGCTGCGCAAGGCGCTGCCAGCCATCGAAGCGTTCCTCAAGGCGGTCAACATCAACCATGCGCTGCCGGGCAGCTGGGGCATGCTCGAAGGCCTGTACCGCATGCAGGGCGAGGCGCCGAACGCCGCCCTGGCGGCGAGCCACGTCGCGACGCTGCGCGCGCTGCCGCAAGACGTGGTGCTCGGCACGAGTCTCTTCGCCGACGGTGACCTGGAGGCGGCCGAGGCGCTGATCCGGGCCTACCTCCTCAAGCACGGTGATCACATCGAAGCGATGCGGCTGCTGGCGCGCATCGGCATCGCGCACAAGATCTACTTCGATGCTCAGGTGCTGCTCGCCGCGGTGCTCGAGCGCGCGCCCGACTACAAGGCGGCGCGCCACGAGTACGCGTTCGTGCTCACCGAGCTGCACCGCCACCAGGAAGCGCTCACCGAGATCGAGAAGCTCATGGCGAACGACCCGGGCAGCCGACCGCTGAAGGTGCTGCTCGCGAGCGCGCGGGTGGGACTCGGGGACCATGAGGGAGCGATTGCGCTCTACCGCGAGCTGCTGCGCGGGGACAATGAGGATGCCGAGGCGCACCTGTCGATCGCGCACGCCCTTAAGACCCTCGGACAGACGCAGCCAGCCATCGAGTCCTACCGCCGCGCGGCCTCGTGCCGGGCGGACTTCGGGGACGCGTACTGGAGCCTCGCCAACCTCAAGACCTATCGGTTCACGGGCGAGGAGCTGGCGCGCATGCGCAGTGCGATCGCGGCCCCGGCCACCGCGCTCGTCGATCGCTACCACCTGCACTTTGCGCTCGGCAAGGCGCTGGAGGATGGAGGCGAGTTCGCCGCGTCCTTCGAGCAGTACCGGCTCGGCAATGCGCTCAAGCGCCCCGAATGCCGTTACCGCGCCGAGCTCATCGAGCGCAACACCGAGCACCAGATCAAGGTCTGCACGAGCGGGTTCTTAGCCGCCCGCACCGGCTACGGGGATCCGAGCCCGGACCCGATTTTCATCATCGGGCTGCCGCGCTCGGGCTCGACACTCCTTGAGCAGATCCTGGCCTCGCACTCGCAGGTAGAGGGCACCCAGGAGCTGCCCAACGTGCAGCAGCTCGTCAGCCGCCTGCGCGGCTTCGAGCCGGAGGCGGACGAGCCGCGCTATCCGCGCATCCTTGAGCGCCTGAGCGCCGAGGATTTCCGCCAGCTGGGAGAGAACTACCTCAACGAGACCCGTGTCTACCGCACCGGCAAGCCGTACTTCATCGACAAGATGCCGAACAATTTCCGGCACGTCGGTCTGATACACCTGATGCTGCCCAACGCCCGCATCATCGATGCGCGGCGCGAGCCGATGGCCTGTTGCTTCAGCAACTTCAAGCAGCTGTTCGCCAACGGCCAGGAGTTCACCTACAGCATCGAGGATATCGCGCGTTATTACCGCACCTACCTCGAGCTCATGCGTCACTGGAATGAGGTGCTGCCCGGGCGTGTGCTGCGGGTCCTGCACGAGGACGTGGTGCAGGATCTGGAAGGGAGCGTACAACGGCTGCTGGCGTTCTGCGGGCTGGGATTCGAGCCGCAGTGCGTCGCCTTCCACGAGAACCGGCGCAGCGTGCGTACCGCAAGCTCCGAGCAGGTGCGCCAGGCGATCTATCGCGACGGGCTCGGGCAATGGAAGCACTTCGAACCCTGGCTCGGGGAGCTCAGGGACGCGCTCGGCGATGCGCTGACGCGCTACCGCGACGAACCGGGCCGATGAAAGCGGGACGCCCCGATCCGCAGCAGATCGCAGCGCTCGTGGCCCTGGTTCAGCAGGGGCACCTCAAGGAGGCGGAAGTGCAGGCGCAGGCGCTGGTGCGCACGCAGCCCGCCGCCGGCATCTTCTGGAAGATCTTGAGCGTCGCGCTCCTGCGTCAGGAGAAGGATGCGCTCGCGGCCCTGCGCCAGGCGGCGGAGCTGCTGCCTCAGGATGCGGAGGCCCATGCCAACCTCGCCGCCGAGCTGCACGCGCGCGGGGAGCTCGAGGCGGCCCTGGTGAGCCTGCGCCGCTCGTTGACCCTCAAGCCGCGTGACCCGGACGTGCTGAGCGAGGCGGCCGACGTGCAGCGCCAGCTCGGGCGGCCGCGGGAGGCGCTCACGCTCTACCAATGGGCACAGCAGGCCGACCCGCGCCGGGTGGAGGTGCTCAACAACCTCGGCAATGTGCTGCTCGAGCTGTCGCAGCCGGAGGAGGCGGTGCGCTGTTACCGCCGGGCGCTCGAGGTGAAGCCCGACAACGCGCAGGTGTTGTGCAATTTCGGCAATGCGCTGCGCGAGCTCGGGCAGCTGCAGGAGGCGCTCGAGGTCACCCGCCGCGCCATCAGCCTGGCGCCGCAGCTCGCCATGGCGCACAACAACCTGGGACTGCTGCTCGCCGGCCGCGGTGAGCCCGCGGAGGCCGCGGCCAGCTACCGCGAGGCGCTGCGGCTAAGGCCCACATATCCGCAGGCGATGAGCAATCTCGGCAACCTGCTGCGCGATATGGGGGAGCGCCGTGAGGCGCTCGCCCTCTTGCAGCAGGTGGTGCAGCTCGATCCCAACAGCGCCCACGGTCACTGCCATCTCGGTTATGCGCTCCTTGATACGCGCCGCGCCGCCGATGCCGCCGCGAGTTTCCGCAGCGCGCTCTGTCTGAACCCACAGCACCTCGGCGCGCACCTGGGCCTTGCGGCGGCGCTGCGCGTGCAGGGCCTGTACGCGGAGGCCGAGACGAGCTGCCAGGCGGCGCTCGCGGTCGCGCCCGCGAGTGCGGATGCGCTGAACTTCCTGGGCGAGCTGCGCGCCGACCGCGGCCGCTTCGCCGAGGCCCAGGAACTGTTCCAGCGCGCCATTTCGGTCGCGCCGGAGTTCGTGCCAGCCTACGGCAGCATCGCGGCCCACCGCCGCATGACGAGCGCCGACGGCGCCTGGCTGAAGGGCGCCGAGAGCCTGCTGGCCAAGCCCCTGCCGCTCAACGAAGCAATCCACCTGCGTTACGCGCTGGGGAAGTATTTCGACGACGTCGGCGAGTACGACCGCGCGTTCGAGAGTTACCGGCAGGCGAACGAGCTCAGCAAGCGCCTGGGGCCAGGCTACGACCGCGGCCGCCTCACTGAGCTCGTCGAGCGGATCATGACTGTGTGCGATGCCGCCTTCGTGCGCACCGAGCGTCCCGGCGCGTGCGACTCGCAGCGGCCGGTATTCATCATCGGCATGCCGCGCTCGGGCACCTCACTCACCGAGCAGATCCTCGCCTCCCATCCGGCCGTCTACGGCGCGGGCGAGGTGCGCTTCTGGGACCGCGCGTTCGCCCAGCTCGGGCCCGCGGATGCGAGCGCGCTTGCGCGCTTGGCGGGCGAGTACCTCGCAAAGGTGGGCGGACAGGCGGGGGAGAGCCCGCGGGTGACCGACAAGATGCCCGCGAACTTCCTCTACGCGGGGCTCATTCACGCGGCGCTGCCGCGGGCCCGGATCATCCACATGCAACGCCACCCGCTCGATACCTGCCTGTCGGTGTATTTCCAGAATTTCTTCAACGTCAGCCCCTACGCCAACGATCTGGACAGTCTCGCCCACTACTACGGCGAGTACCTGCGCATCATGGCGCACTGGCGCGGCGTGCTGCCCGCCGCGACGCTGCTGGAGGTGCCGTACGAGGCGCTGGTGGCCGACACGGAGGGCTGGACGCGGCGCATGCTGGAGTTCATCGGGCTGCCTTTCGATGCGCGCTGCCTGGAGTTTCACCAGACCGAGCGGGTAATCATCACGGCGAGCAAGTGGCAGGTGCGGCAGAAGATCAGTACCGCATCCGCGGGGCGCTGGCGGCACTACGAGAAGTACTTGGGTCCCCTGGAGCACCTTGCGGGCGGCGCGACCGCGCACGGCAGCGCGGCTTAAGCAATGCGCGTCGCGAGCAGCCGCCCCTCATCGAGCGCGTAGCCCATCCCGGGTGTCTCTGCCAGGTTGATCCAGCCCTGCGCGTCGGCCGTGAGGGGTGCGGCCAGCATGTAGTCGCGCCGCGCGAGGCTCCACTCGGGCGGGTCGAAGGGAAACTCCAGGAACGGCGCATCGGCGAGACCCGCCACCAGGTGCGCGTTGGCGGTCACGCCCATGCCGTTGGTCCAGGTGTGCGGCGTGAACGTCAGATGATGCTCCTGCGCCAGGATGGCCACACGCTTCAGTCCCGTGATACCGCCCACCAGCGCGGCGTCCGGCTGCACCACGTCGACGCAGCCGCCGGTGATCAGATCGCGCAGCTCGTGCAGCTGGCGGGTCATCTCCCCGGCGGCGATGCGCACGTCGGTCGCCTCGCGCAGCGCGCGCATGCCGGCGTGGTCGGCGCGGTGCAGCGGTTCCTCCATCCAGTAGACGTTCAGCCGCTCCAGCTCGCGCGCCACGGTGAGCGCATCCTTGAAGCTCCAGGGGGCTTGGGTGTCCCATGGCAGGCGCCACCCCTGGTTGCAGTCCACCAGCAGCTCGAGCTTCCCGCCCACACGCGCCCGCACCGCTTCCAGCGCCCGCACGTCGTCGCGCCAGTCGCCGCGGTGAAAGCGCAGCTTCACGGCCGGGAAGCCCTGCGCGAGGTAGCGCTCGGCGGCCTCCGCCTGAGCCGCAGGCTCGCGCAGCGTCCCTGACGAGGCGTAGGCCCGCACGCGGTTTGAAAGGCCCCCCAGCAGCTTCCAGCACGGTTGGCCCGAGATCTTGCCGGCGAGATCCCACAGTGCCAGATCCAGCGGCCAGCAGCGGCCGTAGTGAAAGTCGATATTCGACAGCACCCGGTAGTGACGCTCGAGTGAGAGCGGATCGTGCCCGACGAACAGGCTCTCGTGACCTTCGAAGCCCAGCATCCGGTCGCCCGATCCCACGCCCACGAGCCCGGTGTCCGTGCCGACGCGCACGATCGTGGCGTCGAAGTGCACGCGTGGCTGGGTGTCCCAGCTGGCATTGAATGCCGGCGCCAGCGGCAGGCGGTGGTGGCTGATGGAGACCGCCGCGATCTTGTGCCCGGAAAGGGCGGGCAGGGATTTGAGGGGGCGTGCGCTCATTGAGGGGACCGGGCTGCAGACTTTCATAGTTGCGCAGCACCGCAAAGCCGAGAAATTGTCTACCCGCATCGAAAAAAGGCATTGGAAGCCTTAGGTCCCTTGGCGCGACGCTGCACTCTGGGTGAGTATGTCGGTGCACGAGGCCGCGAGGCCTCGCCCGCTTCGGGGAGCGTTGCCATGCAGAGAAGAAGCATCGACCGGCGCTGGCTGCCGCTGAACGCGCTGCGCGCCTTTGAAGGGGTCGCCAAGCACGGCAGCTTCACTGCGGCGGCGAACGCCTTGTTGATTTCCCAGAGCGCCCTGTCGCGGCACGTCATCGCGCTCGAGCGACTGACGGGCGTGCAGCTCTTCGAGCGCCGCCCGCACGCGCTCACCCTCACCAAGGCCGGCCAGCATCTGCTGCCGGCGGTGGTGAAGTCCTTCGACCGGCTCGAGTACGCGCTCGATGACATCCGCAACGAGGGCGCGCCCGGTCAGCGCACCCTGCGGGTGCAGATGCCGCCGAGCTTTGCAGTGCAGCTGGCGGTGCCGATCCTGCGCGACTTCCGCCGCCTGAGCACGGAAGTGGACATCGACCTGATCAGCCCCTACGGGGTCGGCCCGCCGCTCGGGGATGTGGACGTAGCGGTGGTCTATTCAAGGCCCACCGTGAGCGATCTGGTCACCGATCTGCTGTGGCCGGTGCGTCTGTCGATCCTGTGCCATCCCCACCTCGCCGCCGCCCACCGCGGCAAGGACCTGGCGGCCTTCATCGAGGCGAACGAGATCGTGCATGTCAGGATCGCGGATATGCCACGCCACCAGTTCTGGTCGCAATTCGTGCGCCACAACAACCTCGCCGGCGTCAACATCGAGCGCGGCCTGGTGTTCGACACGGCGGTACTGGCGGTGCAGTACGCGCTCGGCGGCGTGGGGCTGGCGCTGGTCGACACCAAGCTGTTTGCGGAGGAGATCAGCGCCGGGCGTCTGGTCAAGCCCTTCGAGGTGACCCTCGATGACGGTTATGGCTACTACCTCATCACCCACCCGGAAGCCCTCGGGGATACGGCCATCGCGCTGTTCCGTTCCTGGCTGATCGAGCGCTTCGGTAAGGGGATGATGAGCGCGAGTCCGCCGGTGCAGCTGGCGGTATCCAACGAGTGATACACAAGAAGGAACGTCCGTGAAGAGCGATGCGAGGGTGGTGGTGATCGGCGGGGGAGTGGTGGGCGCGAGCGTCCTGTATCACCTCACCAAGGCGGGCTGGAAGGATGTGCTGCTGATCGAGCGCGGCGAGCTCACCTGCGGCTCGACCTGGCATGCGGCCGGCGGCATGCACACCCTCAACGGCGACCCCAACGTCGCCCGGCTGCAGCAATACACCATCAATCTCTACAAGGAGCTGGAAAAGATCTCCGGGCAGTCGTGCGGCCTGCACATGCCGGGCGGCATCATGCTCGCCGGCACGCGCGAGCGCTTCGACTGGCTGAAAATGGCCAAGGCGCGCGGCCGCTATCTCGGCATGGAGCTCGAGCTGATCTCGGCCGACGAGGCGGCACGGATATTCCCGATCATCGATAAGAAGCATTTCGTCGGCGCGCTGCTGGATCCCATCGAGGGGCACGTGGACCCCTACGGCGTGACGCACGCCTATGCGAAGGCTGCGCAGATCGGTGGGGCGCAGGTGGTGCGTCATACGCGCGTCACCGACCTCAAAGCGCGCGGCGACGGCTCCTGGGACGTGATCACGGAAGCGGGCAACGTGCACGCGGAGCACGTGGTGAACGCCGCGGGGCTGTGGGCGCGCGAGGTCGGCCGCATGGTGGGCCTGGAGCTGCCGATCCTCGCCATGCAGCACCAGTATCTCATCACCGAGGATCTGCCTGCGCTGAAGGGGCAAAAGGAGCTCCTGACCTGCATCGACTTCGAGGGCGAGATCTACACCCGCCAGGAGCGCGGCGGGGTGCTGCTCGGAACCTACGAGCGCGCCGGCGTACCCTGGTCCCCGCTGCAGACGCCGTGGGATTTCACCCAGAGTCTGCTGCCGGAGGATCTCGACCGGATTGCACCGAGCCTCGAGGTCGGTTTCCAGCACTTCCCGGCGCTCGCGGAAGCTGGCATTCGCAAGGTCGTCAACGGTCCGTTCACCTTCGCGCCCGATGGCAATCCGCTGGTGGGGCCGGTGCGAGGCCTGAAGAATTTCTGGGTCGCGTGCGGTGTGATGGCCGGTTTCAGCCAGGGGGGAGGAGTGGGGCTGACGCTGTCACAGTGGATGGTCGAGGGCGATCCGGGGGCGGACGTGTGGGGGATGGACGTGGCGCGCTACGGGGACTGGGCGACACTTGCCTACACCAACGCCAAGGTGCGCGAGAACTATTCGCGGCGCTTTCGCATCCGCTTCCCGAACGAGGAGCTCAGCGCGGCGCGGCCGCTGCGCACCACGCCCGTTTACGAGCGCCTGCAGGCCAAGCACGCTGTGTTCGGCGACTACTGCGGGCTCGAGCATGCGCTGTGGTTTGCGCCCAGCGCGGCCGAGGCGACCGAGGACATCACCTTCCACCGCTCCAACGCACACCCCCATGTCGCCGCGGAATGCCAGGCGGTGCGCGAGGCGGTAGGGCTGCTTGAGATCTCCAACTACGGCAAGTTCGAGGTCACCGGTCCCGGCACCAAGGAGTGGCTCTCGTACGTGATGGCCAACCGCGTGCCGAAGGTGGGGCGCATCGCGCTCACTCCCATGCTCAACGAGCGCGGCAAGCTGATCGGGGATTTCACGCTGTGCCGGCTGACGGCGGAGCGTGTGTTTCTCATCTGCACCTACGCCGCGGAAGACTATTACCGGCGCTGGTTCGAGCGCCATGCACCCCCGCTAGGCGTGACGGTGCGCGCCTGCGCGATGGAGTATGTCGGCCTGTCGCTCGCCGGCCCGCGCTCGCGCTCGCTCCTGCAGGGCCTTACGCGCGAAGACCTGTCGAGCGCTGCGTTCCCGTTCCTCTCGTTCCGGCGACTCGAGGTCGGCATGATTCCGGCGCTCGTCGGGCGCATCAGCTTCACGGGCGACCTCGGCTACGAGATCTGGGTGACCAGCGAATACCAGCGCGCGCTCTACGATCTGCTCGTGGGCGCGGGCGCGGAACAGGGATTGAAGCTCTTGGGCGGCCGGGCACTCAACACCCTGCGGATTGAGAAGAGCTTCGGCACCTGGGCGCGCGAATACCGGCCGATCTACGGGCCGTACGAGGCGGGCCTGGGGCGTTTCGTGGACCTCAAGAAGGGCGACTTCGTCGGCCGTGCCGCGGCGCTCGAGGAGCGTGACAGCGGCGGCGCACTGCGCCTGGTGAGCTTCACGGTGGATGCGAGCGATGCGGATGCGAGCGGGGACGAGCCCATCTGGCATGACGGCAAGGTCGTCGGTTGGGTGACCTCCGGAGCGTACGGCCACAGCGTGCGTCAATCGCTCGCGCTCGGCTACATTCCAGCGGCCCTCGCCGGCGAAGCTTCCGGTTTCGAGATCGAAATCATCGGCGAGCGGCGCAAGGCCCTGCGCCAGTCTGCGGCGGTCTTCGATCCTGACGGGAGTCGGATGCGCGCCTGACTGCGCGCCGGCCTGGCGTGCGCAGCGTGGCTTCACGCCATGAACATGGCGAGCACGCTCGCGACCAATGCCGGCTTGGATTCACCCTCGATCTCCATGGTGTTCTCCGTGGTGACCAGATAGCGTCCGCCCCCCTTGTGCTCGACCGCCGCGATCTTGATGCGGTTGCGCACGCGCTTGCCCGAGCGCACCGGTGCGACGAAGCGCACTTTCTCGAGTCCGTAGTTGACCACCGATTTAGGCGCGATACGTGTCAGCAGCACCTCGAACCCCGTGGGCGCAAGCAGCGACAGTGTCAGGAACCCGTGGGCGATCGTGCCGCCGAAGGGGCTCTCGCGCGCGGCGCGCTCGGCATCCACGTGGATCCACTGGTGATCACCCGTGCAGTGGGCGAACTCATCAATGCGTGCCTGGTCGAGGGTCGTCCACGAGGAAGCGCCGATCTCTTCCCCGACGTGCTTCGCCAGATCGCCCACCGGCATGATGCTGTCAACCATTGCGTCGCACCCTTGGCGTCACCACGACCGTACGGGGATCTTACCAAGGAGCGGCGCGCCTCTCGTAAAGTGCCGTGGCGCCACGGCTGCTGGGCGGATCCAGCTCCTGGCGCACTGCAAATGCATGGCGACTCCGCCGTGACCTTGAGACGCAGTAAGGTACTGTCTATCAAGCTGATCGGGCCACTGTACGGGTAACAACAACGTCATACTGCAGCGCATACAAATAGTGCTTTCAGACCTGCCTCACTCATGGTGTTGCAGCGTGCGCGGCTGTAGCATTGCGCGACGGACACTCAGCGATGGATGCTATGGACACTCAGCGATGGACGCGCAGGCAGGTGCTCGTGGGCGGTGTGGTTGGTATGGCGGGTCTCGTGGCGCCGCGTGAGGCGGCGCGCGCGCGGTCGCGCCCGGCACTACCGGCTGCAGCGGCGGGGACACTCAGGATCGGCGGCGACCTCACGGTCAATCGCATGGGCTTCGGCGCCATGCGCATCACCGGACCCGGGATCTGGGGCGAGCCCAGGGATGCCGCCGAGGCACGGCGCGTGCTGCGCCGCGCCGTGGAGCTCGGTGTCGACTTCGTCGACACCGCGGATGCCTATGGACCGCAGATCAGCGAGCGGCTGATCGCCGAGGCGCTGCACCCTTATCCGCAGGGCCTGGTCATCGCGACCAAGGGCGGGCTGGTGCGCCCCGGGCCCTCGTCGTGGGTGCCGGACGGGCGCCCCGAGCACTTGCGTGAGGCGTGCGAGGCAAGCCTGAAGCGCCTCCAGCTTGCGCGCATGGATCTATACCAGTTCCACCACATCGATCCGAAGGTGCCGCTGGAGGATTCGATCGGGGAGCTGGCACGCCTGCAGAAGGAGGGCAAGATCCGCCACCTGGGGGTGTCGAATTTCACCGTCGAGGAGCTCGCCCGCGCGCGCCGCGTTACGCCGATCGTCTCAGTTCAGAACCGTTACAACATCGCCGACCGCGCCTCGGCGGATGTGCTCGCGGTGTGCGAGCGCGAGGGCCTGGCGTTCATTCCCTGGGCACCGATCGCGCGCGGCTCCTCGGATACCCTCGAGAGCAGCGCCGCCAGCAAGGCACTCGAGGCACTCGCGAAGGCTCACGGTGTGAGCGTGTTTCAGGCGGCCATCGCCTGGCTGCTGGCCAAATCCCCGGCGATGCTGCCCATCCCCGGTACCTCCTCCGTGGCGCACCTCGAGGAGGATGTCGCCGCCGCGCGCATCAAGCTAAGCGCCAGCGAGCTCGCGGCGCTCGGTTGAGAAGGGTGACCCGCCCGCGGGTCACCCGCCCTCCATCGCTACCTCTGGCATCGCGGCCGGCGTTGCCGCTAGCCCTGTGGCTGGTGCGCCGAATAGACCGCGGCCAGTCGCGGGCTATTCACATCGCGCACCGCGTGTGCGATGGCCTGCGCCCGGCAGACCTCGGCGGCCGCAACCTCCGCGAGGATGCGGATATCGCTCACCGCGCACACTTTGCGCGCCGCACGCACGATGCGCTCGTAGAGCGCCTGCGAGCCCTGCTCGGTGGCGAGATTCAGATCGTGGTAGTCGACCCGCGTGCTCGGGGCGGGGTTGGCGGGAGCCGCGTAGGCAGTTGCGGAGGCGCCGAGGATGAGGCAGGCGGTCAGTGCTGCCGAGGCGCTCAGCAGAGCACGGATGCTTGAGGTGGCTGAGGTCATGGGTTTCTCCGAAAAGTGTGTAGGGCCGTAGTTGCCGCTGTTGTGCGGCGTGGCTATGAGACTCCCGCCCGCCCCGCGCGCGAAGCCCGCGCGACTCGTGTTGATCCCTGCCGCTGACGCGTTCGTACCGCGGGGAACGTTCGACCGGCGTCGCGAATGCGAAGGTTCGCGTTGGCGTGCGCGGCTCGCGCTGGCGCGTTCCCGAGCTCGTCCCTCGGAGCGACGCTCTCGTCCCGGATTGCTCATGGGCCCTGAGCACGCCCGGCGCCGTTGGGCGTAGGCTATGGGGATGAGCGTCTCACCGTTGGATCGCATCACGCCGCCGTTTACCGTCCCGGCGGGGCACGACAGTGCACTGCCGCAGCCCGAAGCGCTCGCAGCCGCACACGGCTTCCGGACGCAACTCACCGTCCTGACGGCATTCTGGATCTACGTCGCGCTGTCGAACGTGCTGTACGCCAACAGCATGCAGGCGAGTCTCTCGTCCATGAAGGTCGAGCATGTATTTGCGCCCTGGGACGCGCGGCTGATCCAGCATCTGCTGCTGTATCCCTTGTTCCTGCTGTCCATGTGGAGGTCGCTGCGCACCGGCTGGCGCCCGCTGTGGAAGACCGTGCCCATCCAGCTGCTGTGCGCGGTGGGCTTCGCGGTGCTGGCGGCGCCGGCGCTGGTGCTGGGCGAGCGCCTGGTGGGCGATTCGGAGCACGAGCATAAAGCCGGCTACGTGCACGCCTGGTTTATTGGCGGCCCGGAACTCCCGACCTGGATCGCGAGCGCCACCAACTTCCTGGTGACCTACGGCTTCGGGCTCGCGCTGGTCACCGGGTTTGCGTTTTACCAGCGTCTGCGCGACTCGCAGCTGCGCTCGGCGGCGCTCGAGCGCGCGCTCACGCAGGCGCACCTGGCGGCGCTGCGCATGCAGCTCTCCCCGCACACGCTGTTCAACCTGTTGCACACCATACGCGGACAGATCACCTGGGATCCGCCGGCGGCTCAGGCCATGGTGGTGCAGCTCGGGGACCTGCTGCGGCGGCTCCTGAGCGCCGGGGAACGGGAGTTCTCGCGGCTGTCCGATGAGCTGCAATTCGTGGCGCTGTACCTGGAGCTGCAGCAGAAGCGCTTCGCGGACCGGCTGACCATCACGGCGCCGGCCCCTGAGCAGATTCCGCGCACCTGGGTGCCGAGTCTGATTCTGCAGCCGTTGGTGGAGAACGCGGTGGTGCACGGTCTCGCCGGACACGAAGGCGCGGTCACCATCCGGGTCGAGGTGAGTGTCAGCGGTGAGACCCTCAGCCTGCGGGTGCTGAACACCATCGCGCCCGGCAAGGGCGGCATCGGGGACACGGGGATCGGGCTGGCGAACGTGCGCGAGCGCCTGGCGGTGCAATTCGGCGAGCGGGCGACCTTCGAGGCCGGCCCCGCTGATGAGCATCTGTGGAGGGCGCAGATTCACATGCCGCTGCTGCGCGACGGGCCGGACAGCGCGGCGGCGCGGCCTGCCACCAGGGCCGCGCTGTGATGGAGGTGATGATCGTCGACGATGAGCCGGGGGCGCGGCGCAGCGTGCGCGAGTGCTGCGAGCGCGAGCCGGACCTGAAGGTGGTCGGCGAGTACGGGGATCCGAGCGCCGCCCTGGAGGCGATCCGCCAGCAGGCCCCGCAGCTGCTGTTCCTCGACATCCAGATGGACTCCATGTCGGGGCTCGCGCTGGCGCGCGCGCTCGATCCGCTCACATTGCCGCTCATCGTGTTCGTCACCGCCTACGATCAGTACGCGCTCGAAGCGTTCGAGGTGAGCGCGGTGGACTACCTGTTGAAGCCCTTCGATGACGCGCGCTTCAAGGCGACGCTCGCGCGCGTGCGCCGCCGTCACCAGGCGCATGGCCCCCTCGACCGGCGCAGCGCCCTCGAAGCGCTTCTCGAGCAGCTGGAACGCGGGGCACGGGTACGCGCGGAGGCGCAGCCGCGCGTGCTGGCGGAGGCCGGCAGCCGCATGCACATGTTGGACGTGTCGCAGGTGGAGGTGGTGGAGGCCGACCGCAATTACGTGCGCCTCACCATCGGCCGCGAGACCTTCCACGCCCGCAGCACGCTGCAGCAGGCCGAAAAGACCTTTCAGGCGCAGCCGATGCTGCGCATCAGCCGCTCGTGTCTGGTGAACATGAGTCACGTGCGGGAAGTGAGCCGCACCCCGCGCGGAGACTTCATCCTGGTGGTGGCCGGCGGCACCACCGTCACCAGCAGCGAAGGGTTTCGCGAGCCGGTCCGCCAGTACCTCGAGCGTCTGAAACTCGCTCCCGCCTGAGGGGGCGGGTAGAGTTCCGCGCGGGCACCACCGCATCGGGAATCTCACACTTGGGCATCGCCGCACCTACGCCGCGCTCGGCCGCCCGGGCGCTCGGCGTCCTCACTGCGATCAACCTGCTCAACTACCTCGACCGCTACGTCGTGTCCCCGCTGGTGCCGGACCTCAAGGGGGCCATGGCGTTGTCGGACGCGCAGCTCGGCTGGCTGGTGCCGGCATTCATGCTGGTGTACATGCTCGCCGCGCCGGTGTTCGGGGCGTGGGGCGATCGCGGCTCACGCACGCGCCCGATCGCGCTCGGGGTTTTCCTGTGGAGTCTGGCAACTGTGCTGTCGGGGCTGGCGCGCAGCTATCCACAGCTGCTCGCGGGGCGCGCGCTGGTCGGCATCGGCGAGGCGGCCTACGTCGCCATCGCGCCGGCGCTGCTCGCGGATCTCTTCCCGGCGAGCGGCCGGGGGCGCGTGTACTCGGTGCTCAACATGGCGATCCCGGTGGGCTCGGCACTCGGCATCGTGCTCGGGGGCCTGATCGGCCATCACTTCGGCTGGCGCGCAGCGTTTTTCATGGCCGGTGCACCCGGGATGCTGCTGGCGGCGGCGGTGCTGTGGCTGCCCGATCCGCCGCGCGGAGCGCAGGACCCGTCCCCCGTGGGCCAACCTGTTTCCGGCCGCACCCGCGGACCGCTTACCGTGTACCTGAGCTTCCTGCGCCGTGCGCCTTACATGCTGCTGGTCATCGGCTACGCCGCCTACACCTTCGCACTGGGTGGCCTCGGCTTCTGGATGCCGACCTTCCTCGAGCGTGTGCGCGCGGTGCCGGCGGTCGAAGCGACGACCGGCCTCGGCGCGATCCTGGTCGTCACCGGTTTCGTCGGCACCTTCGCCGGCGGCTGGCTGGGGGACTATTTCCTCAGGTTCTCGCGCCAGGCGTACCTGTGGTTCTCGGGCATCAGCACACTGGTGGCGGCGCCCTTTGCGCTGCTGGCGCTGAGCGCGCCGTCGCCGGCGGTCTACTATCCGGCGATCGTCGTGGCGGAGCTGCTGCTGTTCATGTCGACCGGCCCCATCAATGCCGCCATCGTCAACATCGTATCGCCGCTCGAGCGCGCCTCGGCCATCGCCCTCAGCATGTTCGCCATCCATCTGCTGGGGGACGTGCCCTCGCCGGTGCTGATCGGCTACCTCTCGGATGTGGGGTCCCTCGGGCGCGCGGTGCTCATTGTGCCCGTGGCGATCGCGATCGGCGGCGTCGTGTGGCTCGCCTGCGCCAGGGTCAGCGCGCGCACGCCGGCCGCGGCGCCGCCATGAGGCCAGCGGCCCGTCCGCGAGCAGCGCCGTCCCCCGCGGCGCGACCGCTCGCGGGACTGCGCAAGCCGGACATCGAGCGCCGCTTGGCGGCCGCGCTGCAGCAGGGCGACGGTGAAGCGGGCGCGCACTGCATTCACGAGCTGTGGATGCGGGGTGAATTCGCGCTCAACATCGAGGCGGCGCTCGCAGCCTTGTGGTCGCGCGCCGCAGCGTCCATTCCCGAGTGGCTGCCGATGCGCTATATCGAGTGGCTCCCCAGCGTCTACGAAGTGGCGCTCACCTTCAGCTGCGCGCGCCCCGGCCGCAGCAACCTCTATCTCGTGCTGCTCGACTACCGGGACCGCAGAGGCGGGCCGCACGGCCTGTACGTCGGCATGAGTCACTACACCCCGGCGCAGCGCTTCGATCAGCACAAGGCCGGCATTCGCGCCGCCGGCAGCGTTCTTCGACGTGGGCTCGAGGTGCTGAGCGGGCCGACCCTGCATCTGCAGCGTATCGCCCGCGCCGAGGCGGCGCGCATCGAGGTACGGCTGGCGGACGCCTTGCGCGACGCGGGCTTGCTGGTCGCGGGCGGGCACTGAGTTAATTGGCTGAAAGCCCCCTCCGGCGCTTTCAGCGGACAGGCCCCGGCGCTCGGTTCGGTGGCGGGCGAAAGGCTTAGGCTTAGCCCGCAAGGCGGGCCGACGGGGCTAACGCGTGACGAAGGCGCGTTCGATCACGTAGTCGCCCGGCTCGCCGATGTGCGCCGAGAGGGTGAAGCCACGCGCGTCCAGCAGCGCGCAGGTGTCGGACAGCATCGCCGGACTGCCGCACACCATGATGCGGTCCGCCCCCGGGTCGAGGGCCGGCAGCCCGAGGTTTCGGGACAGGCGTCCCGACTGGATCAGCGCCGTCAGACGGCCGCAGTTCACGTTCGGCTCCCGGGTCACTGTCGGGTAGTAGCGCAGTTTGGCGCGTACTGAAGCGCCGAGCAGCTCGTGAGCCCGAAGCGCCTCGATCCGGTGCCTGACGACGGCGGTTTCCCGCGCCCAGCGCACGCCGTGAACGAACACCACGTGCTCGAAGCGCTCATAGACCTCGGGGTCCTTGATCAGGCTCATGAACGGTGCCGCGCCGGTGCCGGTGCTGAGCAGATACAGCCGCTTGCCCGGCGTGAGATCCTGCAACAGCAGGGTGCCGGTGGGCTTGCGGCTGACGAGCACTTCATCCCCGGCGCGCACGTGCTGCAGGCGCGAGGTCAGCGGGCCGTCCGGTACCTTGATGCTCAGGAACTCCAGGTGCTCCTCGTGGTTGGCGCTCGCGATGCTGTAGGCGCGCAGCACCGGCCGGCTGTCCACGGCCAGGCCGACCATGACGAACTGCCCGTTCTCGAAGCGCAGCCCGCGATCGCGCGTGGTCGTGAAGGTGAATTGAGTGTCGGTCCAGTGCCGCACGTTCAGCACGCGTTCGGTTCCGATTGCAGCCAAGGTCCTCGCCCTCGTGGAGACTCCCCGCGATGGTATCCGGCGCGTCGGGGGGAGTTGGATGTTTCAGGGCATGGCCTCATAAGCGCCCGTTATGTATCCGAAGCGCTGGAGTCGGGGTTAGACTCGCCCGGGCAGGGGGGTCGTGCGCGTTTCCCGCTACAGGGGTCGATGTATGCCGAGGGCCAGAACGACGGCGGGGGCCACCGCCGCAGCGGCATTGAGCCTGCTGGGAGGCATCGCAGTCTCAGCACAGAAGCCCGCCAACCTGCAGCTGATCGCCGGCGCGCGCGTCGCGGTGGTGAGCCTGCTGGACGCCGAGGTCACCCATTTCCACGCATCCCCGCTCGTGCAGAACAGTTACCTCAAGACCTACACGGTGAACTGGTCCGTCAATGCCATGCTGATGGAGGCGCTCAGGGAGCGCCTGACGCAGATGGGACTGGTGCCGGTGGCGGCCGCTGCGACCGAGGCCCTGCGGCGCGCGCGCGAGGCCTGCTTCCTCGACGCCGCGCTCGCGAAGGGGCTTCCCAAGGCATGCGGGCCGCTGTTCGTGCAACTCGCCACCGCCGAGCGCGTCGACGCCGTCATTGTGCTGGGACCCGGCCGCAACGACTCGGCGCACGGCACGCGGCGGCGCGAGTTGCCGGAATACCTGCGCGGCTGGTGCCTCGTGACCGAGGCGCGCGGCGAGGAGGGTGCGGCGGACAAGGTGCCGGTGCTGCTCAATCTGAGCGAGCTGCTGCTGATCGGTGTGACCGCTCCGAGCGCGGCAATCAACGCGCGCCAGTGGGGCGGGGATCAGATCCAGACCTGGACGGGCTTCAAGCCGCCCCCCGATCTGAAGGACATCCCTGACCCGCAGCTCGGTCAGCTGCAGCCGCTGTTCGCCGCCATGCTGAAGCAGCAGGCGAGCGGCGTGCTCGAGCACCTGCAGGTCACGCGTTAGCGATCGCCCAGGCGCACACGATCACGCCGGCGAGCCCCAGCAGGAAGTACAGGCCCGCAAACAGCTGCTCGCGCCTCTCCAGTTGGCTGGCGCTCAGCGGTGCGATCAGAAAAGGCTCCCCGTTGGCAGGCTCGGAAATGACGCTCTCCCGCGAAATCGCCGACCGCAGCGTCTGGGTCTGCGATTCGCGCGCCGCCGCCAGCCGCGCCGCTTCCCATTCGGCCGCGTCGAGCTTGCCGTCGTGGTCGACATCAAAGCGCGCCAGCAGTGCCGCCTGATCCTGCTTCCACTCGTGCAGCTTGGCGGCGGCGGCATTGACGTCGCCGAGCTCGGAATGCGAGCGCAGCTCCCCCATGACACACAGCCGCTCCCCGACTCCGAGCAGGCGCTCGGTGTAGCGCCAGCCACCCGAGTGCAGCAGCGGGCTCGAATCCGGGGGCGGACCCGCGGGGCGAGCCTCCGAGCCGTACCAGACGTTGCGCACCGTGGGGGTGATCTCGGCGCTCACCGGCCCGACGAGGCAGCGCGAGCCGTCGTCATCGACCAGGGCGAACAGCTCCACGCTCGCGGCGCTCTCGACCGTGTGCCAGCGGGCATTGCCCTTGGAATCGCGCTGCTCCTCGGCGATCTCATAGGCCCACCACACGCACGGCCGCGACGAGAGCGGGGCGGCCGTTGCGGCCGGCCCGGCCGGCAGTGCTCGTCCGGTGACCTTCACGTATCCCTGTGCGGCGGAGCGGATGCGCGCCGCCGGGGTGTCGGCCACCAGCCGGTCGCGGCGCAGGCGCACGAAGAACCTGAACAGCGCGAACAGCGCCAGCAGCGCCGCGGCGGCGGCGATCAGCGGATAGGGCAGGGCGTTCAGCTGGAGAACGCGGCTTTCAGATCGACGTCCGCCTTCTGGTCCGCCTGGAAATGCAGCAACTGCGCCGCAGGGAAGTCGCCGAGGCGTGCGATCAGCGCGTCCGGGAGCGCATCGATGCGCACGTTGTTGGTGTTGACCGCATCGTTGTAGACCTCGCGGCGGTCGGCGAGCGCGGTCTCGAGGCCGCTGATGCGCTCCTGCAGGTGGCGGAACGGCTCACTCGCCTTGAGGTCCGGATACTTCTCGGCGACCGCATACAGTCCGGTGAGGCCACCGCGCAACTCGCGCTCCGCGTTGCCGAGGGTGCTCATGCTGCCGGAGCTGCGTGCCGCATCGACCCCGGCGCGGGCGCGCATGACGCGCTCGAGGGTGCTGGCTTCGTACTGCATGTATTGCTTGCAGACTTCGACCAGCTTCGGCAGCTCATCGTGACGCTGCACGAGCAGCACGTCGATGTTGGACCAGGCGAGCTTCACGGCGGCGCGCACGCGCACCAGGCCGTTGTAAACGCCGATCAGGTAGCCCGTGAGGGCGACGATCAGGAACAGCAGGACCAGGACGGTCAACATGATGACACTCCGTAGGCAGACGCCGAGCTCGCGGCGAAGCATACGCGCTCAGCGCGCGCCGCGGCTGCGGCGAGGGGGCATTCGGAGACGTGGGTCACGCGCACCGCCCCCGGGCGGGCTGCGCAGAGCGCCTCAGCCGGCGCTCACCCGCAGCCCCAGGTCGATGCCGGCAATCTCGTAGCCCTTTCTGAAGTCACGGATGTGGCGTGCCATCCAGTCCTGCGCCCCGTCCTCGTCGCGAGCCTCGAGTGCCTCGAGCAGGCGCCGGTGAGCCGTGGCGATGCGTGCGCGCGCCTGCGGCACCTTGTCGATCATGACGCGCAGCGAGGGCTCGAGCAGCTGCAACAGCGGCTCCTGCGCCAGTCCCAGCACCGGATTGTGAGTCGCCTGCCCGAGGCAGCGGAACAGCTGCGCGCTGCGCTGCACTGCCTGCTCGGTATCGCCGCGGCCGGCGATGAACGCCGCGGCGGCGGCCACGATGCACTCCAGGTCCTGCGCGCCGCGCTCGCGCGCCGCGGCGCGCGCGATCGGCGGCTCGAGGATGGTGAGCGCCTCCCACACATCGCGCACCGTCACGTCGTGCAGCAGCAGGGCGTGGCTCACGCCCTCGGCCACCGTCTCGTGGTGCGGCCGGCTGACCGACATGAGCTTGGAGCCCGGGCGGCGCTGCACCAGGCCGCGGCTCTCGAGCTCACGCAGCGCTTCACGCACCGTGGAGCGGTTGACCCCAAACTGCCGCGCCAGCTCGGTCTCGGAGGGCAGGCGCTCGCCTTCGCGCAGGGCGCGGCTCAGGACCCGCGCCCCGATCGCCGCCGCCACCTTGCGGTAGGCTGGCTCGATGAGCAGCGGGGCGAACTCGACGCTCAAGCGGCCGCCTCGAACAGCTCGCGCCCGATCAACATGCGGCGGACCTCCTGGGTGCCGGCGCCGATCTCGTAGAGCTTGGCATCGCGCAGCAGGCGTCCCGCCGCGTAGTCGTTGATATAGCCGTTGCCACCGAGGGTCTGGATCGCCTCGAGCGCCGCGTGCGTGGCGCGCTCGGCCGCGAACAGGATGCAGCTCGCCGCATCGCGCCGCCGTGCGGTGCGCGCGTCGCAGGCGCGCGCCACTGCATAGACATAAGCACGCGCGGCGTTGAGCGAGGCGTACATGTCGGCGACCTTGCCCTGCATCAGCTCGAAGGTTCCGATCGGCTGGCCGAACTGCCGGCGCTCGCGGATGTAGGGCAGCACCACATCGAGCGCCGCCGCCATGAGCCCGAGCGAGCCGCCGGCGAGCACCACGCGCTCGTAGTCCAGGCCGCTCATCAGCACGCGCACGCCGTCGTTCTCGGGGCCGAGCAGGTTCTCCGCCGGCACGCGGCAGTCATCGAACAGCAGCTCACAGGTGCCCGAGCCGCGCATGCCGAGCTTGTCGAGCTTCGGCGCGGTGCTGAAACCGGCAGTGCCGCGCTCGACGATGAAGGCGCTGATACCGCGCGCTCCGGCGGCGGGGTCGGTCTTGGCATACACCACGAACACATCCGCGTCCGGGCCGTTGGTGATCCACATCTTGCGGCCGTTCAGCACGTAGTCCTCGCCGCGCCGCTCGGCCCGCAACTGCATCGAGACGACGTCCGAGCCCGCTCCCGGCTCCGACATCGCGAGCGCCCCGACGTGCTCGCCGCTCACCAGCCGGGGCAGGTAACGGGTGCACTGCGCCTCGCTGGCATTGAGCCGCAGCTGATTCACGCACAGGTTGGAATGCGCGCCGTAGGAGAGGCCGACGGCGCCCGAAGCGCGCGAGATCTCCTCCATGACGATGACGTGCGCGAGATAGCCGAGCTGCGCGCCGCCGAAGCGCTCCGGAACGGTGATGCCCAGCAGCCCCTGCTCGCCGAGTGCCGGCCACAGGTCGCGCGGGAATTCGTTGCGGCGGTCAATCTCGGCGGCCCGCGGGGCGATGCGCTCGGTGGCAAAGCGGCGCACCTGCCGGCGGATCTCCTCGAGCTCGGCACCCAGGCCGAAGTCGCTGTCGGTGCAGTCGAGCGTGCTCATGGGCTTGCCTTCTCCTCGGATCGAATCGTATGATTGTCGGACAAACCGGCAACCGTGGCAAGTACCCATGCCCCGCATCTGCACTCGGGTCGATGTGCACTCCCAGGAGTTCCAGGACAACGAGCGCGCCCTGCGCGCCCTGGTCGAGGATCTGCGGCGCGAGGCAGGCCGGGCGGCGCGCGGCGGCTCGCAGGCCGCCACCGACAAGCACAAGGCAGCCGGCAAGCTCACCGCGCGCGAGCGTATCCGCGTGCTGCTCGACACCGGCAGCGCGTTCCTCGAGTTCTCGCAGCTCGCCGCGCACGGCATGTACGGCGGGGAGATCGCCTGCGCGGGAGTGGTGACCGGCATCGGCCGGGTCCAGGGTCGCGAATGCGTCATCGTCGCCAACGACCCCACCGTCAAGGGCGGCACCTACTATCCGATCACCGTCAAGAAGCACCTGCGCGCCCAGGAGATCGCGCGCGACAACCGCCTGCCGTGCGTGTACCTGGTGGAGAGCGGCGGGGCGTTTCTGCCGGCGCAGGATGAGGTGTTTCCCGACCGCGACAACTTCGGGCGCATCTTCTACAACCAGGCGACGCTCTCGGCCCTCGGCGTCGCGCAGGTCTCGGTGGTGCACGGCTCGTGCACCGCAGGGGGCGCGTACGTGCCGGCGATGTCGGATGAGAACGTGATCGTGCGCAACCAGGG
>DATKEZ010000106.1:0-12908 GCA_035511775.1 Steroidobacteraceae bacterium | reverse complement strand
ACCTGCACCCCGGGACGGCCGAGGGTGGTGAGGGCCTTGTTGAGCTCTACCTCGCGGCCTGCGAACGCCCCCGACAGCACCTGCAGTTTCGCCTTCTTCAGCGCCGCGGCGCCGTCCGCGAGCGCCCGTGAGCGCGCGGTCGCCGTCAGTGATCCGCCGACCTGCTCGACGACCTCCGCGGCGGCGCGCACCCTCTCGACCGGCCGGGCAGAGGGCTGGATCACCATGGTCTTCTCGAATTCGTCCTGCTGCTCGTCGTCCTCGACGAAGCGCAGCTGATGGTGACCGACGGTGATGACGTCGCCGTGCTGCAGGGCATGCTTCTTGATCAGCTTGCCGTTGACGTAGGTGCCGTTGGTGCTGTTCAGATCCTCGAGGAACGAGTCGTTGAGGATATTGATGATCAGCGAGTGGTGACCGCTGACGGCAGCGTTGTCAATGCGGATGTCGTTGTCAGGAAGCCGGCCGATGGTGTAGCGCTCCTTGTTCATGTTGTATTCCGCCATCACTTGGCTATCCAGGCTCAAGACCAACCTTGCCATGTACTATTGCCCCTCTCGCGTGTCAGCCGAACCAACCGAGGATCTTGTCGAAGATCTTGGTGCGAGCCGGGAACGCATCCACGATGTGTGCCATCACCACCGAGACGTTGTCCCGGCCACCATTGTCGTTGGCCAGCTGGATCAATTGCTTGGCGACCGTATCCAGATTAGCACTAAAGGTATTGATCGTTAAGTGAATATCTTCGTCCTCGACCATGTCCGAGAGGCCGTCCGAGCACAGGATGTACACCTCGCCCTTGCCCACCGGCACTTCCTGGATTTCCACGTCCACGTTCGATTCGACCCCGAGCGCCCGCGTGACGTAGTTCTTGTTTCCCGCGCGCTGTGCTTCCTCGGCGGAGTAGAAGCCCCGGTCGACGAGCTCCTGCAGCAGGGAGTGATCCATGGTCACCTGCTCGAGCTTGTCGCCGCGCTGGCGGTACAGCCGTGAATCGCCCACGTGTGCGATTGTTACTCTGTTGTCAAAAAACAGCGCCGCGACCACTGTGGTGCCCATGCCCTCGCATTGCGGCTGGGTGCGCGCAGTCTGATAGATGATCTTGTTGGCACGGCTGATGGCATCGCGCAGGATGATGTTGGGTCGTGACAGGCCGGACTCACGGTCCGGTACCGAAAGGTCTTCGCGCTCCACGTGCTCGCGCACCAGGTTGACGATGGTCTTCACGGCGATGCCGCTCGCGACTTCGCCGGCGTTATAGCCGCCCATGCCGTCGGCGAGCACCAGCAGCCCGATGTCCGGATCAACGGCAATGGTGTCCTCGTTGTGTTCGCGGACCTTGCCGGTGTCGGTGAGCCCGACGAAACGCAGCTTGTTTCGCAAGCTCATGCTGCGGCCCGGCCCGCCAGTGGTCCACCGATTGTGATGCGCGTCACTTTCCCGTCCCCGATCCGAGCCGCCATACGCTAGCATCGCCAGCAGGCAGGCCGGGCGGCTTTGGTCACAAAAGAAGCCAATCGGGCCTCCCCCGGCGCGAATCCTAGCCGAAAGTAGACCGAAGGCGCATCGATGGCTCGCCCGAATGCGGTATTCGTGTGTGGTTCCTGCGGGGGCGAGACCCTCAAGTGGCAGGGACAGTGCCCGCTGTGCGGTGAGTGGAATTCGCTCGAGCAGCGCAACCCGGCGCGCGCGCGCCCCGCCGCCGCGGCGGCCGCCGTGAGCCTGGGGGCCCAGGCGGCACCCGCGGGAGACGCCCAGCGCTTTGGCAGCGGCCAGACGGAACTGGACCGGGTCCTGGGCGGCGGCATAGTCCCGGGGTCGGTGATCCTGCTGGGGGGCGACCCCGGCATCGGCAAGTCCACGCTCCTCCTGCAGGTCGCGGCTCGTGTGGCCGCCTCACGCCCGGTGATCTACGCGAGCGGCGAGGAGTCGGTGGCCCAGATCGGGTTGCGTGCGCAGCGTCTGGCGCTCACAGCCGAGGCCCTCGGCGTGGTGGCGGACACCGATCTGGCGTCGATCCTGGCGCTTGCCGCACAGCAGCGCGCGGCCGTGCTGGTCATTGACTCGATTCAGACCGTGCAGTCAGGCAGCGCCGGCGCTGCGGCGGGCGCGGTCTCGCAGCTGCGCGAGTGCACCGCGGAGCTGGTGCGCTTCGCCAAGTCGAGCGGCACCGCCGTCATCATCGTCGGCCACGTGACCAAGGAGGGCACCATCGCCGGCCCGCGCCTGCTCGAGCACCTGGTGGACACCGTGCTGTATTTCGAGAGCGAGGCCGGCAGCCGCTATCGCATCGTGCGTGCCACCAAGAACCGCTTCGGCGCGGTGAACGAGCTGGGGTTCTTCGCCATGAGCGCGAGCGGACTGAAGGAGGTCCGCAACCCCGCCGCCATATTTCTGGCGCGCTCGCCGCAGCCGGCCCCCGGCAGCATCGTCACCGTGACACGCGAGGGCGGGCGGCCGCTGCTGATCGAGCTGCAGGGGCTGGTGGACCGCATGCGCTTCGGTGCGCCGCGGCGTATCGCGCAGGGTCTGGACGCCAATCGCCTGGCGATGCTGCTGGCCGCAGCCAACCGCCACGCGCAGCTCGCGCTGCAGGAGCACGACGTGTTCGTGAACGTGGTCGGCGGCATTCAGATCACCGAGACCGCCTGGGACCTGCCGGTACTGATCGCGCTCGCTTCCAGCCTCGAGGGCCGTGCACTACCGGCGCAGCTGGTGGCGTTCGGCGAGCTCGGGCTCACCGGCGAAGTGCGCCCGGTCGCGTACGGGGACGAACGGCTGCGCGAAGCGTACACGCAGGGATTTCGCATCGCGATCGTGCCGCGCGACAACGCGCCGCGCAAACCGCCCGTCGGGCTCACGGTGCTCGCGGTCGCACGGGTGGGTGAGGCGCTCGCGGCGGCGTTCAAGGCGAGCGCGTAACCGCCACGGGCGGCTTGGCGGCCGCCGGCGGGCGCACCCGCACGGTGCGGACGGCGTTGTCCCCAACCTGCAGCACTTCGAACTCGTAGGCACCGACACGCACCATGGTGCCGGTGTCCGGGATGGTCTCCAGGTGCTCGAGCAGCAGGCCGTTGACGGTCTTGGGTCCGCCGGTCGGCAGCTGCCATCCCAGTGCCCGGTTGAGCGCGCGGATCGTGGCACTGGCGTTGACGATGAACACCCCGGGCCGCTCGGTGTGCACGTCCTTGTGCGTCACGGTGGCCGGATCGGTGGTGAACTCGCCGACGATCTCCTCGAGAATGTCCTCGAGCGTCACCAGCCCCTCGATATCACCGTACTCGTTGACGACGAAGGCCAGCCGGCGGCGGTTGCGCTGGAACTGCCCGAGCTGCACGTTGAGTGCGGTTCCCTCGGGTACGAAGTATGACTCGCGGCCGCGCGCGATCTCGATGAGCCGCTCGCGGTTGAGGGTGCCGCGCACCAGCTCGTGCGCCACGCGCTTCATGTGCAGCAGGCCGATGAGCTTGTCGAGCTCGCCTTCGTACACCGGCAGCCGCGTGTGCGGGGTCTGGCGCAGCTGATCGAGGATGTCCTCCCAGCTCTCGTTCACGTCGATGCCGGAGATCTCCTGCCGCGGGATCATGATGTCGTTCACCGTGACGCGCCCCAGGTCGAGGATCGACAGCAGCATCTGCCGGTGCCGCGCGGGAATTACCGGCGCGGCCTCGGTGACCACCGTGCGCAGCTCCTCGGCACTGAGCGCATGCGTGGTGTTGGTGGCACGCACCACGCCAAACAGGCGCAGGAACCCATACGCCAGGTTGCTGGTGAGCCACAGCGCCGGGCGCGTCACCAGCACCAGCACACGGTAGATGCCGGCGGCGTTGAGCGCGACGCCCTCGGGGTTGGACGCCGCGTAGATCTTGGGCGTCAGCTCGCAGAACACGATCACGACAATGGTGAGCAGCGCCACGGCGAGCGGCACCGCGTAGGGGCGCCCGGTGCGCTGCGCCAGGATGGTGGCGATGGCGGATGCGAACATGCTGGCCACGGCCAGGATGACCAGATTCGCTCCCAGCCAGTCGTCGGGCTTCTGCAGCAGCCGCTCCAGGGTGCGTGCACGTCCCGAGCCGGCCTGCGCGCGGTGCATGATCCGGTAGCGGTTGACGGAGAGCATCGCCACTTCGGTGCCGGATGAGAAGGCGACGATGAGCAGCAGCACCAGCAGCGCCAGCAACAGCGGGGCGTTCGAAGCGGCGTTCAAGGCGGCATCCCTCGGTTTGCCAGGCGGCGCGTACGCTCTAGCATAGAAGCTTGCAGCCGCGAGCGGGAAAACCTCCGCCGCGACCCTATAATCCGCGCATGTTCGACCATCTGACGGCGCGCCTGGCGCGCACCATCGAGAATCTGCGCGGCCGCGGCCGGATCACGGACGAGAACGTCGCCGCGACGCTGCGTGAGGCGCGCGTCGCGCTGCTGGAGGCGGACGTCGCGTTGCCGGTGGTGAAGGCATTCATCGAGTCGGTCAGGGCCAAGGCGCTCGGCGCCGAGGTGCTCGCGAGCCTGACGCCGGGGCAGGCGTTCATCGGCATTCTGCACACCGAGCTGGTGCAGCTCATGGGCGGCGCGGGCGCGCCCTGGAAGCTGCGCGCGCAACCGCCGGTCGTGCTGCTGCTGGCGGGCCTGCAGGGCGCCGGCAAGACCACCACCGCGGCGAAGCTGGCGCGCTGGCTGATCGAGCGCGAGCGCAAGCGCGTGCTGCTCGCCAGCACCGACGTGCGCCGGCCGGCCGCGATGCTGCAGCTCGAGCGTCTCGCGGCTGAGGTGCACGCCGAATACTTCGCCGCCGATGCCGGGCAGGCGCCCGCGGCGATTGCGCGCGCGGCGCTCGAGCGCGCCCGCGGCGGGGTGTTCGATGCGCTGATCGTGGACACCGCCGGGCGACTGCACGTGGATGCGAGCCTGATGGCCGAAGTGCGCGACATCGACGCCGCGGTCGGCTCCGCCGAGCGCCTGTTCGTGGTGGACGCCATGGCCGGCCAGGACGCGGTGAACGCCGCGCGCGCATTCGGTGCGGCGCTGGAGCTCACCGGGGTCATCCTCACCAAGGCCGATGGGGACGCGCGCGGGGGTGCAGCGCTGTCGGTGCGCCAGGTCACGGGCAAACCCATCGTGTTCCTCGGCGTCGGCGAGAAGACCGAGGCGCTCGAGCCCTTCGATCCCGAGCGCATGGCCTCGCGCATTCTCGGCATGGGCGATGTCGTGAGCCTGGTCGAACAGGTTCACCGCCAGGTCGACACCCAGGAAGCCGAGCGCCTGACGCGCAAGGCCCTCAAGGGCAAGAGCTTCGACATGGTGGATCTGAAGAGTCAGCTCGAGCAGCTGCAGAGGATGGGGGGGGTCGCGGCGCTGCTCGACAAGCTTCCCGGGGCGGTGGCCAGGAAGGGCGCCGCGTCGGCGGACCAGGGAGATCGGGACGTGCGGCGGCAGATCGCCATCATCAATTCCATGACCCCCCGCGAGCGGCGTAACCCGGCGATAATCGACGGCTCGCGACGCCGGCGCATCGCCGGGGGCTCGGGGGTGCAGGTCCAGGACGTGAACCGGCTGCTGAAGCAGTTCCTGCAGATGCAGCGCGTCATGAAGAGCATGAAGGGCGGCCGGCTGCGCCAGCTCATGGGCGCCCTGAAGGGCGGTATGCCGCCTTAGTGGAAAAACTGGCGCAGGATTCGCGGGTTGCGTAGAATCCGCGCTCTTTTTTGGGTGGCGCTCCTGCGGTCGCCCGCTGCAACGAGAGCGATACGATCATGGTAACCATCCGCCTGACGCGGCGCGGGGCGCGCAACCAGCCCTTCTATCACGTCGTCGTAACCGACAGCCGCAAGCGCCAGGGTGGACTGAGCCTGGAGCACGTGGGGTTCTTCAACCCCATTGCCCGCCGCGGCGAGCAGAAGCTCAAGCTCGATCTGCCGCGCATCGACTATTGGGTTGGCCAGGGCGCGCAGCCCTCGGACCGGGTGCGCACTCTGGTGGCTTCCTACCGGAAGCAGGCCACGGCCTGAAGCAGGCTTAAGGGTGGGGCCCGCGGGCCGTGACGTGGGTGGAGCTGGGTCGGCTGGGGGCGCCGTACGGCATCAAGGGCTGGGTTCATGTCCAGTCGCATACCGATCCGCCGCGGCGGCTGCTCGAGTACCGGGAATGGGTTCTGAGGCTCGCCAGCGGCGAGCGGCTCACGCGGCGCGTCACCGAGGCGCGAGCCCACGCTGACGGGCTGGTCGCGCACCTGGAAGGCGTAGCGGACCGGGACGAGGCTGCCGCACTCACGGGTGCGGTGGTGGAGGTGGATCGCGCGGCGCTACCGCCGCCGGGTGAGCGCGAGTACTACCGCGTGGACCTGGTGGGCTTCAGCGTCCGCAACCTCGAGGGTGCGCAGCTCGGCACGGTGAGCCACTTCGTGGACACCCCGGGCGGCGCGGTGATGGTGACGCGGGCGCCGGGCGGGCGCGAGCACTGGGTGCCGTCGGTGCCGCGCCACCTGCACAAGGTGGATCTGGCGGCACGCACGATTCTGGTGGACTGGCCGGCGGAGCTGGAATAGAAGGCTCCATGAAGATCGAGGTTGTCACGCTGTTTCCGCGCATGATCGCGGGAGCGCTCGAGTTTGGCATCGTCGGGCGCGCCATCGCCCGCGGGCTGATTAGCGTGGCGACAGAGGATCCGCGCCTGCACGCCGCCGATGTGCATCGCACGGTCGATGATCGTCCCTACGGGGGCGGTCCGGGCATGGTGATGAAACCCGAGCCGCTGCTGGCTGCGATTCGCACGGCGCACGCGCGGCTGCCGCCGGGGAGCCCGCGGGTGTACCTGTCGGCACAGGGTCAGCCCTTTGGCCAGGCGCAGGCGCGGGAGCTGGCGGCACTGCCGGGGTTGCTGTTGCTGGCGGGGCGGTACGAGGGTGTGGACGAGCGGGTGGTCGAGCTCGGCATTGATCGGGAGTTGTCGGTGGGCGACTACGTGCTCTCGGGCGGGGAGCTGCCGGCGCTGGTGATCATCGACGCGGTGGCGCGGCTGTTGCCCGGCGCACTGGGGGACGAGCGCTCGAGCGCCGAGGATTCCTTTGCGCAGGGCCTGCTCGAGGGGCCGCATTACACGCGGCCGGAAGTGTTCGAGGGCCGCGGCGTGCCGCCGGTGCTGCTGTCCGGTGACCACGCCGCCATCCGCCGCTGGCGGCTGGCGCAGGCGGTGGCCCGCACCGTGGAGCGCCGGCCCGACGTGCTGGCGAACGCGCAGCTCGCGCCCGAGGCGCGACGCGCACTGAATGAGTTTCAAACCGGTGGCGCGAGTGAGGCTGCCGCAGGGGCCGCACGCGCGGCGGCAAGCCAGGATCGAGGTGACTGATATGAGCAAGATAATCCAGGAAATCGAGAAGCAGCGCATGACCCGCAAGGTTCCGGACTTCAAGCCCGGCGACACCGTGGTGGTGCAGGTCAAGGTGGTGGAAGGCGACCGTGAGCGTATGCAGGCGTACGAAGGGGTCGTGATCGCGCGCAGCAACCGCGGACTCAACTCCTCGTTCACGGTGCGCAAGATCTCTCACGGCGAGGGCGTTGAGCGCGTGTTCCAGACCTACAGCCCCTCGATCAGCGACATCTCCGTCAAGCGCCGCGGCAACGTGCGCCGCGCCAAGCTGTACTATCTGCGCGATCTGTCCGGAAAGGCCGCGAGGATCGAGGAGAAGATCTGACGCCCTCATGACGCCGCGTTCGTTTTTCTCTGGCCTGTGGCGCGGCCTGGACGGCCTGCGCAAGGTCCTGCATCTCATCATGCTGCTGGCGATCCTTGCCGTGGTGGTGGGGCTGCTGCGCGCCGGCGTGCCGCGTATCCCGGCGCGCGCAGCGCTGCTCATCGCTCCCCAGGGGGAGCTGGTCGAGCAACTCTCCGGGGACCCGGTGGGCCGAGCGGTCGAGGAGGCGCGCGGCGAGGGTCGCGCGCAGACGCTGCTGTGGGATCTGACCGACTCGATTCACGCGGCGGCGAGCGACCAGCGTATCCAGGCGCTGGCACTGGATCTGGAGAAATTCGCAGGCGCCACCCAGGTCACGCTCGAGGAGCTGGCGGGCGCACTGCGCGAGTTCCGCGCCAGCGGCAAGAAAGTGATCGCCTACGGCACGGAGTTCACCCAGGAGCGCTACTACCTCGCCTCTCAGGCCGACGAGATCTACCTCGATCCGATGGGATTCGTGCTGCTCGACGGCTACGACCGCTACCGCACCTACCTGAAGGACGCCCTCGACAAGCTCGGCGTCGACATCAACGTGTTCCGCGTCGGTGCCTTCAAGAGCGCCGTCGAGACCTACACGCGTACCAGCATGTCGCCCGAGGACCGCGAGGAGAGCCGCACCTATCTCAACGCGCTGTGGGGCAGCTACCAGCAGGCCGTGACCCGCGCGCGCAAGCTGCCGGCCGATGCGCTGACGAGGTACGTCGCTACGCTCGCGAAGAGCGTGCCCGCGGCGGGGGGCGACGCCCCGCAGGTCGCGCTGCAGGCGAGTCTCATCACCGGCATCAAATCGCGCCTCGAGGTCGAGCGGCGCCTCATCGAGCTCGTCGGTCAGGACGACTCGAGCGGATCCTTCAAGTCGGTGCCGGTGGGCGATTACGTGCGCTACGCGCGCGCCGAGAAGAAGTTGCGCGCCGACGGCAAGCCGCGGATCGGTGTGATCGTGGCCGCCGGCGAGATCCTCGACGGCGAGCAGCCGCCGGGCACGGTGGGGGGAGAGTCCACGGCGCGGCTGATCCGCAGCGCGCGCCTGGACAAGGACGTGAAGGCGCTGGTGCTGCGCGTCGACAGCCCCGGGGGGAGCGTCCTGGCCTCCGAACAGATCTATCGTGAGCTGCTGGCGCTGCGCGCCGCCGGCAAGCCCGTGGTCGTGTCGATGAGCGGTTACGCCGCCTCCGGCGGCTATTACATCTCGGCGCCGGCGGACGAGATCTGGGCGAGTCCGGCGACTCTCACCGGCTCGATCGGCATCTTCGCCATCATTCCTACCGTCGACCGGACCCTCGGCAAGATCGGCGTCAGCGTCGACGGCGTCGGCACGACGCCACTCTCGGGGCAGCTGCGCATCGATCGTCCGCTGGGCGAGGAGGCGCGCGCGCTGCTGCAATCGCAGATCAGCCGCGGCTACGACGAGTTCCTCACGCGCGTGGCCAGCGGCCGCAACAAGACCCACGAGCAGGTCGATGCCATCGCCCAGGGACGGGTGTGGGCGGGCGCGGATGCACACCGCCTGGGGCTGGTCGATCAGCTCGGTTCCTTCAACGACGCCGTCAAGGCCGCAGCGCGCCGCGCCAAGCTCACCGACTATGCACCCGAGTTCCTCGAGCCCGAGCTCACCTGGGCACAGGAGCTGGCGCTGCAGCTGAGGTCGCGTCTGGCGCAGGCACTGTTTCGCGCCGGCCCGGACGAGCTGGCGCTGGCGCAGGTAGCGCAGCGCTTCGATCCGCTGACGCGCGAGGTAGCGCGCCTGAGCCGCTTCAGTGTGCCGAACCGGCTGTACGCCTACTGCTTCTGCGAGGTCCGGTAGCACTCACGCCTGAGCACTTCAGCGCAGGGATGCGCCGGTTTGACACTTGGTGCGGCAGTGCGCGCTCGAGGCGAGCGAAAGTCGCGCCTTTCGCTCGCCGAGGTTGAAAAAGGGCCAGGACGGCCTTTTTTCAACCCGACATCACAGCGTCGACCAGTCGAGGATCACCTTGCCGGACTTGCCCGAGCCCATGGTCTCGAAGCCCTTGAGGTATTCCTGCACCCCGAAGTGATGGGTGATGACCGGCTCGAGCTTCAGCCCACTCTGCAGCAGGCTCGCCATTTTGTACCAGGTCTCGAACATCTCGCGGCCGTAGATGCCCTTGAGGGTGAGGCCCTTGAAGATAACCTGGTTCCAGTCGATGGCCGTCTCCTCGGGCGGAATGCCGAGGATGGCGATGGATCCGCCGTGATGCATGGTGCGCAGCATCTCACGCAACGCGCCCGCATTGCCCGACATCTCGAGGCCGACATCGAACCCCTCCTGCATCCCCAGATCCTTCATGGTCTGATCCAGTGATTCGCGCTGCACGTTGATGGCGCGCGTGGCGCCCATCCTGCGTGCCAGCTCCAGGCGATAGTCGTTGACGTCGGTGATGACGACGTGGCGCGCGCCGGTGAAGCGCGCGACCGCGGTGGCCATGATGCCGATCGGGCCTGCGCCGGTGATCAGCACGTCCTCACCCACCACGTTGAAGGCGAGTGCGGTATGAGTGGCATTGCCGAACGGGTCGAGGATGGCGGCGATGTCATCCGGGATCGAATCCGTGAGTTTGAAGGTGTTGTCGGCCGGAATCGCCAGGTACTGGGCGAAGGCACCGGGGCGGTTGACACCGACGCCCACCGTATTGCGGCACAGGTGGCGGCGGCCGGCACGGCAGTTGCGGCAGTAACCGCAGGTGATGTGACCCTCGCCCGAAACGCGGTCGCCCTTCTTGAGGCCTTTCACTTCCGAGCCGAGCTCGACGATGCGGCCGCAGTACTCATGGCCCACGGCCATCGGCACCGGAATGGTTTTCTGCGCCCAGGCGTCCCAGTTATAGATGTGCATGTCGGTGCCGCAGATCGCGGTCTTGGCGATCTCGATCAGCACGTCGTTCGGGCCGACCTTGGGCTCGGGGATGTCCTCGAGCCAGATACCGGGTGCCGCCCGCTGCTTGACCAGTGCTTTCATGATTTGCTCGTCCGCAAGGCTTCTTCCGTGAGGGTTTGCAGGGGGCGTTTCAAGCTAAAGCAGGCCGAGCTCGCGGCCCACGGCGGTAAAGGCATCCACGGCGCGCTCGAGCTGCTCGCGCGTGAGCGCCGCAGACATCTGGGTGCGGATGCGCGCCTGCCCCTTGGGCACGACTGGATAGGAGAAGCCGATGACATACACACCGTGCTCCAGCAACCGGTCAGCCATGCGGCCGGCGAGCGCCGCGTCCCCGATCATCACCGGGATGATGGGATGCTCGCCCGGCTTGAGATCGAAGCCGGCCCTGGCGAGGCCGGCCCGGAACAGGCGCGTGTTCTCGAACAGCTGTGCGCGCAACTGCGGGGTGTGCTCCAGCAGCTCGAGCACCGCCAGGCTTGCGGCGGCCACTACCGGCGGAATGCTGTTGGAGAAGAGGTAAGGACGCGAACGCTGCCGCAGCCACTCGATGACTTCACGGCGCGCGGCAACGTAGCCCCCGCTCCCCCCACCCAGGGCCTTGCCCAGGGTGCCGGTGAGGATGTCGACGCGCGTGGCGACGCCGCAGTGCTCCGGCGTGCCCCGCCCCGTGGCTCCCATGAAGCCGGTGGCATGCGAATCATCGACCATCACCAGGGCGTCGTGGCGCGATGCCAGATCGCAGATCTCGCCGAGCCTGGCGATGAAGCCATCCATCGAGAACACCCCGTCGGTGGCGATGAGGCGCGTGCGCGCGCCCTGCGCCTGGCGCAGGCAGTGCTCGAGTTCCGCCATGTCGCTGTTGGCATAGCGGTAGCGCTGCGCCTTGCACAGGCGAATGCCGTCGATGATGCTCGCGTGATTGAGCGCGTCCGAGATCACCGCGTCGCGCTCATCGAGCAGCGTCTCGAACAGGCCGCCGTTGGCGTCGAAGCAGGATGAATACAGGATCACGTCCTCGGTGCCGAGGAAGCGGGCGAGGCGCTGCTCGAGCGCCTTGTGGGTGGTCTGCGTGCCACAGATGAAGCGCACCGAGGCCATGCCGTAGCCGTACTCATCGATCGCCCGCTGCGCCGCCGCACGTACCACCGGGTGGTTGGCGAGCCCCAGGTAGTTATTGGCGCACAGGTTGATGACGTCGCGCTCGCCGGCGCGCACCACGCCGCCCTGGGGCCCGGCGAGCACCCGCTCGCTCTTGTACAGGCCCTGCTCGCGCAGACCGGTGAGCTCGCCGCGCAGGCGCTCGATGACAGCCTGATTCATGACATGCAATTATACTTGAGCCTCAATGTCCGAGCCCGCAGCAAGCGGTCATCCCGGGACCGCCCGTATCGACCGCTGGCTGTTCGCCGTGCGTCTGTTCAAGTCACGCTCGCAGGCGGCGCAGGCGGTGACGGGTGGCAGGGTGCACGTGAACGGCGAGCGCGTGAAGCCCGCCCACGAACTGCGTCCCGGGGACCGGGTGAGCTTCGCGCGCGGCACGGTGCGATTTGAGTGTGCGGTCGCTGCCGTGCCGCAGCGCCGGGGACCTGCGGCGGCAGCGGCGCGCTGCTACGAGGAGACGCCCGCAAGCGTGGCTCGCGGCGCCGAGTTCGCCACGCGCATGAGGCTGGCTGCCCGGCTCACGCCGCGGCCCGCGGCGCGGCCCGACAAACACGACCGTCGGCAGCTGCGGCGCCTGCGGGGTCGCATTTGAGCCGCCGCAGGTCGCCGCAAAGCATGTCAGCAGCCGCGTTACCATCCACACTGACCTCCAGGGGGTAAGCCCCGGGGCGGCCGTTGCCGGGTAATACATGACCCTAAGCGTTTTCGATATCTTCAAGGTAGGCATCGGGCCGTCCAGCTCGCACACCATGGGCCCGATGCGGGCGGCGCGCGAGTTCGCCTTCGGCCTCAAGCGCGACGGCCTGCTGGCTCCGACCGAGCAGATCGCGGTGCGCCTGTACGGCTCACTCGCATTCACCGGGGTGGGCCATGGGACGGATCGCGCGATCCTTGCAGGGCTCGAGGGCGCCGAGCCCGAAAGCGTTGACCCCGACAGCCTCGCACCCACCGTGCAGCGCATCCGCACCAGCGGGCGCATTCGCCTGGCCGGCGAGCACGAGATCGCCTTCGATGAGCCGATGCAGCTGCTGTTCATGCACCACGAGCGCCTGCCGGGGCATTCCAACGGCATGCGCTTCACCGCACTCGGCTCCGATCGCAGGAGGCTGCGCGAGGAGGACTACT